>NZ_JBBVMF010000029.1:0-40843 GCF_038150125.1 Rhodohalobacter sp. 8-1 | reverse complement strand
GCGGGAAATCTGCTCGTACGGGTCTGTGGGGGAGCGGGGAGGTAACGAACCGCTCTACCCGGAGCTTTATCTATCCCGCCTTTGAATGGTCATTGTTTTAAGAATGACGTCCCTTTCAAGCCATAGGATCTGATACTGTTGCA
The DNA here is from genome assembly GCF_038150125.1 of Rhodohalobacter sp. 8-1. Classification (NCBI taxonomy): domain Bacteria; kingdom Pseudomonadati; phylum Balneolota; class Balneolia; order Balneolales; family Balneolaceae; genus Rhodohalobacter; species Rhodohalobacter sp. 8-1. The sequence continues at coordinate 40,700 of NZ_JBBVMF010000029.1, read as the reverse complement.
GGCGACAAAATAACACTTCCATTAAAAATAAGCTGTGAACATGAAGTGATATCTTCAAATATGGTGACAAATGATTATCTGACGGAATAAAGGTGTTTGCAGAAGGATGCAGTTTAAATTAGTCGTTGAATTGCTATACTATTAAAAAATTTCAGGGAAATGGTTATGTTTGACAATGAGCCAAAAAAGTTATTCAACTGATGCAAGTATGTTTATCCTTGCCGGCCAATCGAATATGGACGGCGAAGGATACGTGGATGATCTGCCGCCTCACCTGAAGAGAGTTTTTGAAAATGCTTGGATCTATAATCCCAACCGGCGGGATGACCAGCAGCCTATTGAAAACAAGGGTTTTTGGGAGAAGCTTAAACCGGGGCATGGGTCAGGTTATCGCACCGACGGCAGCAGGAGTTATTATTCTAATAGGTTTGGTCCTGAGCTTTCATTTGCATCAAGAGTGCTGGAGAAGAGTCCGGAGCATAAGATTTTAATTTATAAATATGCCAAGGGCGGCTCGTCAATTCATTCCGATGCAGCAACCGACTGGGGCTGCTGGCATCCAGAGTATACTCGTGGTAATCAAATCAATCAGTGGACCCATTTTCAGCATCATCTCCAACGTGCAAGAGAAACGGCAGAAAGAAAGTTTGGACGTATAGTGCCTGCCGGTATTGCCTGGCACCAGGGTGAAAGTGATGCATCACATACACGCTCTATAGCAGATTCGTATGGTGAAAACCTGTCCGTATTGCTGAATAAGATGCGTGAGCAACTGAATAACAGATCGCTGCCGATAGCGGTCGGGCAGATTTCAGATTCGATGATGGGCCGTGGAAAACGCAAACAGACCTACCCATTTGGTGACATACTGAAATCAGCACAGCGACTGTTTGTAGAACAGGACAAACATGCAGCTTTAGTCACAGCACCGGAAAATCACGGATTTATCGACGCTTGGCACTATGACAGCCAGACGTATATTGAATTAGGGTACCGGTTTGCCGAAGCGTTAATGGATTTGCGACAAGCTGATTGGCAAACAGCTCCATCTTGATAAAGGAAGACTGTGTGAGATTTCGTCAGTTTTGCTATTTCTGTTTTCAGGAGACAAATCTTAAATTGATAAGCATTTATGCAGGATACCTCTGTATACGATTTATCCAACACACGAATCAATAAATTCACTAATTCCCAAAACAACAAATCAATTCTATTCAATGATCAATATTCCTCAAGACGTCTCAGAAGATGATGTATTTCAAACCGTAGAGCAATTTTTGGCCGACAAAGGCTATACAATCGTTGATAAAGACGCCGAGCGACCCTGGGGGGGATTCCTGGTGATCGAAGAAGGTCAGGCCGAAAAATTTATCAAAACCTTTTTTCCCGGATTGAGTGTAGATGACTTCAAAGGGTTTGAAAAGCTGAGCCCGAAAATTTTGCTGGTGGCTCCCGGTAAGCGACTGTCTTGGCAATACCACCATCGGCGGGCAGAGATCTGGCGGGTAATTGGTGGAAAGGCCGGTGTTGTAGTCAGCGACACTGATAAACAAACTCCTGTTAAAGAACTTGAGCTTGGTGAATTGGTAAGCCTTGAACAGGGCGAACGCCACCGGCTTGTAGGGCTCGATCAATGGGGCGTATTGGCTGAAATATGGAAGCATACGGATCCGCAGAATCCGTCAGATGAAAAGGATATCGTTCGGGTAGAGGATGATTTTGGGCGATGATTTTTTTCGTTAGACCATTGTCTTTTTCATCCGATGAATGGTCGAAGCTCCGAAGCTTATTATAAATCTAAGTCAAATTTAAAGAGCCTCCTAAGAGTTCGAAACCCTTGAAGAATTAAGCTCACTTATTTCGCAAATTATGGGATTATTCTACAAGAAAAGATTTTTAAAAAACCAGGATTGAAAGTCACACAACATAACTAAAAATAATTTTATTACTCGATCTATGACAAGTGCGACTTTTTACTCTGTGCCTTAGATAATCCTAAGATCGAAAAATGACGCCTTGATAGTTATCCTTTAAATTTTCAGTTTATACATGAAGATAATTATGTGCTTTGCAAAATTTGGTATTTATTCTTTAAAATATATTTAATCAATTTAGTGTTATCTGTTATCTTTGAAACAATAACATCAAAAGAATCTCTAAAAAATTATGAAGAAAAAAACACTCCTTACATTTCTATCCGCACTATTATTGCTTCCACTTACGCTAACCGACACAGCCAATGCGCAGTGGTCCATCGGGGCTTCTTATGAAGTTCGTGATGAAGATCCTACAAACGGGTTTGGCGTTAGAATCGAGCGTGGAATTCTCTCTGCTGTCCCGATTGTAGATCTCGGCCTGCGCGGCCATTTCAGCTATTTTAATGAATCAAACGATCTTACCAGTGAAGGTGTGACGTTTGACCAGACAATCCAGAGTTATGATTTCGGTCTTGCAGCAACAGGAGGCGTGTCAGTCGGCCTGGTAAAACCTTACGTTGGGTTGGGTATCGGGTGGGACAATTCGAGCCTCGAGTATTCTGCAGATGCGGGGGATATAGGTGCTGATATTCGTGATGAATTTGAGGCAGACGATTTTTACTGGAATGGATTTATTGGTGCAGAAGTGACAATTATTCCTATCTTGAATCCGTTTATAGAGTACAGATTTACCCAAATCACGGGTCGCGATGACATTGATCTTGACAACGTAAGCCGACTGGCTTTGGGAGTCTCCTTGCGTTTTTGATCACAGAAATGAATATTGTGTATAACCAGTTAAAGGCGATCATTCATTGATCGCCTTTTTTAATATGTAACTACTTCATGATACGTTATTTTCAGGCGCTATACGTTTCACTATCAGGTTTAGTTTTTATATGCAGTAATCTATTGAAAGACAATGGCTAAGTTGGACACAGACATCACCGGTTATATCGATAAGCTTTCACTCGGAAAGCTCGAGCAAAGTACGCTTGATGAACTGCTGGGCCTATGCCATGAGCATCTTGATGAAACAGATGATGATCTTATCACACGCGCTTTTAAAATTTGCTATCACTCCCATAAGGATGTGCTGCGAGCCTCCGGCGAGCCTTACTATTTACACCCCGTTGAGGTAGCCAAAATAATGGCGGCCGAGTTTACGATTGATGATGAATCTGTTGCTGCAGCACTTCTGCATGATACCGTTGAAGATACGATCGTAACACTTGATGACATCAGAAAAGATTTTGGCGATGTAGTTGCTCACCTGATTGACGGCGTGACGAAAATCACCGGTGTTTTCGAGAACAGAAATTCCAAGCAGGCCGAAACGTTCATGAAGCTTCTGCTATCGATGGCGGAAGATATTCGGGTAGTGCTAATCAAATTTGCTGATCGTCTGCATAACATGCGGACCATCAGCCATCTTCCAAGGCAGAAGCAGCTCAAAAAAGCAACAGAAACAATGGATCTGTATGCGCCTCTTGCACATAGGTTTGGTCTGTTTAAGATCAAGAATGAGTTTGAAGACCTCTGTTTTAAGGTTATCGACCCGAATTCTTTTAAGTTTATCGCCCGTAAGCTCAGGGAGAAGAAAGAAGCGCGTGAAGAGTTTATTGATGAATTCATGAACCCTATCAAAGATGAGCTCTCAAATTACGAATTTAATTTTGAGATCAAGGGGAGGCCAAAGCACATCTATAGCATCTACCGTAAGATGCAGAATCAGCAGAAGCCATTTGAAGAAATATACGACTTGTTTGCAATTCGCATCATTCTTGAAACACCTCACACCAAAGAGGACTGCTGGAGAGTCTACTCGATTATAACCGACTGGTACACGCCTATTCCCAAGCGGTTTCGCGATTTTATTTCCGTTCCGAAAGCCAATGGATACCAGTCGCTTCACACAACCGTGATTACCAAAAAAGGGCGGAAGGTAGAAGTTCAGATCCGAACCCGAAAAATGGATGATATTGCCGAACACGGCCTGGCAGCGCACTGGAAATATAAGGAAGGCAAAGACAGCGGCAGTAAAGAGCTCGATAAATTTGTGCACTGGGTCAGGGATGTGCTCGATAATCCGCGGCCAGATGCGGCGACGGAATTTGTGAAGGATTTCCAACTAAATTTATACCAGGATGAGATTTATGTGTTTACACCCGATGGCGAGCTCAAAACCCTGCCCAAGGGTGCGTCGTGTATAGACTTTGCATTTGAAATTCACAGCGAAATCGGTGAACGCGCCATTGCATCCAAGGTGAATGGGAAGATGGTGCCGCTGAGACAGAAGCTGAAGATTGGTGACCAGGTAGAAATAATTACCGGGAATAAAATCAACCTCAATCCTGATTGGATGGAGGATGTAGTGACGCATAAGGCAAAAGCCCGCCTCAGGCAGTTCATTAAGCAGAAAGAACGGAAAGTGTCCGACCAGGGGCGTGAGCAGTGGGAGAAGAGAGCGAAGAAAGGTAAGATTGAAATATCAGACCAGGAGCTCACCAAGATTGCCCACCGGTTTGGGTTTGATGCTACCCAGGATATGTTTTACGAAATCGGCAACGGAGCATTTGATGTAAATGAGCTGTTTAAAAAGGTAAAAGAGTACAAAAGCAAAGGCCGCCTTGAAAATGAACAGCCGGAAGAAGAGCAAAAAATTTCTGACAAAGAAATTCAGGAAGAATATATATCAACGGCGCGCTCTGTAGGTGAGGATAAAGCCCTGCTTGTGGAGGGTGAGCTCAGCAATGTGAAGTACTCGTACGCGAAGTGTTGTAATCCTATTCCGGGAGATAATGTTATTGGATTTATCAGCCGGAATGGCGATGTGAAAATCCACCGGTCGAACTGTAAGAATGCACATCACTTGTTGAAAACGGATGGCGAAAGAATTGTGGACGTCACGTGGTCGAAAAATATTGATACTAAGTTCCTTGGCGGGGTGAAAGTAATTGGGGAGGATAGAGTTGGCTTGGTGAACGATTTGACGGAAGTGCTCTCAAAATCGCTCCAGACAAACATGAAAAGTATCAACGTAAGCAGCGAAGGCGGAATGTTTGAAGGCATTTTGGCAGTCTACATTAACGACCTCAAACACCTTGAACGCGTTATAAACCGTCTTGAACGGGTTGATGGTGTCAAAACTGTCATGCGGTACGAATAATTTGATTTTCAACCTGCATTTGTGACGGACCGTAAATAATAAATAATTTTTTTTCTATTCATCTGTTATCTTAAAAGTGCTTTGGTACGTAGGAATAACTGATTAAAAAACAATCTATTAAGATGGTTACTTATACTAAAAGAGATATCGTAAGAGCTGTAGCAGACGAGATGGATGTTCCATTAAATCAAGCCGAACCGTGGGTAGAAACGGTGATTGGCGCGTTACGCGGTAAAATGATGGAAGCAGATCCAACATGTAGAATTGAACTTCGTGATTTTGGAGTTTTTGAAGTAAAGAAAACAAAAGCCAAACCGAAGGCGAGAAACCCGAAAACAAACGAAGAGATATTTGTGCCTGCACATCGTAAAACTCATTTCAAACCCAGCAAGCGGTTGAAAAAGTTTCTGAAGAAACCTTTGAAAGAAATTGAAAATGACAACGATTAATGGCTGAGAAACCAGGCCGAATGATAGGAATAGATGTCGGCGGCAAACGCGTTGGCATGGCACGCTCAGATCCTTTTAAATCATTTGCATCTCCTATTGGCACGTTTTCACCAAATGAAAGCTTCGAAGAGATAAAGAGGCAGATCGAAAACGCAGGCCCCGTAATAGGATTTGTTGTTGGCTGGCCGCTTACCCCGCAGGGAGATCGTACCCACGCCACCGGGCTTGTTGAGGAGTACATAAAAAAACTCAATAAAAAATTTCCCGACATCGAAACATTTATGGTCGATGAACGGTTTTCTTCACGGGATGCCCGGAAAATTTTAGTAGAATCGGGCGTTCCGAAAAAGAAACGAAGTGAAAAAGGCCGTGTGGACCAAGCCGTTGCAGCGTACCTTTTACAGCAATTTTTAGAATCTAACTGAGCAATTTAATATGGCGATACTACCGATCGTGACGTACGACGATAGTGTGTTACGAGAAAAAACAGAACCGGTAATAGAGAATAGCGACTCCCTTCAAACATTGATTGACGACATGTTTGAAACGATGTATAATTCCAATGGTGTAGGTCTCGCCGCTCCCCAGGTAGGTGAATTGATTCAGCTTTTTGTGATGGATGCAGATGCCATAACAGATGAGCTGGAGGAAGTGAACCTTGGGCCTATGGTTTTTATCAATCCTGAAATAATAGAGCTCAGTGGCGATGAGGTTAAAATGGAAGAGGGCTGCCTGAGTATACCCGATGTGCGAGACGATGTGAAGCGTCCGCTGAACGTTAAAATCCGTTATCTGGACCGTAATTTTAATGAACAGGAAAATGAATTTTCAGGTTGGATATCACGAATTATTCAGCACGAGTATGATCACCTGGAAGGCATCTTGTTTTTGGATTATCTGAGTGCGTTTAAAAAACGGCTGCATCGGTCGGCACTTAAAAAGATAGACAAAGGTGAGATTGAGGCGGAATATCCATTGGCGCCTAAAAAAGCACGGCATAATTTATGAAACCGCTTCGGATTGTTTTTATGGGATCGCCCGATTTTGCGGTTCCAAGCCTTGAGAAACTACACAACTCCAACCACGAAATAGTTTCGGTCATCAGTGGTGAAGATAAGCGCCGCCGCCGACGCGGATCGCCTGAACCAACCCCCGTTAAAAAATGTGCACAAGAGCTCGGGCTTACCACATTTGATGCGGAAGATATGAAAGATGCGGAACTCAAAGATTATCTCGGCGGCCTGAAAGCTGACCTTTTTGTTGTTGTAGCCTTTAAAATATTACCACCATCTCTCCTTGAGATCCCCAATCTGGGTTCGGTTAATCTTCATGCGTCTCTACTGCCAAAATACAGGGGAGCGGCTCCTATTCACTGGGCTATTATTAAAGGTGAAACAGAGACCGGGTGCACCGTATTTTTTCTTGAAAAAAAGGTGGATACCGGGAAAATCATCCGACAGAAATCAACCCCTATTGGACCTGACGAAACAACTGGAGAGCTGTATGAGAGGCTGAAGCACCTTGGATCTGACCTGATAGTTGAGTCTTTAGACTCTATAGCCGAAGCCAGTTATACCGTCACTCCGCAAGATAATGACCAATCTACATCGGCACCCAAACTTTTCAAGGAAAACACAGAAATCGATTTTAAGCAGCCGGCACAGGATGTGCACAACTTCGTGAGAGGACTCAATCCTTTTCCTCTGGCTTGGTGCACGTATGATGGTGAACGAATGAACCTGTACAAAACAGCAGTGGGGCCTCAGATGGACCTTCGCCCCGGCGAATTACAAGCAGATGAGAGGGGCGTATTTGCTGGAACCGGCGACGGGACCATCCAGTTGCTGGAGCTTCAGCTGCCCGGTAGAAAACGGATGAGCGGCCGTGAATTCGCAAATGGTTTTGATCTGTCGAAAGATCTTAAATAATCTGATTGAAATATATGGGTTGATTTAAACCAATTAATTTGAGATATACCGATCAATAATTTAGACAAGTAATGATCTTTTTAAATAGAATAAATATTTTCAATAATGGAGTTATCCCCCCTTTTACAAGCCGCTAAAGAAGGTGATCTTGACCGCGTGCGAAGTCTTCACCAGGAAGGCCAAGATTTGAATGAAACACACAAAAATGGTGCGAGTGCCCTCATTTACGCCGCTGAAAATGGCCATCTGGATGTTGTTAAATATCTTGTGGAAAACGGTGCCGACCCGGAAGTTACAACCAAAATGGGTGGCACGGCCCTCAGCCGGGCTGCTGAACAAGAGAACACTGAGATACTTAAGTATCTGCTTGATTCAGGTACACCCGTAGGCGATATGGCGCTCATTGTAGCAGCCCGCGAGGGTAATGTCTCTGCTGTAAAACTTCTCCTGAAAGCCGGCGCCGACGTAAACGCTCGTCAGCGATGGGGGCAAACAGCATTGATGCTCGCAGCCCGTGAAGGACATGATCAGTGCGTGAATTTACTGATTGAAAACGGTGCAAACGTTCGTTTGAAAGATAAAAATGGAGATACAGCTCTCAATATCGCGAATGACAATGAAAATACTGACATTGCTGTGCGTCTGAAACGTGCCGGGGCAAAAGCGGAGATTAAAAAAGCTCCACCGGTTCCCTCTGTTGATGAAGACGATGATGACTCAGAAATAACCGGGGAAGATACTGATGCTGAGGTGGAAGATCTGATTGGCGATGAGGATATAGATGAAGACATTGATCTCGATAATGACGACCGGTAGGTAACTGTACTATGGGCAGCGGCCTTCATAAAAAAGAATTTTTGAGTTTAATTCGGGCTAGTGCCTGATAAAAGCGCTTACACGCAAAAACCTTTGTTTTTTCTTGATTAATGATCTCTTAAAATGGATAGAGTGAACGGAAACCTTTATTTTAAACTAACTGAATAGAAAAGCTGTTATAAACAGTCAATCTAAAATTACAATGGAGTTATTTATATGGCTAAAGTAAAAGTTGGAATTAATGGGTTTGGACGCATTGGCCGATTGGTGATGCGATCTATCCTGGAGCATCAGAGTGATAAAATTGAGGTTGTTGGAATTAACGATTTGACCGACGCCAACACACTGGCACACTTGTTCAAATACGACTCAGTTCACGGAACTTACCCCGGTGATGTATCTGCAGATGGCGACAATCTGGTGATTGACGGAAAGAAAATTGGTATTACCGCCGAGCGAGATCCTGCCAACCTGAAATGGGGAGAGCGTGGTGCTGAAGTTATTATTGAATCAACCGGTATTTTCCGTGACGATAAAGGTGCTTCAAAACATATTGAAGCCGGAGCCAAGAAGGTAATTATCTCCGCTCCAGGAAAAGGAGATTTGCAAACAATCGTGCTGGGTGTAAACGACGATGAGATTGATAAAAGCAAGACCGTTTACTCAAACGCAAGTTGCACAACGAATTGCCTCGCACCGATGGCAAAAGTGCTGGATGATGCTTTTGGCATCAAACAGGGCTTTATGACCACAATTCACGCCTATACCGGCGATCAGCAAATCGTTGATGGACCTCATAAGGATCTTAGACGAGCCCGTGCTGCTGCTGCCAATATTGTGCCAACTACCACAGGTGCAGCTGCCGCTGTGGGTCTCGTTATGCCTCATCTGGATGGTAAACTTGATGGTGGTGCAGTCCGCGTGCCTGTACCGGATGGATCGCTTACCGACTTTACAGCAGTCTTGAACGAGGAAGTGACGGAAGCTGATGTTCTTAAAGCCTTTAAAGATGCCGCCGAAGGTGACCTGAAAGGCATTTTGGAATACAGCGAGCAAGAGCTGGTATCCAGCGACATCATTGGTAATCCGCACTCCTGCATCTTCGACAGCAAGATGACGAAAGTGGATGGCAACGTTGTGAAAGTGATTGGCTGGTACGATAATGAAGCCGGCTACTCAGCCAGAACTGCCGAACTTGTAAACAAGATTCTGTAGTCTTCTGAGATACTTTAAGACAGTATTTAAAATCCCGCTTTCGGTTACGGAGGCGGGATTTTTTTATGCGTTAGACATGGCATTTCTATTGCGGTGAGTGATCGTCGTGATTAATGATAGCGATGAAAAATATTGGAACTCAGATTCTAACGCTGGAAATGCTATGTCTGCTTGTGGCACGATTTGGTTTGTGAAGAGACATTGCATTTCTTTTGCTTTTGAATATTGCCGGGTTAATGCGGCGCGATGAAAAGTAGATGGATGCAGATGCTGCTGCGAGAAATGCCATGTCTGGTGTTTTTGTGATGTGGGATATGTGGAGACATAGCATTTCTATTGCTAATAAATGATACTGTGATTGCCAGAATTGATTAATTGCAATTTAACGCCGTAGCTAACCCGAGAAATGCCATGTCTGGCGAAAGCTGAAAGAGTTGCCAACCCTAAAGATCCGCGATGTCTTTTTGAGACATTGCGGATCTATCTGTTACATGACTCAATGTCTGTTTAACTAAACATATTCGCTATTGGATATCCTCCAGATTTATAGTTCCAACGGATGTGGTATCAGGGGCGATCACGGTTACTTCAGGAACGCAGGTTGGATTCAGCTCATCACTCGTTGGAACAAAAGACAGGTCATAGGTTCCGCTTGTGAGGCCTATCAAAAGGAAGTTGCCATCGATGGAGGCCTGAGTGCCGGCAACCGTATCTTCTTCGGCAATAGCGTAAATCCAGGGTTGTGCATTTCCCGGGTTTATGTCGCCGCTAATGGCACCTGTTTCAGCTAAGTTTACGGTTCGGATGACTGGTTTTAGCAGGTACATACCAGAGTTTCCGGCCTGAACGATTGATCGTGAGGCATCAAAATCGAGCAGAAGGGTATATGTTGAATTGCTCTCAATATCTGCGTTTATATTTAATTTAAGACCGGATTCCTGTGCGCTTGGAGTTGTCAGTGGCTGACTTTCACCGTCAATCACAAGTTCATTTTCATCACCAAGGATAAATCTCATCTGGCTGTAAACACCCGGTTCGAGCGCTTCTTCTCCAAGTATTTCTGTATTTCCATTTGTAAGGTCTAACAGGTCAACTCGCATCGGTTGTTCGTTGATGGTTTGCCATCCGTCATCATCTTCATCCGAATCGGAACTGATGTGGACGCGAACTTCTTCAATATCAATGATTACCGATTCGTAATCTGCCGGTGCATCTGTAAGCATCACCTGCAGTGTTCCGGTAGATGAATTTTCTGCAGGGTCGCATGCAATGGTTGTCAGCACGATTAAAAGTGCAGCGGTCGTATAAAAAATGATTTGTCTCATGAAAATTTTTTCTTTTGTGTTTTGGGGTGTATTAAGTCTGTTTTATCTTATGAGTTGAATTATGTTCCAAATCAAAAAAATCTCCAAAAATGGGGGCGTTGGAGCACCATTATTATTTATTATTCTAAACCATTACAGATCAGCTTTATGAAGACCATTGCTCAGCTAACCTATATCCCGCTTTACACCGATCATCCAAAAGAAAAAGTACAGGACCTTCTGGAGTTTGTGGCCCAGCATGACGTGGAGGTTGATGTGAACTACTTGTCAACAAGTGTGAAAGGAGACACTGACGTTGTGTTTGCCCTCATCCGGGAAGTTTACGACACCATGACCGTTGAAGATGAACAATTCCGATTTCATGTAGAATTGCTTAGCCCCACCAAAGAGTAGAAAATCTCAAGAGACAGCGCACGAAAAGAGTGCAATCGCCGTTCTGAATCCGTATATTTAAGGCTTCTTTAAATTCAGCCCATCTGAAATTATGACCCAGATTCGAAATTTTTGCATCATTGCCCACATAGATCACGGGAAGTCTACCCTGGCGGACCGTCTTCTTGAAAAGACGGGTACCATAACCGAGCGGGAGATGCAGGAACAGGTTCTTGATGATATGGACCTGGAACGAGAACGTGGTATTACAATTAAAAGCCACGCCATTCGGATGGTTTATACACGTCCTACTAAAGAGGAGATTGTCTTTAACCTGATTGATACGCCCGGCCACGTTGACTTTGCCTATGAAGTATCCCGTGCTCTGAAAGCATGCGAAGGCGCCATTTTAGTTGTAGACGCTGCCCAGGGCATTGAGGCTCAAACAATATCAAACCTCTACCAAGCGGTAGACCAGGATCTGGAAATTATCCCGGTTCTGAATAAAATTGATCTGCCCGGTGCCGATGTAGAAGGGGTGGGGCAACAGATAATCGATATGATCGGGTGTGAAGAGGACGATATCCTGCATGTGTCCGGTAAAACGGGAGTGGGAGTTGAAGAGCTGTTAGAAGCCATTGTAAACCGAATTCCTGCACCAAAACAGGAGGTTGACAAACCGCTTAAAGCCCTGATTTTCGATTCTATTTTTAACACCTATCGCGGCTCTATTGCCTACGTGCGGGTGATGGAGGGTACGCTCAAAAAAGGGGATGGCATTCTGTTTATGGCTTCCGGAAAAGAGTATGATGCCGAAGAAATCGGATATCTTGAACTGAAAAAACGTCCCTGTAAAGAGCTCAAAGCCGGAGATGTGGGATATGTAATCGGCAGTGTAAAATCTCTGCAGGATGCTCGCGTGGGAGATACCATCACTCATCAAAAAAAGGGAGCAGATACAGCGATTGCCGGATATAAGGAATCGAAACCGATGGTCTTTAGCGGTATTTTTCCGACAGAATCAGAAGATTTTGAAGATTTGAGATCTGCACTCGAGAAGCTTCAGCTCAATGATGCGTCTTTATCATATCAGCCGGAAACATCCAAAGCGCTTGGATTTGGGTTTCGGGCCGGGTTTCTGGGACTGCTTCATATGGAAATTGTACAGGAACGTCTCGATCGTGAATTCAATATCGATATCATCACCACAGTTCCCAACGTGCAGTACGAAGTTGAAACCGACTACAAAGGCGAGAAGAAAAGGGTAGAGGTTGATAACCCCAGCGAAATGCCGGATGCCGGAAAAGTGGAAACAGTTTGGGAGCCTTACATCAAAGCCAGCATCATTACGCCTGCAGAATATATTGGCCCGGTGATGACGCTTTGTCAAAATCGTCGCGGTGTTTATGTCAACCAATTGTTTATGCAAGGGAATCGGGTCGACATCACGTATGAACTGCCGATGGCAGAGGTTGTATTCGATTTTTACGATAAACTCAAAAGCGGCACCCGGGGATACGCTTCTCTTGATTATGAATTTATTGAATACCGAAAGGGCGATTTGGTTCGTTTAGATATTCTGCTGAACGGTGATCCTGTGGATGCACTCTCAAGTATAACACACAGAGATAACGCTTACGAGCAGGGCCGTAAGGTTTGTGTGAAACTTAAGGAACTTATTCCCCAGCAACAGTATGAAGTAGCAATACAGGCCGCTATTGGATCACGCGTGATTGCGAGAGACACCATTCGTGCCTTGCGCAAAGATGTAACCGCCAAATGTTATGGTGGTGACATCAGCCGAAAACGAAAACTGATTGAAAAACAGAAAGAAGGAAAAAAACGGATGAAACAGGTGGGCTCGGTGGAAATTCCACAAGAAGCATTTCTGGCCGTTTTATCAATGGACGAAGACTGATTTACCCTATGAAGCAACGACGTATAGTTTATTTTCTAAGTATTGTACTGCTCGCCCTCATTATTCCACTCCAGGCTTCAGCCCAGTTTGAAGACCCTGAGATTGTAAAGGTCGAGCACTCCAACCGTGCTGAGTTCCAGGAACGGTTTGCTAATATCAACTGGACCGGCCAGGGACTGTATAACCCGACTACGATTGATCGTATACCAACTATTGAGCTGCGCTCTCGGCTGCAAGCTGTATTTGGCGATCCGACCCAAACGATCGGAGACCTGATAAACACTGCGAACTACCGTCCGGGAAAAGCCGTGCAATTCGAGTACTGGTTTGTTATTGATGAAGAAATTCCGATGATGGTGCTCGATCTCGATGGGCCGTTTGAAAATGGATTGGTCTATGTAGGTGCGAGCCGTTATATTGATTTGATGCCACAGGTTAAACGAACGTTCACCCGACTACTTATGAACGAGGGGGATTCTCTCGCATCTTTCAGCGATTACTTTTACTCACCTGAGCGCGATCAATGGTATGAAGTAACGTATAATAACGGTGAGTTTAATCGGGAAATAATTGACAGACCCAGTTTTAACTAATTATCACGATCTACGTTGAGCAAAAAAAAATCCGGTACAAACAAGAAAAAAAGTTTCTGGTCGAGCGACCCTAAAAAGACAAAAGAGGAAGAAAGTAAAGCAAAAGGCTGGGCCAGGGAGTGGCTCGATGCATTGCTTTGGGCCGCTATTGCCGCGATTATTCTTCGGACGTTTTTCTTTGGTGCTTATAGAATTCCTACACCTTCTATGGAAAAAACGCTGCTTACCGGCGATTTCCTGATTGTATCCAAACTGGCTTACGGGCCGCGTACACCCATGACGCTCTCCGTGCCATTTACGGAGATATACCTGCCAGGTGTTGACCTGCCATGGTTCCGAATTCCGGGATACACAGACATTGAGCGCAATGATATTGTGGTATTTAACTACCCGATAGATGTGGCTCCTATCTCAATGAAGACCAACTATATCAAACGTGCAGTAGGTATGCCGGGAGATCGTCTTCGACTGGACGATAAAGTACTTTATGTTAATGGATCTGAAGCTGAAGGATTTGATACATTGATGCGGCATTATCGTGTTCAGGTTCGTGAGCGGATCAGACTGAGTCCCTCAAAAGTTCGCGATATTGGCGGCAGGATTGTTCAAAGCGGCAACGGCGTGCATATCGTCAACATGACCTCCGATATTGCAGCAACGGTAGAAGGATGGGCAGAAGTTACGTCTGTTCAGCCATTTGTGCTGCCGGATGATTTTGATGAATTCAGCCGAAGGCCATTTAATTTTTCCAGCGGTTTTATGAACCATGATAATATGGAAGCTTTTTCGGTACCTCAAGCCGGTGAGGAGGTGACTCTGAACAACGATAACTGGCACATTTACCAGGATATACTCCAGCGGTATGAACGAAATACGGTCCGTAAAAATGGCGACCAGTTCGTGATTAACGGAGAGGAAACCAATCAATACACGATTCAGAAGGACTATTATTTTGTGATGGGCGATAATCGCGACGATAGTGAAGACAGCCGCTACTGGGGGTTTGTGCCCGATGATCATATTGTAGGAAAAGCCAGCCTGATCTACTTCTCATGGGACGGCGAACGATGGCTGCCCCGGTTTAACCGGATCTTTAATTTGATACATTAGTCTTGAGTCTTGAGTCTTGAGAAGTGAGTCTTGAGAAGTGAGTCTTGAGAAGTGAGTCTTGAGATTAAACCTGACAGCGTGCCTGAGTGCATTTCGAAGGTTCCTATCAGCGTTTAGGGGAAGAGTGATGAGTGTTTAGTTTTTAAACTACAACTCAACACTAAAAACTCAACACTATAACCTACTTCGCCATACTCTTCCCCTTTTCCTGTCCCTCTCTGATGGCCAGCTGGCCACATCCCGCATCAATATCATCACCACGGCTACGGCGAACAGTGGCTGTTACGCGCTGGCTGACAAGCTGTTTCATGAACCGATCAAGCCGCTGCTCTTTTACACGCTGAAGGGCCACACCATCCACATTGTTGTACATGATGATGTTTACCTTAGATGGAATCCATCGGACGATTGAGGCCAGTTTCTTGGCGTCGACAACATCATCGTTAAAATGGTCGAACAAGAGATATTCGTATGTGACGGATAGTCCGGTCTCCTCGTAAAAATATCGTACAGCCTCTTCGAGTTTTTCGAGGTTGAGGCTGGTGTTGATCGGCATAATCTCATTTCGTTTCTCGTCATCAGCAGCATGAAGTGAAATTGCCAGGTTGACGCCCAGATCGAGATCGGCCAGCTGTTTGATCTGTTTTGTGAGGCCTACTGTGGATATTGTTATACGCTTGGGAGACATATCCATGCCAAGCGGATTGGAGATAATTCTGGCTGATTCTACAACTGATTTAAAATTATGCATCGGCTCGCCCATTCCCATATAGACGATATTGGTAATTTTTTTGCCGTAGGTTTCTTCAGCAACTTCGTTGATAATCTGAACCTGGTCTACGATTTCTCCGTGAGTCAGATTTCGGAAGAACCCCATTTTACCGGTTGCGCAAAACGAACAGCCAAACATGCAGCCCACTTGTGATGAGACACATACCGTGAGCCTATTCGGAGCGCCATCAGGATAAAAATCAGGGATGAGTACAGCTTCAACCTTGTACTCTTCAGGGCCGTCGAGCTGAAAAAGGAACTTGATAGTGCCATCTTTCGACTGCTGCTGGCTATGAATAGAAATTCGCCGAACCTGTGCTATTTTATCGAGTTCTGAGCGCAAATCTTTGGAGAGGTTGGTCATTTCATCAAATGATGACGCGCCTTTCTGATATAGCCACTGGTAAAGCTGATCGGCTCGGTAGCCCATCAAGCCAAGTTCATCGGTAAATTCTTTTAACTCGGCTGTGGTTAACGATTTAAGATCTGTTTTTTCTGCAACTTGTAATTCTTTTTCCATACTTAAAAGGTACGAACTATAGCCTGAAAACTACAGCCGTACCAATACTGATTTAATTGATAAGTGAGTTTGAATAGAATATGATATTTATTCGTTCTGAGACTCTACCAACGATCGAGCGGCCGCCATTAGTACATCTTTATCTATTCGTTGCCTGTAATCGGGATTTACATACTCAAACTCGATGATGCCTTCCGGGTTTGACAGATAAACAGCCGGGGCAGGCAGCAAGTGGTGTTGCTGGCCGGATCGTTCTTCAAGATCCATTCCGTTGCTCTTATACCTTTGATAGGTGTCATCATCCAGTCTGTATGCAATTCCAAATGCTTTAGAAGCTTCCATCATATTGTCGGAAAGCAGAGTATAATTTATATCTGTGTCGTTCATTGTCTGGCGAAGAAACTCAGGGCTGTCGGGGCTGATGGCCACAATATTAAAGCCAAGGTTATAAAGCTGATTTTCAATGGAGGCGAGCTCGGCAAGTTCTGCGGAACAGAATGGGCACCAGCCGCCGCGATAAAAGACGAATAGCGTATTTTCAGCATTATCATCAAGCAGGTTTACCGATTCACTTTGGTGATTTTGAAGCGTGATATCAGGAATGGTTTCGCCGATAATCAGCGGCTCAATGTCCATTACGTCGCCGGGGACGTATCCAAGATCAGGAGCGGGGGCCGTGCAGGCCGTTATAATGAGAAGAAGTGGAAGCAGTAACTTTATTGTATTCATAAGAGTGGGTTAGTTTTACAAAAAGGAACATAATGAGCCTGGATAGAAAAGGGGCTCACAATTCTATAACATCACGTAAAATCCAAATGGCTAAAACCGGGGGTTTACGATGTTGTTGTATATAGAGCCAAATGTGTAAGAAAGGCCAAACGACACTGAATAGTCGTATGAGGTTGGACGCTGTGTACCACGGATGATATTATCGGGATCACTTGGATCAATTTGTGCTTCAAGCGAAAGCTGATCGTTAATAATTCTGTAACGGCCTGACAGGCTTACGGAAAGCCCCCTGATAATGCGAATATTAAATGAAGGATTTATTTCGAAGTTGTTGATGGATGTATCATGAAAATAATGCATTCCGGACATTCGCACATCGATGCGTCCCCATCGCTGATCATATCTCAGACGTGTGGATATCTCTTGATTCATGATCAATTCTGAATCTTTTAAAAATATGGTGGTATTAAAATACCTTCGGTAAGAGGGTGCAATCTGATATTGAACTACAAATCGGCGCTGCTGAAATTCATCGTATGGAAAAAAATTATATTCAATTGCCGGTGCGATATATGATTCCAGTGCAATATTATTTGTCTTAGAGAATCGGGCACGGGAAAAAAGTGCTATGGTCGCATGATCTGATATACTGTATCCCGCCATTCCCCAGTAATCTCCCCAATCACGGTTTACATTCAGCGTGCGGTCAGTGAGTTCCACATTTCTTCTTCTAATTTCACCGCGAACACGTGCCCTTATTTTCCAGATATGAGTCGTCCGTTCTGCTTCCAGTCCACTAAATAGCCCGAAATTAAATTCCGATGCCTCCCCGCTCATATTGGATCTCAGGTTTATATCAAATATCCAATTGTCCCATGGGTCATCAATTTCTCCCTTTTCTTCAGTGACCTCAGGTGCCTCATAGAAAATGTCGAGGTTGCGGACGGCAACAGTTTGTGTGACAAATGGAATTAACCCAATTTTGATATGCCTGCTCAGGCCAATCCGTCGCTCATCATTTGTATCGGAACTGGGTGAGCTGTAACGAAGTGTATCAACCCTTCCATCCGGGTTGTCAATTTCTGAAAAGATGAGCGTGAATTCCCGTCCGCCTCCGCCTGTTCGCTGATCGGTAATGTTAAGATATATAGAGGCGTCTTCCTGGTCACGGACGTAATTCACAAATGTGATATTTGTCCGGATGTAGGTGACATCGCACGCGTTGCAGTCAAGATATACGTTTGGAATGGGATCTAAACCGGACCCGGTCTGAGCATACAGATACTGAGCAGGTAGCAACAGTAGCAGAAAAAGAAAACCGGCTGCAGATCGGATCACAAATTCAAAAGATTTAGTTGAGGCTTTAGTTGACGTAACATTAGAAAGCCTTAAAAATAACCATTTCCATGCTTGAAATTCCAATCAAAACCGCTTCTATTTTAGATGTTAGTTCAACTAATTTTGAGACTTCACACTATTTAACATACGATTAGGAATTACGTGAGCGAGTAGATAATTTTGACCACAATTTAAATTATAGGTAGCAGACTTGAAGTTTTTAGGATCACAACTCTCTTATTTCTTTGCCAACCGGCGGGCTAAAACCAACATCAGGAAGCTGATGAAATTCGTTGGTCTAATTGTAGTCTTATTCGTGGCTTATGCTGTTATTTTTCATTATATCATGGAATATGAGGGGCAGGAAAATGTGAGCTGGCTGACTGGCTTCTACTGGACACTAGTAACTATGACCACCCTTGGTTTCGGGGATATCGTATTCTATACCGACCTCGGGCGCCTGTTTTCGATGCTGGTTCTTTTTTCAGGGGTACTGCTTCTGCTAATCATGCTTCCTTTTACATTTATTGAGTTTTTCTATGCCCCCTGGCTTAAAGCTCAGAATCAGGCCCGAGCCCCAAAAAAGCTGGATGAAGATATTAGAAATCACGTAGTGATAACCCATCTTGATGCTGTAACAGAAGCCCTCATAAAAAAACTGGATTCCTATAAAATAGACTACGCAGTACTTGAACCCGATTTGCAAAAAGCACTTGATCTTTCAGATCAGGGGTACAGCGTAATCAACAACGATCCTGTAGACTACGATACCTACAAGAATCTGAATATTACGAAGGCATCTCTGGTTGTGGCTACAGGAAGTGACTCGATTAATACCAACGTAGCTTTTACGATTCGAGAATATAATAAAGATATTAAGATTGTAGCCACCGCAGCATCAGCCGACTCTGTGGATATCCTGGAACTGGCCGGTGTGAATCATGTGCTTCGAATGGGAGAAATTCTTGGCCGCTCATTGGCACGGCGAACATTGGGAGGCAACGCCCGTGTTCATGTGATTGGCCACATCGATAAACTTGTGATTGGAGAAGCTACGGTGCAGGGAACACCACTTGTGGGTAAAACAATTAAAGAAAGTAAACTGCGCGAAACAGTTGGGATCTCAATTGTGGGGGTTTGGGAGAGAGGTAAATTTATGCAGGCATTGCCTGAGACACAGATTTCTGACAAAACAGTTCTCGTGCTTGCAGGATCTGTAGAACAGTTGCGTGGCTATGATGAGCTGGTAAGCATTTATCATGTATCAGACGAGCCTGTTGTGATAATCGGTGCAGGCCGCGTAGGCCGTGCAGCTGCTAATTCACTAAAGGAGCGGCAGATTGATTACAGAATCATTGATAAAAACCCGGACCGCATTCGGGATAATGAGAAATATATTTTAGGGGATGCAGCTGATCATGAGGTACTCAAGAAAGCCGGACTTCATGAATCACACACCACACTAATTACGACACACGATGACGATACGAACATATTTCTAACAATCTACTGCCGTCGGCTCTCTCCAAAAATGGAAATTATCAGTCGCGCTAATTACGAAAAAAACGTAAATACACTTCACCGGGCCGGAGCTGATTTTGTGATGAGTTACGCTTCAATGGGAGCCAATACGATCTTTAACATTCTTGAGGGGCAGGATGTGATGATGCTCGCAGAAGGGCTGAATATTTTCAATCACAAAGTTAGTTCCACACTTGCAGGCAATAATCTTATACAAACAGATATCAGGAAAAAGACAGGATGTACGGTTCTTGCCATTCGGGAAAATGGGGAGATGACGATAAACCCGGACCCGGAAATAAAAATGACAACAGATCAGGAGCTGATTCTGATTGGCGAATCAGAGGGAGAAAAGATTTTTAATGACATTTATATCAAGTCGTAGGCTTGAGACATTGCATGTCTATCTTTTGCCAGTCCCCGATCTGAATCGAAACAAAATACGAAATGAATTTGTGTTCTGAGGCTGAACAGACATGCCATGTCGTGAAACCCATCAACTTTTAACTCTGGAAAAGAGAAAATAGCACGTAGCAGAATTTAAATATCATTGCTCCGTAGCTGAAAAAATCTCATGCGCAGCTTGTATAGATTCGCTTGGTCCTACAAACACCACATGGTCGCCGCTTTTTATTTCAGTATGTCCTCTGGGAACAACAAATTTGTCATCTCGAATTAATGCTGCTACTACACATTGATCCGGAATATTTATTTCCTGAATAAGACTTCCCACAACTGTTCCCCCTTCAGGAACTTCCATATCAATAAGACTTGCTACACCGTTTTCAATCTCGAAGAGATCAGCTACCCCTGGTCGATCCAGATAATTTTCTACCATAGCGGCAGTAGCGTAAGGAGCACTGATGCATACAATGCCGCTATCTTCCAATAAAGAGACGTAGGCAGGGTCTCTTGCAATTGCAATAACCTGCTTAATACCTAAACGTTTGGCTTGAAGTGCTATGATAGAATTACGCTGATCATCGTTAGTAGCGGCAATAGCCACATCCATTTTTTGAGGTTCAACCTGCTCAAGTACCTCTTGCTTGGTGCCATCGCCTTGAAAAATGGGCACATTGTAGCGCTGCTCCAGTTTTTCGCACTTTACTTCATCCTGTTCTATAAAAGTAATCTGATATTCCGACGATCGAAAGACCATCCGAAATTCGTCTTGTTTTAGCAATCGGTCAGCAATATTACTGCCCTGATTGCCGCCGCCGATAATAAGTACATTCATATGAGGTCTCCAGTAAGCTTGAATTTTAATTTTAATACGCTGTATAAATTCAGGAAATCCACGCAGATCGTCCCTGTTACCCGGTTGTAGAAGATAAAGTATCCCGCCAATGACTGTCAAAACACCACCCAGCAGCAAACTTTGCGGATCCAGTGTTGGTACAAAAAACCAGCAGGTGATAATCCCCAAAATCGGTACAACAGGATATAAAATGATTTTGAACGGACGTCGCAGGTTGGGCATATTTCGGTGAAGCGCAATCACCGCATAATTGACGATCCCAATAGCGATCAGATAACCGAAACTGCTGGCGGATGCCAGCAATCGAACTATGCCTGATGCTCCAAGCAGTGCTACTAAGCCAGCGCAAACAAAAAGTGCAATATGTGGAGTTTTATAAGTTGAATGCAGACGAGCAAAAAAACCCGGAAAATGCCCGTCACGGCCAAGGGCAAACAATACACGGGAACTGGCACCCAATGTAACGCTAAAGGCAGATAAACTTGCCATAATTGTGGCAATTATACCGGCCCAGCGCCCCCATGCGCCAAACAGATGATCAGCAACAAAAATGAAGGGGGTGCTCGTCTGGGCTAAGTCTGTGTAATTCACGACGCCCATCATCACCCAAAGTAAAAGTACATAAATAGCAATACCGGTTCCAAGGGTGATGAAAATAGCACGAGGAATGTTTTTAGCAGGTTCTATAATTTCTTCCGCAGCAACGGTAATAAGATCAAAACCGACATACGAGATATAGATTAATCCCATGGTGGGGATCAGCGGACCGTATCCCATCGGAGCTATTGGATCAAGGTTAACCGGTTCTACATGAAAAGCACCCAGGACTCCCACACCGACCAGCACGATGAGTTCAATGATATTCATTACCGCAATAAACTTTAGCGCTTCAGCCTGTCCCCGCAGGTTAATGAGCGTAAAGACCAGTGTTGTAATAAAAACCACTAGTATGACGCTAATATCTGGAAGAAAATAGTTTTTAATAGTCAGCGCAAAAATGACGGCGTAAAGGGAACAAGCCAGTGTATTTCCAATCCAGAAAAACCAACCGGTAACAAAAGCGACAGGTCGTGGCAGGGTTCGGCTTGTAAAGGAATACCCGCCGCCGGCAATAGGAATTGCCGCACCCAGTTCACTATAGCTGAATGCAGTAAATAACGTCAGCAAACCCATAGCAAGATAGGCGATAATACCAAGCGGACCGGCTGATTCGGCCACTTCGCTGGGAAGTGCAAATATTCCGGGCCCCATCATGGCACCAATGCCAATCATTACGGCCATAAATAAGCCTACATCACGCTTAAATCCAGACTGTTCTGCCATAGTTTATTAGGTGATACTGACTAAATAGAAGAGTTTGCATTACTACAAGCTCATGATTTCTCAGTCGGCAATTTTTTCAAGTATCATTCACAAATTAACATTACTCCTGGCCGGCATTTGGTGAGGAACTAAGCCCAAGGTTTTCTCTGATTTGTTTAAATCCTTCGCTGGCTTTAACCTTCCAGTGCTCCGAGACGTGGCGCCGCACCATAAGCACTGAGCATGGAGCTCTGTCGGCAATAATGTCAGGAATAGTACCAATAAGTACATTGCGGATGCCCCATTCGCGCGATGCTCCGATAATGACTAAGTCGTGAGAGTCATCCTCAAAGTCAGCCATAATTCCTGAAGTTACATCTTCTGCTATATGTATATCCAGGTTCAGTTTATCAAAGTCTTTTACTAACGGATCAATAGACTTTAGAAGCGATTTGCGCTCATCGTCAATGTCGGTTCCTTCTCTAACAAGTCGCAAGATTTTTAATTCGGCATCGTGGATGCGTGCGACACGAACAGCAAGTTCAAGACCCAACCAGGCATGCAGTCCACCACCCCATGGTAGCAGGATAGAATCGATCTTTTCAAGTCCGCGATTTTTAAGGATTCCCACATCAGCCTTTAAGTTTTTAATGATACGCTGAACGGGAGAATTATAGATACGTCCTACACTAAACCCTCCCTGCCAACCCATTAATAAAATATCCGCTTCACGGTTATGGGTTTCTGAAATCATAGCTCCAAAAACATCGTGAGCAGCATCGGTAACTGAACGGAAGTCGGTCTTTTTCAGAATATCCTTATATCTGCTTTTGATATGGTCCGATGCTTTACTGGATTGGTCAAGAATATTATCGATTTTTCGTTGGATGGAAGGTCGCTGCTCCAGCTTCTCACGAATAGTAGAAATAGGGGTTTGGTATGGAACATGAATTAAATGCATGCCTTCTACAATACCCGGCTCATCTTCACCAGCAGAAATAAATTGTGCAAGTCTTAATAAATCAGTTTCGTGTTCAGGATTGGCCAATGCAGTAACAATATGGCGCGGTGGCTTTGTGTTGAGTGGACGTTTGGTGGGGATCCACTCTTCGACTTCTTCTTTTTCAATTATTTCAGGCTGCACCCAAAAGAGACTCCATCCATGCTCAGCCCACCGTACTTTAAAATCTGGAATAGCAGAGTCTATGGATACCCTGTTTCGTCCCCAGATACCGTACCAGGCTAAGCTGGCTACAATAAGCACAACAACTGCAATTTGTGCAAAAGGACCGGAATAGATAATTACGCCTAAACATCCAATAGCGGCGAAAAGCTGCCCGATGGGATTGCCGGGCGTGCGGTAACTTGGTTTGTACCAATCGGGATTGGCGGCACGCAGAACAATACAACCGATATTAAGAGCGGCATAACTATATAATTGCAGAACACTGGCAATTTTTGCGAGATTTTCGAGGCTATCAATTAGTAGAAAACCAAGTGACAAAAGGCCAGTTAATAAGATGGCGCGATAAGGAGTAAGTAGTTTTTTGTGGATTTTACTAAGCCAGTTGGGGACCATGCGGTCGCGTGCCATTGCCAGATTGATACGTGAAGAGGCCATAATACTTGCATTTGCTGAGGACAACGTAGCAAGAAGTCCCGCAAAGATGATTGCTACTCCGCCAAATCCACCCAGCATTTGCCTGGCTGCAGTGGTAAGAGGGTCTCTAACTTCACTAATAGTTGACTGAGGAAACATTCCGGCTATCACTAAAAGGATCACAACATATAAGACTGTTACCAATGCTACCGATCCTATAAGTGCCCGAGGAAGATTTTTGGCCGGATCTTTAATCTCTTCGGCAACGGCTGCTATCTTGACAAATCCCAAAAAGGAGACAAATACCAGGGCCGTAGTCGTATAAATGGGCTCCATACCTAATGGGAAAAAGGGATTGAGATTAGCTGTTTCGATATTAAAGAATCCGAAAAAGCTAAATCCGCCAAGAATGGCAAAAAGGGTAAGGACTACAACTACTTGTGTGCGCCCTGATTCTTTAGCTCCTATAATGTTTAGAATAATTAGTAATACGCCACCTAGTACAGCTCCCCAGAAGGGTGTCAAGGGCATGAACTGGCTCAGGTATTCGCCAAGTCCAAAAAGGTAAAAAGAGATGGCAAAAGTAAGGCTGAGCCAGATGCCTACGCCGGAAATAGCTCCAAAAGCCGGTCCAAGTGACCGGGATACAAAAAAGTAATCTCCGCCGGATGTCGGCATTCCGGTAGCCAGTTCAGCCGCGCTCGAGGCAGTGATAATGCAAATAATACCAGCGGCAATATATGAAAAGATGGCGGCTGGACCGGTTAGTTCAAGAGCAACACCCGCAAGTAAAAAAATACCGGCTCCAATCATCGTACCCGCACCAATCGTTAGTGCATCCCAAAAACCAAGTTCTCGTCGTAAGTCAGCCATATATTTGTTATATGAGAAGAATAAATTCACTCAAAGCTACAAATTTATACTGAGATCTCAACTGATATTTACTTGTACTATTTATTGCCTGATATCCCATTTGGTGAAGACCTACATCTACTATTCCAGACGCTACATCAATGAAACATCACTTGATATGATTTGCCTTAGTTGAGATGTTAAAAAATTTCCTATGTCAGTACTTTTAGTCTTGAATAGTTCTTGAATTTTAATAGTTTGATCATATGCCTAAAACTCTTATAAAGTACTTTTCTACGATTATAAATAGTATTTGTATTAAATGAGTAAATAAACTAAACATAGTCTATCATCATCTTTTACCTTTTAAAAAAATTACACTGCAAGCTTATAGAAAGTTGTTATTTAGTTGCGGGGATGCTCCTATAGATCTTAATTCAATAAAACCATGAGACCTTTATATTACCCATTACATCTGTTGAATATTATTATTGAAATACCATGAAATTTATACCTGCTGTTTTATTTCTAGCACTGTTTATTATGAATTGTACTGATAGACAGGAGCCTGCCTCTGTTGATGAACCAATTCTACAGGATACGATAGTTGATTCCATTTTGATAGGGCAGTCCGACTCATTCATTCGTAATACAACTAGTATAGGGCAATTGGTTTATGTGCCTGTGTATTCGCATATCTATCAGCAAGATCAAAAGAGAACATTTAATTTGACTACCACATTGAGTGTTCGAAATGCTGATCCATACCGCTCATTTACATTAGTAGAAGTAAATTATTACGATTCTAAGGGCAATCTGATTCAACAGTACATTGATTCAGGAGTTGTAATAGATCCATTAGCTTCCACTTCTTATGTCATTGAAGAGCGTGATCTGCGGGGAGGAGTGGGGGCAAGTTTTCTGGTTAAATGGGAATCCGAAGAATCAATCATTCCACCTGTACTTGAAGCTATTAATATCAGTACATCAGGTCAGCAAGGGGTTTCTTTCTTGAGCGTAGGACGTGTTTTACAGGAGAGATCAACAACAGAAACGAGTAGGTGAGGATTCTCAGGCAGGAGACATTGCATGTCTGTCTTTTGTCGAACATCGATCTGAATCGAAATCAACTACGAAATAGATCTGTGAGCTGAGATTGAATAGACATGCTATGTCTTGTGAATCAAGCTATTCCAACCCTCCAAGGGTTCCCAACCCTTGGAAGGCTCGTAGGGGCGAACCTAATTCTTCCAAAACCACGGCGTGAAAATCACAAGTACAGTAAACAACTCAAGGCGTCCGATCATCATGAGTATGAGCAGTACCCACTTACCAAAATAGGGCACGCCCGCGAAGTTGTCAGTGGGCCCGAAATCACCCCAGGCCGGGCCGATGTTTCCAAGAGATGCAATGCTCGCTCCCATGGCTGACATAAAATCATATCCGAGGAAACTCATGATTAGTGCTCCAACTGCAAAAATGAGAAAGTAAACCATAAAAAAGCCAAGAATCGTTTTAAGTATGGAAGACTCGATCACCCGTTGTCCAACCCGAATGGGCAGTACCGCTTGGGGATGAATAATTTGCTTAAATTCCCGACCAATGTTTTTTGCAATGATCATCAGACGAATCATTTTAATGCCGCCACCTGTAGAACCTGCACAGCCACCCGTAAAGAAGAGGATGAAAAGTAAAAATGATGTAAACGGCATCCATAGGGCATAGTCATCTGTTCCAAAACCTGTTGTCGTAACAATAGAGACGACCTGAAAGCTGCCGTATCGAAGTGCATCACCAAACGATTGATCATCTATAAGCCAAAGACCGCCTGACACGCCGATGACGAATAAAAGGGTGATGACAGTATAGAACCGAATTTCCCTGTTTTTAAGGAAGCTATTTACATCGCCTGAAAACAGTTTGAAATGCATCGCAAAGTTGATGCCAGCGAGAAACATAAACACTATGATCACCACATCAACATAAACGGAATCAAACCCGGCAACGGAGTCATTCAGATTGGAAAAACCACCTGTAGCAAGTGTGGAAAACGCATGATTGATAGCGTCGAACCAGTCCATGGAGGGGTGGGCCCAAAGCATCAGAAACTGGGCGCCGGTCAGGCCTATGTATACGGTCCAAAGCAGAAATGCCGTTTCCTGGATGCGCGGGGTGAGCTTATCGGATGTTGAACCGGAGTATTCAGCCTGGTAGAGTTCCATTCCGCCTATTCCCAAAAGCGGTAAAAGAGCCAGTGTAAGGACTATAATTCCCATCCCACCAAGCCAGTGGAGCAGCGAGCGCCAGAAGAGGAGACTGTTGTCAAGATCTTCGATTGCCGGATTTTGTATGCCGTCACTCGTTACACCTCCAAGAATTGTGGCTCCGGTGGTGCTGAGTCCGCTCATAGCTTCAAAAACAGCATCTGTGTAGCTTTCGAGGGCTCCGGAAATAACAAAAGGTACTGCCCCAACCAGCGACCCGATAAACCACGCAAGAGTTACGATCAAAAAAGCTTCCCTCATACGGAGTTCTTCCTGGGGGCGAAACGCCCAGAAACATGCGGCTCCAAGTATCATAGACCCGGCCGCAGTGATCAGAAATGCCGACCAGGAGGGTTCACCATAAATCAGGGCTATGATTGCAGGTAGTATCAATGATGCTCCAAGAAAGAAAATTAACCCTCCTAAAATTCCGCTTACCAGGCGAATATCGATTCTTGGCCGTGATTTATTGTATTCGAGAAATTCAATCATTAAAAGAGCTGATCTACTTTTTCAATAGCCCTTGGAAGAGCGAGGATAATAACGCGGTCACCTTTACGGATGATTGAATCTCCAACGGCAATTTCAACGTTTCCTTCATGCAGAATACCGCCAAGAACGGCCCCTTCCGGAAGGGAAAGATCTCGAACCGGTATGTCCAGCATTTTGCAGTTTTTACCGGCAACAACTTCGATAATTTCGGCTTTGATTCCCTGAAGTGCTTTCACGGTAAGCATCATGCCCTGTCGGATCTGACGGTGAATTTCATCTGATGCCGATGCTTTAACGTTTACAATCGCGTCGATTCCGATGGTTTGGCTTAACGGAACGTACTGTGTTTTAGATACCAGGGCTACCGTTTTTTTCACTTCAAGATGCTTGGCCATCAGGCAAGAAATGATATTTGATTCTTCATCATCCGTGACAGAAATAAACGCGTCCATCTCCTGGATGCCTTCAACCACAAGCAAATTTGGATCGGTTGGATTTCCATTCAATACAAGTATATCCCGGTAATTGTTGGCGATTTTGCTTGCAACCTCTTCATCAGGCTCAATGAGTTTTATCTGCCATTTCTGTTTGTCCTCGCACATTTTTTTCGCCAGCAGGCGTCCAACCTCACTTCCTCCTGCAATCATTACTCTTCGGAGTGCTTTATCGTCGTGTCCTGTAACGGTAATGAGTCGTTTCAGATGTTCCGTTTTTGTAACAAAAAACGCGTGATCATTTGCCTTTAAAATGCTGCTCCCTCTCGGAATGATGGTTCCTCCCCGCCGGGATATAGCGACCACGCGCGATTGGAGATCATCAAATTCAGCGGCAAGCTCTTGCAACGGACGGTCGGTAACTTTCGACCCCTTTTCGATTCTGAGGCCTACCAATTGAAGTCGGTCATCAGCAAGAGACACGACATCGCTTGCAGAAGCTCTTTTTACCAGCAGATGAATCTCGGATGCGGCAGCTTCTTCGGGATGTATTAAAACATCAATACCAAGTTCGGACGGGGAGAGTGGAGAATCTTTTTGTGAAAGTTCATCATTGCGAACTCTTGCTATCACTTTGCCTACACCCAGGCGTTTAGCCATCATTGAGGCGATGATATTTACTTCGTCCACACTGGTAACGGCCACCATCAAATCGGCTGTTTGCGCCCCGGCTTCCACAAGTGAATTCGGGGATGTGGCGTTGCCTTCAACTGTGAGAACATCCAGGTTCTGGACAACTCTCTGCAGACACGACTGTCGCATATCAAGAATAGTGACATCGTGTTGTTCTTCGGACAGTACTTTTCCAAGCTCGTACCCTACTTCACCGGCACCGGCGACAAGTATTTTCAAACCGTGATTACCTCAATTAAAAATTATCGTCTAAAGGTATCACTTTATTGGTTAGATGTGAAGCAGGATATTTAGAACATCCCAAAAATTTAACCCATATGAAACAAGTATATACAAAAGAGACCATCACTCTATTGTGTCCAGCTCTTCCTGAATGCTAATGGACTAACGGTCCCAATCAGCCTTTTACATCTATCGTCTGACTAACTAGTCAAGATCTATGATTTTTTCACAGTCCTTTTTGTGTCCCATCAAAACAAGCCTGTCTCCGGACTTTATCTTTGATTTTGCATCCGGTATGCCTATAGAGTGGTACTCTTTTTCTTCTTCTTTTTCTTCTGATTCATCTGAGGAATCGTTTTTTTGACGTTTTATGGTTAGAATATTTATTCCATACCGTTCCCGAAGGTTTAAGCTGTTGAGTGTCTCGCCGATCATCGATTCGGGAGCATCAATTTCCAAAACCGATAAATCGTCACCTAATTCCAATAAGTCTTTCATTCCCTGGCGATGAAGCGAGATGCCCATTCGTTCAGCAACCTGGCGCTCCGGATGTATGATTTCAAACACGCCAATTTTATTGAGAATTTGCTCTTGAGTATCTGAATTTGCCCGTGCATAAACTCTGTCTACACCCGCTTTTATTAATTCCATTGTAATCAAAACGACAGGTTCGAAATCTTCACCAATTGCAATTACTGCAATATCTACATCCGTGATACCATGCGATTTTAGCTGATCCGGATCGGTCGCATCAAAACAAATAGAATGTTCGACGGTTCCTTTCACCTCGTCGAGAGTCTCCATGTTAATATCTACAGCAATGACGTCAGCATCTTCTTTAGCGAGTGTTTTTACCAAAGACATGCCGAAAACACCTAAACCGATTACGGCAATTTGAGGACTGGATTTATATATCATAACTGGATAATTCGTTAATAATTTGGATTAGGTTAATCAAGCTACCATTACAGACTCTTCAGGATATTTATAATTGCGCGTCAGTACTTTCTTGGCAAATGCAACCGCGACAGTTAACATGCCAACTCTTCCTGCAAACATTGAAAAGACGAGGATTAATTTCCCGGTGTCGCTCAGGCTACTTGTAATACCTCTGGAAAGTCCTACAGTCATAAACGCTGAAACTTGCTCAAACAGAATATCTAAAAAAGGAAAATCTTCAGAAATTGTCAGTAAAATCAAGCCGGAAATCAAAACAAAGGTTGCAAGAAATACAGATGTTAGTGCACGAAAAACTACCCTGGTAGGAACTGTGCGATTTGAAATTTCTATATTATCAGCACCGATTATGTTTGCAATCACAGATTTAAATAGGACGTAAATTGTTGTGGTTTTCAGGCCGCCAGCTGTAGAAGAGGGGGATGCTCCTATGCTCATTAACACGATTATAATCAGTGTCACTCCTGCGCCAAGCGAACTTGTATCCAGCGTATTGAACCCGGCAGTTCGTGCCGTTACGCTTTGAAATACAGAGAATAAAAGCTTGTCACCGACGGTGTAATCAGCCAGTAAACTATTCCATTCAAGAGCTGCGACTAAAACTGTTCCTGCTATTATTAAAAAAGCAGTCATTCGATAAACGATGATACTGTGAATTGAATACTGTTTACTGTAAGGTTTGCCTTTGATTCGATTTAAGGTTTCCCACAATGTGGTAAATCCTATTCCTCCCAAAATGATAAGTATCATCGTAGTGATATTAACGGGGAGATTTGTTGCATTTATTGGGTCGGCTAAACTGTTGGTGTACAGTGAAAATCCGGCATTGCAAAAAGCCGAAACCGAATGGAAAACAGAAAACCAAATTCTCTCGCCTTGGTCCGGAATAGCTTCTGTCCAGCTAAAATAGTACCCGATAAACCCGATAAACTCGATGGTAAAGGTAAGCAAAACTATATGTTTCATCGTTTTAGCAATGGTGCTTACGTCTTCACCTGAAATCACTTCACGCAGGGCATTGCGTCCGACAAGAGTGACGCCTCCCGATAAAAACATAGCCAGAAACGTGGCAAACGTAATAATACCTATTCCCCCTAACTGTATCAGCACAAGGATTACGCCCTGCCCGAATGTCGTTAGATGAGTGGCTGTATCAACGACAATAAGCCCTGTAACACAAACAGCACTGGTTGCCATAAAGAGTGCGTCAACAAAACCCAAACCGGCTCCGTCTGTTGTCGCAGCCGGAAGCATCAACAGAAGCATACCCGCAAAAATTACCAGTAAGAAGCTCGTTAATACCAATCGGGCCGGATTGGTATTTGAAGAAATAATCTTGGGTATAGCCTGTATAATTTTTACACCGACTACGAAAATAAGGTATGCCTGTACAATGATAAGAAGTGTATTCTCTGCACCTGATATGCCTAATGCTTCCAGCAAATTAATCACATAGTCTCCGCCTGTCATCATCAGGTCGATTCCAAACAGCAAGGCGAGTGTTGCGGCAATACCTTCCGGCCATCGGGAAAGCAAGAATCCGGAACGATCGGTTGTAAGAATCAAACGGATGTAAAAATATACACCAAAACCAATGAGTAGTGCCTGATCTATGCTTTTATTCAAAGATCTATACTTGGACGCATCCTCAAAAAATAGGGGTATCAGCAACGATAATATCACGGCAACGCTGAGCGAAATGGATATGCCGTGGAGCCAGGGGTTAGCCTTACGGTTAAATTCATACAGATCATCCTGGAAGTGGCTGAATTTCTTTGATACCCAGCGAAAAAAGTTTTTGACCTGTGCAAACCAACCCAGGATTTTTCGTTGCCAGTGATAAGGAATTTTAAACCGCATATTTTACTCTACGAATCAGATTGAAGCATCAGGGTAGTAACAAATGTGTAGACTGTACACTAACACAGTTTTTGGCGAAATTGGTTCAGGATATATTTGACATCAACGATTGCTGCGCCAAAATAATAAAAAGGTGGGAGAGGCAGGTCTTTGATACCAAACAGATTGTATTTTTAGCCCAAATTTATTTCAGTGGCCTATCACTACAATTTAATGAAAATCGGCTATTGCCCGTTAGCTATATTTCTTGAGAAGCAGCTCGCACTGGCTGACCATGATCTCACCTTTGATATAAGTATCTTTAAAGCCTGAATCTGCAATTTTATCTGCTCGCAGATGTATCTGGCCTAGATATTTAGAAATCATGGGGATGGTACATCCATAAAACACGGTGTCAATCTTGGCCCACAGTGCCGCACTTATACACATCGGGCAGGGTTCACACGTAGAGTAAAGCGTAAAACCTGAGAGGTCTGTTTTCTTGAGATGATCGCCCAGCTTGCGCATCGCCATTACTTCAGCATGTGCTGTTGGATCATGCAATTTTTTGGTCTGATTTGCCGCCGCAACAAAAAGCTGATCCCCCATGGCCAGTGCCGCACCGAAAGGTGTTTCACATTTTTCAGCTATTTCTATGGCAGCTTTCATGTGCTGTAAAAATGGTTCAGTCATGTTAAAATCGTTATTAGAAAAGTTAAGAATTGGACTTTAACACTTAATCAGGCGATTGGGTTTGATCCGGTTGAGATTCTTCGGAATCGCTAAAGTTTTTCCATAACCTGGCACCCATTCTGATGCCATAACCTATTACTATCAAGCCTATCAGTACCTGTATTTTTATGCTTAATACAGGATGCAGCTCAAAATTCTCAATTATTGCGAATTCTATGAGTGCTGAGATACCAATAATGGCGCCAAGCCACATCAATTCTCTTAATAATGTTTTGGAATCACTTTTGTCCATTGAATAATATTTAATTACAAGTTAATGATAACATAACGGGCACTAAAATCCATACTCTTCTAACCAAATATAAAAAACCAAAAGGTAGTTATATTATCCGGGGACATTTCATCACTTGTGATATAGTTTGTTTATCTTCGGTTTTTAGTTAAGTCTACAAATATTTAATCTCACCAGGTTACCACCAGACTTCTTTTTATGACAGAAAGTATTTTAATTGGAATAACCAGCGTTATTTTTTTTGGTGTCGGTGCTCAGTGGGTTGGCTGGAAGTTTAAATTACCGGCCATCTTGTTATTGTTGCTATCCGGACTTCTGGCCGGCCCGGTATTAGGATTGGTAAAACCTGACCAGTTGATGGGCGACCTGTTAACGCCTTTTATAAACGTTTCAGTTGCTATAATTTTATTTGAAGGGGGGTTAAGCCTCAAGTTCTCTGAACTTAAGAATGTGGGCGGTGCCATTGGAAACCTGGTTAGTATTGGCGCGTTGCTCACCTGGGTATTAACGTCTTTATCAGCATATGTGTTTTTTGGGTTTGGATGGGAGCTGGCTGTTTTATTAGGGGCTATTCTCATCGTAACCGGCCCAACAGTAATTGTACCACTTTTGAGACAGGTGAGGCCTTCAGGTCAGGTAGGTTCCATCTTGAAATGGGAAGGTATTGTTATTGATCCTATTGGCGCGATGATTGCCGTTTTAGTTTATGAAGTGATTTTAACTAGCGGTTTTTCTGAGGCAACCAGCCTGGCTTTTATGAGTATTTTCAAGACCATCTTGTTTGGTTCTGTATTAGGTTTGGCCGGTGCGGGTGTTTTATATGCTTTACTTAAAAAACACCTGCTGCCAGATTTCCTTCAAAATCCGGTTAGCCTGATGATTGTTGTTCTTATCTTCACAATATCTGATATTTTTCAACATGAGTCGGGCCTTTGGGCAACCACACTTATGGGGGTTGTGTTGGCCAATCAAAAGGCCGCCCGAATCCACCATATCATTGAATTTAAGGAAAACATCAGGCTTTTATTGCTTTCCGCACTCTTTATACTACTTGCGGCAAGAGTTGAACTTGCAAACCTTTTGGGTAATCTTAACCTGAATATGATGGCATTTCTGGCGGTATTAATCTTCGCGATCAGACCGGCAGCAGTCTATTTATCAACTATTTTTTCCCCGCTTAGCTGGAAGGAAAAACTGTTTCTTTGCTGGATGGCCCCCCGGGGTGTCGTGGCTGCCTCTATATCATCAATTTTTGCCATTTCTCTGGTGCAAAATGGATACCCGGAGGCAAATCAACTTATTTCAATTGTATTTATTACCATCATAATCACCGTGGCTATTTATGGATTGACAGCTCCGTGGATAGCCAGAAAGTTAGGTGTTGCTAAACCGGTGCCCCGTGGATTCCTGATTATCGGAGCACAAGATTGGGCTATTGACATAGCTAAGGAGTTGGAGAAATATGATGTAAAAGTTACGATTGCAGATTCTAACTGGAATAATATTAGTAACGCGAAATCCGAGGGCCTTGAGACATTTTATGGAGACGTCCTGTCTGAGTACGCTCTCGACCGTCTGAACCTGGACGGGATAGGTAAACTACTTTCTGTTACTCCAAATGATGAGGTTAACGCGCTGACTGTTATACGCTTTTCTGAGCTGTTTGGCCGTTCGTTGGTTTATAAGCTTCCACCGGGTCTTGAAAAGAAATCAGTTGATTCAGATGATAAAGAAGATGGAATTTTACAAACGGGTCGCACTTTGTTCGATGAAGAGGCAAATTATGACTCTCTGACTCAAGAATACCAAGAAGGCAAAGTGATCAAGTCTACACAGCTCACAGAGAAATTTACATTTCAGAATTTCAAAGAGACGCATGGCGAAGATGCCATTCCTCTATTTTTAGTGACTGATAATAAATCTATTCGACCATTCACAACAGATAATCCACCAGACCCGCAACCCGGAAACATCTTGATCTCTATGGTGAACCCGGCCGTAGACGCCGAAAAGAAACCAGAGAAAACCACTGAGGAAAAACAGCAAGAGAATTAAAGGTTCAAGGAGCAGGGAGCAGGGTACAAGGTGCAAGGCTCAAGGTACAGGGGTCAGGGTGCAAGCTGCAAGATAGGGTAAAGCGAAAAAATCGTGGATAATTTGTGTAAGGTATCTTCAGAATTTTCCTCTTACTCATATAAATAGTAAGTATAAATCCAATTGTCATGAGCTACAAAAAGTTAAAAATCTGGCAATTAGCAAGAGAGCTATCCGTAGAAATTCATACGATGACAATGCAGCTGCCAAAATTTGAATTGTACGAATCGGGTAGTCAAATCAGGAGATCCTCGAAATCTATTCGTTCAAATATAGTTGAAGGGTATGGAAGAAGGAGATATAAAGCAGATTTTATAAGATTTCTGGTTTATGCTCATTCATCTGTAGATGAAACTCGAGACCACCTTGAAACACTTTTTGAAACCGGCTCATTTAACGATCAAAGAGAGTTCAATAGAATTTCAGAAAAACTGGATCAAACTGGAAAAATGATATACAAGTATATTCAAAGTGTAGATAAGCGTTAAGTGCACACTGAGCCCTGCACCCTGCTCTTGAATTCGGATGCTTCAAGGAGCTCTACAGACGGTTCGCGGAATCACACGCTTGGAGGTCCTGGGTCCTACATCTTGCACCCTGCACACCCTGAACCCTGAACATTGCCTACTTCAAATGCCTATTCAAATAACTGGTGTATACCTGGTGCAATAGCAGGTAGCTTTGCTGGTTATAAGCTACGCCATGGGCTCCCGGTGGATATATTCTAAGGTCGATATCTTTTCCGGCATTGGTGAAGGCTGTCACCATCTGCATGGTATTCTGTATGTGTACATTTTCATCCATTGATGAGTGCGCGACCAGCATATTTCCTTTCAGATTTCTTGTATGGGACATGACTGAGCTGTTTTGATATCCTTTAGAATTTTCGTCCAAAAGGCCCATATATCGCTCGGTATATATCGTATCGTAGAGACGCCAGTCTGTTACCGGAGCTCCAACAAGCCCTACATTGAATACATCAGGGTGAAGAACCATTGAGAGAGCTGCCATATACCCGCCGTAACTGTGCCCCCGAATTGCGATGTTATCAGAATCAATCCAGTCGTTTGAGGCGAGATAAGTTGCTGTTTGCACATAATCGGCTGCTTCCAGCTCACCCAGGTTTTTATACACGGCTTTTTCAAACTCTTTTCCGTAGCCGCCACTGCCGCGATTATTCACATTTGCAATAACATATCCTTCCTGTGCGAGATACTGAACCCAGGGATTTGTTTCAAACTGGTTATACACACCCTGAGAGCCCGGGCCGCCGTAGATCATCATGATCAGGTTGTATGTGCTGTCGGGTGAAAAGTCAGGCGGACGAACCATGTATCCGTCGAGTGCCACGCCGCTTCCAGGTGTAAATGAAAAGAGTTCGCGTGGCGAGTAGTTGTATTCGTTGATATACTCAGTAACAGATTCATTATTCACAAGCTCTTTGAGAAGCTCACCTCCGTTGTCAGTGGTCCTGAGATCAACCTGGGTCGGCGTGTCGATGTTCGACCATGTATCGATAAAGAAGCGACCATCCTGGCCCATACTAAAGGAGTGATTGCCGGGATCTTCCGTATATTGACGTTTTTCGGAACCATCAAATGAAACAGAATATAGATGCCGTTCAAGAGGGCTGATTTCTGTTGATTCGTAGTAAATTTTCTCGCTGTCGGGGTTAATGGCATGCACATTCGTTACTTCCCATGCACCATCGGTTATCTGGTTGATGAGGTTGCCGTCGTAATCGTATCGGTAGAGATGCCGAAATCCGCCCCGGTCGGAAATCCATATAAACTCTTGCCTATAATCTGGAAAAAAGAAGTAGTCATCGATGCCGGCAGAGAAGCTAAATACATCAATCCAGCCATCATCACTCGATTCCTCTAAAATGAGTTCGCCTGAACCATCGGCCACATCATGAAAAAATAACCTAAGCTCATTTTGCTGCCGGTTCATCCATACAACGGCGAGTTCCTGTTCGTTACGGGTCCAGTAAACTCTGGGGATCAGTCCGGTTCCGATATCAAGGTCCATCCACTGCTTATTGCCAGTTTGAGTGTCGATAACACCTATTTTAACATAGGGGTTTTCGGCACCTACTTTTGGATACGGAATATTCGTGTACTCAGGATATTGACCCTCGTAATTCGTGGATTCAAACCGTTTGACATGATCTTCATCGCTCTGCCAGAATGCAATGTACCGGCTGTCGTGCGACCATTTCCATGCCTGTACCAAACCAAATTCCTCTTCATACACCCATCCAAACCGGCCGTTAAACAGGTTTTCGGCAGAGTCGAATGTAAGCTGAGTTTCTTCTCCCGAGTCCAGATCAAACACAAACATCTCTCCGTTGCGGTGGTAGCCGACTTTTTGGCCGTCAGGCGATAATTCTGCTGTGAACGCATCTTCTGCGATTAATTCGAGCGTGCTGTCTTCGATGGAGTAGTAATAATAGTCTGAATTACCAGAATAGCGCCAGATGGGCGTGAAGTTGGTTTGAAAAACCAGGTAGCGAAAGTCAGCCGACCATTGAAACGTCCGGAACTGAAATGCTTTATCTGTGGCGGGAAATGTATGCTCAGTGCTATCGAACAGCAGTTCATCGCTGTCGTCAGCCGGACTGTAAGCCCGGATTTCAGACGTCCCTGTTTCCGGGTTTTGAACCATATATGAATACCGATCTCCGCCTTCGATCCACTGGACATTTTGCGGGCCGCGTTCACCGCTCAGCTGTCCGCCTGAAAACAGTGCGTGCTGCAGACTTTGATACTGAAGAGGTTCTTCCTGAACCTGGCTTTGCAGTGGATTAAATTGAGCAAGAATAAAAAGGAAAAGTAATGATACCGATAAAGCCCTGGTTACAATTAATCGCATATAACATTAATCATATAAAGTTAATAGGTAGACCAAACTCACAACGCAACAATCTGTTGAAGAGTGTAAATAAGAAAGGAAATTATCAGCTTAGATTGAAACGGAAGCTGGTAGTTCATAAGTAAATAAACGAAAAGGCGATTAGCGGATTCCGAAATTCCGAGTTTTTTCGTGTTAAACTTCGGTCCACCGTCCCCCGTCTCCCGTCCAATACCCTAAAACTGATCCACCATCTCTGACACATCCTCAACCATCGCTTTTGCCTGTTTGGCAGTGGGTGCTTCCGCGTAAATTCTGAGAACCGGCTCCGTACCTGAGGCTCGTACCAGCAGCCAGGAGCCATCGTCCATAATCTGTTTGATGCCGTCCGTAAATTGCCAATCGGCTACTTTTTTCCCGTTGATTTCGGTTAGTTTCTTCTGCTTGCAGTGTTCAATCATCGCCTGTTTCTTGGATTCCTCGGTATGCAGATCGTTTCGATAGTAGGCGTGTTCGCCAAATTCATCAAATAGCTCCTGCACTAGCTCACTTAGTTTTTTGCCTGATTTCACCACCATCTCGGTCATCAGCAGGCCAATATAAAGTCCGTCACGTTCAGGAAGATGTCCTTTCACAGACAGTCCGCCCGATTCTTCGCCGCCGGCTATCACATCGCCGTTGACAATCAATTCGGCGATATATTTGAACCCGATGGGCGTCACTTCAATCGGCAGATCGTACTTTTCAGCTTGCTTGTTGAGCATATCTGTGGTGGAAAACGTTTTCACGATGGTGCCCGACAGGCCTTTTTCTTTGTGGAGATATTTAACGAGAAGACTCAGAATCCGGTGAGAATCCACGAATGATCCGGTCTCATCAAACAAAGCAATCCGGTCGGCATCCCCATCGTTGGCAATTCCTATTTGGCAGTTATTTTCAGGGATAAATTCAGAAAACTCATCCAGATTTTTTTCGATTGGTTCCGGCGGGATTCCTTTAAATGACGGGTTCACTTCTCCGTGAAGCTCGTATACCTGGTCGCCCAGGAGTTTTTTGATCGCTCCCATGCCTGATCCAAACATTGGGTCGTGGCCAATGCGGATGCCGCTATTCGTGATGGCGTCGATATCAATGCGTTCCCGCAATACATTGAGGTATTGTTCGGTAAGTGTCATTTCCCGAATTAGCCCAAGTTTCAGGCACTCATCAAACCGGAGAACATTTAGAGAGTCATCGAAGTCGGATAGACGCTGTTCAACGGCTTCAATCTGATCGGGCGTGGCAGATCCGCCAAATGGTGCCTTCAGTTTATATCCGTTATAGTTTGGTGGGTTGTGGCTTGCCGTAATCACAACTCCCACAGCGTCGTAGTGCAGCGCTGCCCAGCTAACGGCAGGGGTGGGAGAGATGGCTGATGATATTCGAACAGGAATCTCCATCGCCGCAAAAACAGATGCAACGTGTTCGGCAAATTCACGTCCCATAAACCGGGCATCATAACCAATCACGACCCCGTTTTTGGTAACCTTTTCATCGAGAATCCAGCGGGCGGTTGCCTGAGCCACAACAGAGAGATTGTCGAATGTATAATCTTTTGCGATGATAGCGCGCCATCCATCGGTGCCGAAAGAAATCGTATTCATTGAACAGGTGTTGATTGCGGGTTAAGAAATTTTGTGAAAGGTACGATACAATGCCTATAGAATCTAATCGGACAACATCGATGTACTGATTTAGGGTGTTTAAGGAAGAAATTTTATTTTATCTTCAATGATTGCCTTAGTAACAGATTGTGCGCCTGAACGTTAAGGTCAGACCGTCTTGTTTAATTAGCAGGATCACGTATTTATCGGCAAAACAAACTGTGTACTTTAAATTTAATAGGTGTATAAACCATCACGCACCTCAATCAAAAAAATATTTACAATGATGATCTACCGATCAAAAAAAATTTTAACAGCGATTTTATCATTTCTTCTTTGTTCAGTTGGAGCTCTAACCGCTCAGAATGCCCAAGCTCAGGAGAACGAACCACTTGCAGATGAAATGAGAAACCTTCTGAAAAGCGAATCGTTTAATGTGGGTCTGTTGCTTCAGTCAACGGCTGATTTTACGCTACAAGACGATAATTTCAATGGCGGGAATAGTTTTGGTCTCGGTGCAACTCGCCTGAAAATAAATGGTAATGTAGATGGGGGTTTTAACTATAATCTGCAGATGGATTTCCGCAGATCCGCAAGCGTGTTTGATGCAGCGATCGGCTACAGGAAGTCGGAAGGTTTTGGCATTAAAGCGGGACTTCAGAAACCGGATATAGGCCTCGATCTTCAGCCTAATCCGGGAAATACTGATTTTATTAACCGTGCCCGTCTTATCGGCACCATTTTAGACTCTCGTGAGCTTGGCGTATCGGCCTCCGGGGCGTTCGATAACTTCGATTATACGGTATCTGTATTTAACGGGACAGGACGGTCGCTGGGTAACGACGACCACTTTATGTTCGCGGCGAAGGGCGCTTTTACAATTGACCTTGAAAATGATGGTACGCTTTACTTAGGAGCAAATGGAGGGCTGAACGGAACCGAAAATGAACCTGTCGGCTTTTTGACGAGTCAAGGCGATCGTCTCATTTACGGAGCTTTTCTGGATTACGAAAGCGATAACTGGTTTGGTGCGGCAGAACTGCTGATGTCATCCTTTGAAACCAACCAATTGCCAAATGATGAAACGATTTCAGGCGCATACGTGACCGTTGGAAACAATGTAACCGAAAAAGATCAGCTTCTCGCACGGGTAGACCATATCAGCTATAGCGAGGCAGATGTCAGTTCAAATCTGTTTGTGCTTGGATGGAATCACCAGGCTACTTCAGTCATAAGCCTGCAGGTAAATGCACTTGCTCAATTTGATGATAATGAAGAGTACTTCGGTTTGTCCGGAAGTTTCCAATTTCAGTTTTGATAGGTGACCGGTCGGGGCCTAATCAGAATTAAATATGTCTTTCTAACCTGAGTTCGATTATAAATCAGGGCAAAACACACCGAGAAGTTACCCCGTTATTTTAGGTGAATCCGATGCCTAATTGGTTGGGATCAAGCCCTTCGG
>NZ_JBBVMF010000028.1:0-47642 GCF_038150125.1 Rhodohalobacter sp. 8-1 | reverse complement strand
TAATAACTTATTGTTTTATATGTACTTGAGTGGGTTTAATTTAGAATAATGGGGTAACTTCTCTTACCGTAAAGTAGGCGGTGTTGCCTTTGGGCATTTCGTGGGTGCCTCCAATGAAAGTGGCAGGACCGGGATTTTCAGCGGTGGATACCAAGCCTTCCGGGGTCATGAAATCAAGCCATTCTGCCACCTCCATTGCGTCTGTCGACTCATCCAGCCTGGCTAAATGTACGTCCTTGCCAAGTAAGCCCGGATTCTCTTGCTCAAAATGCACGGCCACCAATTGATCACCTGTTCGGGGTTCGCCCTCAACCTGTAAGCCATCGTCGGTCACTGTAATCTCTATATCGGGCGATGCAGGAGCATTTGCCTGGGTGGTGTCGGCAGAAACGTGCAGATCTTTGTACATGCCCTTTTTCCAGTGATAGGTGCCATCGGGCATTTTAATGTAGCATTCCATGACATAATTGCCCGGCGCCATAAATAGAGTGGTTTCTGCGGCGCGTCCCGGAGAAGTATACCCGGTGCCACCGCGGAAAACGAGGTCGCTGAACCACCCGGGCAGTTTGGAAAATGCGGCCATGGCCTCTTCTTGCTTTCCTTCCATGAGCAGATAGGAGGATTCCTGGAAGACGGGGCTCACGTCAGACATCAGATCAACACTGGTGCGGTCTCCCGGCAGATAGTCAAAAAAGATAAAGTGAACATAGGGGCTGGCGTTTAGTAACCGAAAGGTCGTCCATCCTGCCGGTATAGTATCGGTTTCGGTTGCAAAAAGGTGTCGATCATTTTCAGCATCGTATATCGCTTTGACTTCAACGAGATTAGGTTCGCTAAGAGCTTCGTCCTGCGCTGGTTCAGAAGTGCAGGCATAAAGTCCTCCAAACATAAGAACAAGTACTATCGCTTGAGTGAAATTTTTCATAATTGTGGTGGAATGGGTTTGGTCTTTGATTGATACTCTAAAATAGGACTAAATTGAAGAGTCGCAACTAATTGGCCAAGTGATAGTTTTACAACGCTTGAAAAATTTTGATGGAGTTGCGGATTTTGGCTTTTGGGTCAGCACCTATAATTGGATTAAGGCTGATTTCATAAAGAAGCTATTTCGTATGGCGTATGCAAGATAAAGTGATTGGAATACGCAGTAAAAAAATCCGACGGAAGCAAAATCTACTGAAATTTTTAAGCAGCCGTGAGTGATTAGAACCGCGAAGCACTGCTTCGCAATGTCAGAGCCGTGATTTTATCTGAAGAAAAAGCTACAATACGAAAGATTGCCAAATAAAAAAGCCCAACAGAAGCCATATCTGCTGAGTTTTTAGGACCCTAAAGAGGATACCCGGCAGCTACTGGCTGAGAAGTTTCTGCTTTGGGAGCAGTTTAACGGGGCGCTTAATATTCGAACGACACTGGGGTATGCAGTGGCGTGCGTGTTTAGCCTGCATTTCTCACACAAAAAAATATTAATGATCCTATCTATATGTTTAATAACGTATTAACCTTCATTTTCAGACCTATTCAATAAAACACTCTATCCAACGCTGCGAAATTTGTCTGTGGTCTGCGTTATCCGGAAAATGGTTTGCTCAACGTACGCAGGTACGTTTCCGCCACCATTTTCCGGACGCCTTGCCCACAACCAAATTTCTTGGTGAGAAATGCAGGTTAGCCGGGAGATCA
This sequence comes from Rhodohalobacter sp. 8-1, assembly GCF_038150125.1. Classification (NCBI taxonomy): domain Bacteria; kingdom Pseudomonadati; phylum Balneolota; class Balneolia; order Balneolales; family Balneolaceae; genus Rhodohalobacter; species Rhodohalobacter sp. 8-1. The sequence continues at coordinate 45,959 of NZ_JBBVMF010000028.1, read as the reverse complement.
TTGATAAACTGGATGGATTTCCGATCCTGTTCAAATTTGGCGAGCGCGGGACCGGAAAGAGTACCAGCATGGATTGGTTTATGGCCCTGTTTGGCTATCAGAACGGGAACCGGCAATCGGTCTCAAAGCAGAATACGGTAAAGAGTGTGATTCGCCGGATGACCCTGCCACGCTCGTTTCCCTTTTTCCTGGACGACTACCGCAACCAGGAGACCAACTCCCAGGCCCCGGATATGACCAGCAACATCCTGAACTGGTACCACCGAATCGGCACGGCGATGGCCAAGAAGAGCACCGACCATCAAACCATTGAAACGCCCATGAAAGCGTGCGTGGTGATGACCGGAAACGACAAGCCCAATGATGCTGCGGTACTGAGCCGGTTGGTGATCCTGAACTTTAACAAGTTTCTCAAACGCGAGGAGTTGCAAACCGTCAGTGAGGTAGCCGAGCACACCGACCGGTTCTCCGAATTTCTGGGGTTGATCCTCCAAAACTATGAGACCATTCGCGGTCAATTCTTTTTCAACTTAAAGGCCAGCCAAAAATATCTAAGCGATCAGTGCTTTGAAGGACGAACGGTCAACAACTGGGCCATCATACTGGCCGGATATGAGTGCGTAAACCATCTTTTGCCTGGACTCTCCAGTTGGTTTCAAGATTTTGAGAGCTTTAGAAGCGAAATTTGCAGCGCCATCCGAAAAGAGCAGTCGCTGCACACCGAACACAACCCCATCCACGAGTTTTTCCAAAGCATGGAGCACTATGCCACCCAGCGGTTTGATCCATCCTCGGAGCCACCCGGCAGATACTTTGCCCTGGACCACCGGCACTTCCGCATCAAAGAGTTTGAAGTGGTACGTGATCACACTGGAGCTGTCATCTACCAGGGGCCTATACTGGCCATTCACTTAACCCGAATTATTCACAAAGATAAGTGTGATTTAATGTAAAGCACTAAAAAAATTACACCTATGTAAAAAGGATAGCAACCCAAATTTAAGCTACAGGTTTTGCGGCGAAATTTTACCGAGAGCTTCGTTGTATGGAAATAAAGCGTACTCAGAGTACGCCAAGTACTCTTCCGCCGCTTTTTCCCCTACGCCTTGCTCCCGACAATATTTCTTGGTGAATAATCCGGGTTAAAACGAGTGTGGAACGCCCTGCAGGATATCCGTGCGTCTTTTACCTCGGAGATATCACTGTCGGTCCTGGAATCCCACCTGATGAACAGTAGCTATTTCTTAGATAAAAGCGTACAAATGCTCCTGACCAAATCGATGGGAGCCAAAAAAAAGGGCAACGTTCGATGCTACATATTAAACGTCGATGAGCTTTTATCTAAAGGAATGATGGAAGAACTGATCGATAAAGCCCGCGAATATGAAAAAACCCGAGTCCAGAGATTAACTTTTTAAACAAATAATCCCCTCCTTTTGAAGGAGGGGCCAGGGGTGGTTGTCTTTTTTATAAAACAAAGAAAACTCTCCCCTAATAAGGGGAGATTTAGAGGGGTGTCCATCTATTTAGGTATCATTTTCTTTACCGAAGATTAATCCTTAAAAAAAAGAAACATAAAATCACACAAATCACTGCTAACTGCTAAAAAGTCTAAAAAAACCATTCATACACTATCAAAAACATCACTTCTATTAATAACTACGACTGCTAAACACTGCTAAGAGATGCTAAGAGCTGCTAAAAATCTTAGCAGTGTTTAGCACTCTTTAGCATTTTCTTAAACAAACTGCTTAGTCAATAATCGCTCAATACAGTCAGAAAAGCTCATTTTATCTACTCTTTAGCAGTTTTTAGCAGCTTAGCAGTAAAAAAGAGAAGGGTTTTTTATGGGAAAGAGTAGGCAAAACGTCTCCATTAAATGAAAACTAATCTTTAATTCCAGAGAACTCATTTAATTCCGGAATAGTCCATGCAATTCCATTGATATTCGAAGTGCTCATGTTATAAATGCTTTTGAAAAAGTATCTCGATTTTTGGGTTTGATGATGAGCTGGAATAAGAACTGTAAATATCAACTGATGGTTATGGGGATATGAAATCATGTGAATAAAAAAAGTAGCTTGCCCTTTATAGATCTAAAGTATTTTTTTTCTTCTAAACCAAATAAAAATTCCGATAGCAATAATTAGCATCAACAATAGAGATAGGAAATAACCATACTCCCATTGAAGCTCTGGCATGTTTTCAAAATTCATTCCGTAAACACCTGCGATAAACGTCAGAGGCAAGAAAAACGCAGAAAAAATAGTCAGTAGCTTCATTACATCATTGCTTTTCTGGGCCTGGAAAGTCATATACGAATTGAGTAAGGCATTCGCATCATCTACAACCTCTTCTGTCCTTAGCGTCAAATCCACAACGGTGTCCTTAATATCCTGAAGGTTGGTTTTTAATGAATCCTCAACCTTAAATTGATTGAATACAGACTGCATGATTACCAATAACTTTTTGGATAGTCTTGCTTTAGACTTTTCAAAATAGAGCTTTTCAATAGAAAGGTTGCTTCCGCCTTTAAGAAAAATACTTTGTTCCAAAGCATCCATTTTCTCAGATTGAGTTTTGATGGGGTTTTCAAACGTGAGGAGTAAATCCTTAATAATATGTAACACCAATTCATCTGAAGAATCGAAATTCTCAGGCAAATCGGTCAAAAAAGAAAAAGGAGCCCGGTGGATAGTGATTACGGCTTGCTCACTTACAAAAAAAGCAATTTTATTACTTATTTGACCTATTTCTATAGCTTTTTCATCTTCCGATGCCGTATACGCCCTTAGAATCATAAATGAATAGTCAGAGGTTTTCTCTATTTTCGGTAAATGCCCGGTTTTTAGAGAATCTTCAAGAAGATTTATGTCTAAGCTTAACGGTAATTCGAGGTTTGAGAGACTTTTTTCCGATGGATTTTCTATATCTATCCATTGAAAAGGTCCATAGTCTTTTCTTGTTTTCTTCATTCGGCAAAAATAGATTCATTACGAGTTCAATACTTGATAGAAGGTTTTTAAATACTGGCAATTGGAACTAACGAAAGAAGAGTCTCAAAACCAAGAGTGTCCAAGAACTTGCGCGGTATAGGGCTTTTCCTGGCCTTGCTCTGCTCCCTATTTTTTATTAAACGAAGAGCATTATTCAGAAGCATTCAATGAATTTCTCATACCGTTTTAGATATCAATCTGAAGATTTCTAGGGTATTGTCTGTCTTTTTTACTGTTTATAAAATGCAATTCTGTATCTGGATGGATCATAACCTTTCTCTTTATTCTACGCTTTTACTTAGCCCTCTAACAGTACTGGATGGACATAATAAACTTTATTTGATAGCTGACTCATGGATATGAATAAAAAGCAGGCATTGAATGGAACCGCTATAGATCTGTTGTGTCATAAACGAGCATTAGGATCAAAATGCTTGTCATATCAATTCTTTAGCAGCTTAGCAGTAAAAAAGAGAAGGGTTTTTTATGGAAAAGAGTAGATAAAACGTCCCCATCAGATGAAAGGAAATACCTAATTCCGGAGAACTCATATAATTCCGGAAGATTCCATGCAATTCCAGAGTATATACGAATTGTCATTTAACTTATTTTTGGTTTAAAATCTATCATAATCAAGGTTTCATTTGAAAGATTAGATGAAAGTGACTGATATTTTCACGATAATCTTACCCACTGTCTTAATTTTAAATACCTATTCATGAGCTGTTAATGAGTACAAACTTTTTTACGAACCAACGCGGGAACAGTCTTCTAAAAAAATTTAACGGGGTATTTGAGAAGTTTACGAATCTCTATGCCTTTCATGCCGTGGTGGGATACTTCAGAGCATCAGGTTTTTTTGCTATTCGGGAGCATCTGATGGAGCTGGATGAAATCAAGATTTTGGTTGGTATTAATGTAGATCATTTAATCGCTGATGCGAAACGCCGAGGATTGCTTTTCAAGGGAAATCCAAAAAAAACGAGAGCAGAGTTTATAAAATGGATGCAGGAAGACATCAAACAAGCAAAATACTCAAGAGAAGTTGAGGAAGGTATTCTGCAGTTCATGCAGGATGTGATGGATGGCAAAATTGAAATCCGGGCCCATCAGAGTAAAAACCTTCACGCTAAAATTTACATATTTCTTCCAGAGAATTTTGATCAAGACACAGATGGACGGGTGATAACTGGTTCTTCGAACTTAACATCAGCAGGTTTGGGTGGTGATAAAGATGAGGGGAATTACGAGTTCAATGTACAGTTGAAGCGGTACGATGATGTTTCCTTTGCTGAAAGCGAGTTTCAGAAACTATGGGAAGAGGGAGAAGAGATACTACCTGAAGATGTTCAGAATGCTACTAAGAAAACACATTTAGAAAAAGAGTTTACCCCGTTTGAGCTCTATATCAAATTTCTAATTGAATACTTTGGTCGAAACATAGATTACGATCCAGAGACCGTGGGCGATGTCCCCAAACAATTCAAAAAATTATCCTACCAGGTAGATGCGGTGAATCAGGGATTTGAAATGCTGATGGATTACAACGGATTTTTCCTGGCAGATGTAGTGGGTACGGGAAAAACGGTGGTTACGACTATGCTAGCCAAGCGGTTTATCATTGCTAATGGCAGTGGAAACACCAAGATTCTTGTGATCTATCCTCCGGCTTTGGAGAAAAACTGGAAGCATACGTTTAGGCTCTTTGGTATCGATAAATACGCCAAGTTTATCACAAATGGGAGCCTGCATAAGATCCTTAATGATGATCTGGATTACTGGGCTAAGGAAGAGTATGACCTGGTTATTGTTGATGAGGCTCACAAATTTAGAAATCGTACGGCCAACTCTTTTGATCAGCTTCAGATCATTTGTAAGTCTGGGCGACTGAATAATGGGTTGATCGATAGTGATGAAAAGAAAGTAATTCTCGTATCAGCAACTCCTTTAAATAATAGGCCCGGCGACATCTATAATATGCTGCAGCTTTTCCAGGATGCCCGTAGATCTAAGCTTCCTGTTAAGAATTTGACGACATATTTCTACCCATATATAAAGCGATATAAGGAATTGATAAAAATGCCTGAACCTAATATGGAAGAGATTAGGGGAATGTATAAAGATATCCGTGAACAGGTACTCAAACCTATTACGATTCGTCGGACCCGTAAAGACCTTGAGAACGTAAATCAGTATAAAGAGGATTTAAGGAAACAAGGTATTAGGTTTCCAGAAATTGAACCCCCGATAAAAAGAGAGTATGAAATGAGTGATAAACTCAGAAAGCTCTTTTTTGAAACACTGGATGCCATTCTTGATGAAAAAAAGATTGATTACTATAGGTATCGAGCAATCAGTTATTTGAAAGATGATATCAAGGCAGAGCATTATGAAATAGCGGATTTAACCTCTGCGCAGCTTGCTAGAATGATGACGACGCTTTTGGTAAAACGTATTGAGAGTAGTTTTCAGGCTTTCAAAGACTCCTTATTCAAGCTTAGAGATTCTACCGAGAATATGATCAGGACGTTCGAAGATGGAAAAGTATTCATAGCACCTGATCTTGATGTCAATCAGTTAATGGATGAAGGCTTTTCGGATGATGAGATCGAAATAAAAATCCTCAAGATTTCTGATGATAAACCGGGTAATAAAACTTTTAGTAGTGATGATTTTAAACCGGGTTTTCTTGAGGGGCTTAAGAAAGATTTAGAGGCTTTAAACTATTTAACCCGACACTGGTCTGCTGTTAAAGAAGATCCAAAATTGGATAAGTTTCTGGATATGCTTGAGAACGAACTGTTCGACCGGAGTATCAATCCAACTGGGAAATTAGTCGTTTTTTCTGAAGCTACGTCCACTACCGACTATCTTTATGAAGCACTCAAAAAGAATGGCTACAAAAAAGTTCTGAATATCAGTTCAGAAAACCGGAACAAGAAATTCGAAACCATTCTGGCCAACTTTGATGCCAATTATGATAAAGAGCAGAAAGACGATTACAACATCATCATAACGACGGAAGTACTGGCAGAAGGTGTAAACCTTCATCGGGCGAATGTAGTAGTGAATTATGACACCCCGTGGAACGCGACTAAATTAATGCAGCGAATTGGACGCGTAAACCGAATTGGTACGAAAGCAGATCGCATCTATAATTTCAATTTCTATCCTTCACAAGAGGGAGATGCTATAATTTCATTGAAGAAAAAGGCTTTAGTGAAGCTTCAAAGTTTCCATTCAGCCTACGGAGAAGATTCACAGATTTACTCTCTGGATGAGATTATTGAGCAGTTTGAACTTTATGAGCATGGACTGGAGGAAGACGAGGATATTCGTCTCAAGTATCTGGAGTTCATTCGTAATTTTAAAGAAAATAACCCCGAAGATTTCAGACGCATTAGAAGATTACCATTGAAAGCACGAGCCGGAAGACAAGAAAATGAAGAGTTTAAAAATGGTTCAGTTTGTTTCTTGCGTACTGATGACCGAAAAGAACTGTACCAGATAACTGAAGACGGTGAAATTAAAGGGCTGAATTTTGATGATGCAGTCGCTCACTTTGAAGCCAAGGAATCTGAAGATGCTGTTGAATTACCCGAATGGCACTATGAACAGGTGCGATCTGCCACAGAGCAATATGCACGAGATGTGATCGCCGACCAGCCGGAGGGAAGTCTGACCGATCGTAAAGATGTCCGCTTAAATCAGGCAATTAAGTTTTTGGATGACCTGAAACGGATTGTGGATTCCGACCAGATGGATGATGCACATGAACGACTTACCAAGTTGATTGAGACCGGAACTTATGCCAACCTGCTTACAGAGGTAACCCGCATCGTGAAAAAGAAAAAGAAATTGAAGCCAACAGATCTTGAAAAGAAGTTCATAAAGCTCGCTAACAAATACACCAGCCGGATTTCCAAAGAAGACAAGCAGGAAAACGAAGAGGAATTCCTGAACATCGATCCTGAAATTATAATCTCTGAGAGTTTTGTATAAAATGGAGAAATCTACTTTAGAAACATATTTATCCTCTGCATACGATCGGAAAAACTGGATTGAAATACTGGAAGAGGTTTTTAAAACCGGAAAAGTATTTCAGGAGCCACAAAAAGCTGATTTGCCAAAATCTGACAACTGTAAAGAAGGGTTTCAGCTGGGGACGTTCGAAACAGCAGATGGTCGGAAAATATCTGTTTTTGAAATTGAGGTTACTGATAAAACACAATTAGACCGTAACCGCGTGAGTCTTCGGAATTTACTCCGCAGTTACTACTCACAGGTTGATGGTATTTTTGCCGTATTTAAAAAGGATGATAACTGGCGGTTTTCTTTTATTTCAAAAGTGACTGACTATGACGAGGAGAAAGAAGAGTTTGTAGAAGTTGAAACCGAACCCAAGCGGTATACTTATGTTTTGGGAAAGGGTGAGGCGGTAAAAACAGCCACGGACAGATTCATTAGTCTGGTTGAATCTCGCAGTGTTACCTACGAGGATATTAAAGATGCATTTTCTGTTGAGAGACTGAACAAAGAGTTCTACAAGAAAGTGGTTTCTTTTTTCTACGATTTGATAGGAGTGAAAGAACCGGGACGTGGTGGAGAGCAACATCCACACTTACTAAAACTGCCAAGTGTTTCTCAAACTTCCAAAGAAGGGAAAAAGACTCATCAGGAATTTGCTGTTCGATTAATTGGCCGGACGGTTTTTTGCTGGTTTTTGAGATTTAAGAAATCGGAGCAGGGAAACCCTATCATTCCTAAAGAGGTGCTCTCATCGGAAAATATTCCGGAGGATTACTACCATAAATATCTGGAACGATTATTCTTCCAGGTAATGAATACCAAGTCAGATGAGCGCAGAGATAATATACCGGAAGCTTTCAAGTCTATTCCTTTTCTAAATGGTGGCTTATTTGAGCCTCACCTTAACGATTACTATTCAGCAGATGATACTGATGGACTATCCAAGCATTTCAGCACTCTTAAAATCCCTGATGGTTGGTTTAAAGATTTCTATAAAATACTCGAACAGTACAACTTCACTATCGATGAAAATAGCGTAGAAGATGCCGATGTGTCCGTGGATCCCGAAATGCTGGGACGAATTTTTGAAAACCTCCTTGCGGAAATTGATCCGGCTTCAGGTAAAACGGCTCGTAAAGCGACCGGTAGTTACTACACACCACGGGAAATTGTTGATTACATGGTTGATGAGAGCCTGACAAAATACCTGTCGAATAAAACCGACGTAAATGAACGTCGATTATTACCACTGTTGAAGTTTGATACGGAAATAGAAATAGATATTTCTGAACAAGAATCTACTGCTATTATTGAAGCTTTGAATGAATTGAAAGTATTAGATCCTGCATGCGGATCAGGTGCGTTTCCGATAGGAGTACTTCAAAAAATGGTTAGGATCTTAGAGAAAGTGGATCCTGAATCAGAACAGTGGAAAGACCTTCAGCTTCGTAAGATTCCAAGTGATGTTATACGCCAAATTATAAAGAAAAAATTGGATTCAGCTACTGTTGAGTATGCCCGAAAACTTGGCATTATTCAGCACTCAATTTATGGAGTAGATATTCAGCCCATAGCAGCTGAAATTAGTCAATTAAGATGTTTTTTGTCGCTTATTGTAGAGGAAAAAGTCAATGAAAATGAAGATAACTGGGCGATTATTCCTTTGCCAAATCTTGATTTTAAATTTATAACCGCGAACTCTTTAATCTCTTTGCCTAGCAGAGAATCAGTGCAAATAGACGCGTTTGGGGCCTCTGACCTTTTGGAAAGACTTGGAACGATCCGTGATGATTATCTGCAAGCGTCTGGAGAAGACAAGGAAATTCTGAAGGAACAGTTTTCTGAAACTCAGGATGCAATTTTTCAAAAAGAAATAAAAGAGACCGGCAAAAACAAAGATCAGCGGGCCATGATGCTCTCGCAATGGGAGCCGTTCGCTGATTCGGTAACCGGCTGGTTTGACCCAAAATGGATGTTTGGAGTAGATCAGTTTGATGTGGTCATCGGAAATCCTCCTTATGGGGGGGACAAAGTCTCAAACGACCTGAAGGAAGAATTGAAGCTTGGCAGTAAAGATCCTTATGGAGCATTTATTGCCAGGTTTTTACCGGATGGGAAGACGCCAAGTCCGTTGGGCTACCAGGGCATTCTTACTTTTATTGTGAGTGATACCTTTATGACCATCAAAACACACCGGGAGCTTCGGGATATGATGATGGATAATTACATCCACAAAATGATTCGGGTACATCCCGATACCTTTAAAGCTACGGTGAATACTGCCATTATTGTGTGCGAGCGGAATGAATTCCCAGTTGAAGATAAAAAGGCTGTACGGCAGTTTGATGAAGCTCATCGTTGTTTGATGGGCGACCTGACCCGCATTTCAATTCACGTGCAGCACGAACGGTTTGTACAACTGCTGGAGCGAACCGTACAGTATAAGCATGCGTTGCCTGAAACGGGTACAGAGTCTGCAAAAGAAGAACATGGCGTTTTATGGATGCGTGGTCCTGATTGGAGCAGTGAAAGCAGTGAAGAGTATGCGTTTTATACCTACCCGCAATCCATGATTAAGACAAATAGCAACCAGCCGTTTTTTGTGGGAAGCCCAAAACTGTTTGCACTCATGCAGGATCAGGGAGAAGAAATAGAAACGAAGACGGTTGATTTGAATGGAGAAGAAATAGAGGCTGCAAAAGTTCATTTGAATGGAAATGAAGTGAATGTAGTAAAGCTTGGAAAGATAGCCGATGTAAATCAAGGGCTTGCTACCGGAGATAATCACTCCTATCTCTACCAAAAACCGGAAGCGAGAGGCACGTACCGTAGTATCTTCGATTTTGAGGAATATTTGCTAACGGAAGAAGATTTAGAATCCATTAGGACTGATGATGAGCTAAGGTTATCAATAATAGAAAATGGTATTTCTAAAGACGATTCAAACTCTGATCGGTATTTTGGTGGAAGATATATTATTGAATATGATAAAGGTGGAGAAAGTGATTCTACTGAAGGATGGATGCCAAACTATCATGTACCTACAAGTTATTTTATAGATTGGAGTGAATGGGCGATTGAAAGATTTAATACTTATAAAATTGCTGATAGGATCCGAGATCGTAATGAAAACAAAGAGATTAAGCCTCATTACGAAACTACTATGTGTGCTGTTGTAAGAAATCCAGATAAATATTTTGTTTATGGAGTTACTTATTCGCCAACTGGAATCTATTCACCAACTTTTAGATTGGGCTCGGGAGCTAATTTTGGAAATAAAGGGTCAACAATTTTTGCTCGAATCTCTGCTACAAAATTGCTCGCTACGTTATCAAGTAGGTGTTATAGGTTCCTACTGAAAAATTTCAGAGCTCATACTATTGAAAGCCCAGAACAAGGATTAATGGACACCACATTAGTTACTGATGTATCTGAGATAGATGAATTGGTTGATTCAATTATACAAGAACAAAAATCTGACCTAAACTACGACTACGCCAGTCATGAACAAATCAAGATCAACAAGCTGGTGTACAATGCGTATGGGCTCAATAAGCATGATATTCGAGAAGTAGAAAACTGGTACGCCCGCCGCTATCCAAGGCTGGTTGCCGCCCAAAAAGAAAACCTTCGCAACCTCGGCAAAAGCGATGATTATTTGGAGTTGTATGAGGAGGTTGGGGAAGAGACTAATTAAACGGAGAGTAACATAGCCATCACAAATCAACAATTCGAAACTTGGGCAAGACAAGGTGCAATAACTACATCCAAAGCAACCGGGGAATCAATCAAAAAAGCCATAAATAGTTATGATGGATTTCCTGATGGGGTTACTTACGAAGTTTATTTACAGGGCTCATATAAGAACAATACTAATATCTATTCGGAAAGTGATGTTGATGTAGTTGCCCAAAAAACAACACATTTCTACAATAATCTAAATGAAGAACAGAAAGAAAAAATTGGACTAGTACCAAAAAGTTATGGCTTTAATCAATTCAGATCAGATGTTTTAAGAGCTTTAGGAGAATACTATAACTTAGAGGATATAAATCCAGATAATAAAGTTGTAAAATTAGCTGCCAATAATAACAGAAGGCCTGCTGATATCTTAGTCTGTTGTTCTTACCGAGAATATTACCGAGTTGAAAAAGGTGCCTATCACGAAGGAGTATACTTTAGAACGACTCAAACCAATGAAGAATGCTATTCTTTTCCCAAAAAGCACTACGAGAATGCAGTTCAAAAAAATCAGGATTGTAACGGTAATTTTAAATCAATGGTCAGGATTTTTAAGAATATAAACCGGACATTGATTAACAGAGAGGACATAGATGCTAAAATTGCACCTTCTTATTTTATTGAATGCTTGTTAGGAAATATACCAACCAACAAATATCAAGGCAGTTACAGTGAAATGTTTCTTAAGATTCTCAACTATTTAGCAGATAATAATTGGGATGATTTTCTGTGTTTAAATGGTCTTCGTTCATTGTGGGGTGAAGGCAATGAAAGTTGGACGGATGAAAGGGCGAGAAGGTATTTAGTTAAAACTATTGATTTATGGGATGAATAAATGCATCCATATTCAATAAAAAATAACGATCGCTTTAAAGTGCTATGGTTTATTGTTCCTTTAGCGGTTATAGTTGCTTGGTTGTTGAATGAATTTCTTCTGCCGGTAATACCCCAATTTGAAGAAATTAGATGGCTTTTACGCATTCCTACTTCTGCTATAGCTCTTGGTTATATTTTTTATAAATGGTTTGAAAAGGATTTATGGTTTAGGTGTGGAAATTGGTTTGGATTCGTGAAAACACCAAATTTAAGTGGCACATATCATGGAATCCTGAAAAGTTCGCGTGATAACTTTCAATCAAAAACCGAGATTAAAGTAAATATCAAACAAACGTTAAGAGATATTCTTTTTACCCTGAGTACAGATACCTCAAGTTCCAAAAGTGAAATGACTGCTATTATTACGGGTGGACTGGATGGTCCAATGTTAATTCACTCCTTTCATAATGATCAGAAGAAAATCAGTGAGCCTGATATGCAATACCACATAGGAATGTCGAGCCTTATTTTCAGTGAAAAAGATGAAACCTTGAGTGGCACTTATTTTACTTCGCCAGAAAGGGGACATCATGGTGAGATTTACCTAGAGAAAATTAAAAAAAAGTAAAAAATGGGACAGACTCTATTCAAAGAAGTAAGCTATAATCTTGAAACACTTATCAATAATATTGATACTGGAGACATTGGTCTTCCGGATATTCAGCGCCCTTTTGTTTGGAAAAACAATAAGGTTCGGAATTTATTTGATTCCATGTACCGAGGATTCCCTATTGGATATCTGTTATTCTGGCAAAATGCAATGGGAAAGAATGGCCAAAGACAGGTTGGTAGTAGTAAGAAACAGAATATCCCAAACCTTCTGATAGTAGACGGTCAGCAGCGATTGACGTCACTTTACGCTGTTATAAAAGGGATTCCGGTTATCCGTGAAAATTATGAGGAAGAAATTATAAAAATCGGTTTTCGCCCAAGGGATGGGAAATTTGAAGTTACGGACGCTGCGGTAAGCCGTGATCCGGAATTCATTCCAAATATTTCATCTATGTGGGCTGACGATAGCGATATTTTTGAGGTCACGGATGAATTTTTCGATAAGCTTGAAGAGAAAAGAGAGATTTCTAAAGAAGAAAAGAAGTTGATAAGGGGAAACATTAGTCAACTTCATAATTTAAAGAAATATCCTTTTACAGCTTTAGAATTGGTAGCGGATGTTGATGAAGAACAGGTTTCCGAAATCTTTGTCCGTATCAATTATGAAGGTAAAAAATTAAATCAATCTGACTTCATACTCACACTCATGTCTGTTTTTTGGGATGATGGAAGATCTCAGATAGAGGATTTCTGCAGGGCTTCCAGACAACCGGACAAAAATAAACAAACCCCTTTTAACTACTTCATTGATCCTGAACCCAAAGATATCTTAAGAGTGAATGTTGGATATGGTTTTAAAAGAGCCAGAATGAGATATGTGTATCAAATATTAAGAGGCAAGGATCTTGAAACTGGAAAAGTCAGTGAAGAGAGAAGGGAAGAACAATTTGAGGTTTTAAAGAATGCTCAGGATGATGTGCTGAATCTTCAGAACTGGCATGATTTTTTAAAAACACTCATGAGAGCAGGTTTCAAAAGTGGCAAGATGATTACTTCAGATAACAATCTCTTGTTTGCCTATATATTGTTCTTAATTGGATTGAAAGACTTCAAAATTGACCGATATTCTCTCAAAGAAGTGGTGTCTCAGTGGTTTTTCATGAGCAATATTACCGGTAGATATACTGGTTCTCCTGCATCGGCGATGGAAAAGGATTTAAACTGGATTATTGAACTAGAGAACGCGGATGATTTAGTCGATGAACTCAAGCAAATTTGTACGGAAACTTTAACAGAAGATTTTTGGTCTATTACTCTTCCAAATGATTTGGCAACATCCTCATCCAGAAGCCCTTCATTATTTGCATATCACGCTTCACAGTGCCTTTTGGATGCTAAAGTACTTTTTTCAAATAGCAGGATTTCAGATTTATTAGATCCTGCGGTTCAGGGTAATAGATCAGCTATGGAGCGACATCATTTATACCCCAAAAACTACCTCAATAAGCAAGGTATCGAAGATTTTAAACAGACTAACCAGATTGCAAATTTTGCTTTAGTTGAATGGGATGATAACAATACTATTTCAGATCAGAAACCATCAGAATACTTACCAAATTACATAAGCCGTTTTGATAGCGCTGTTCTTGAAAAGATGTACTATTGGCATGCTTTGCCCAAGGGATGGGAAAATATGAAGTATGATGAGTTTGTAGAGAAAAGAAGAAAATTAATGGCTAAAGTAATCCGGGATGGATATTATAAACTTATCAATAACTAGCTTAGTGGTTGGTTCATATGAACTTAAAAGAAAAAATAGATCACCACTCTAGTCAAATAGATTCTATTTCAGAAACTATTTTATCCCAAATGAAGGCAGGTGCTTCAAATTGGGAGATGCCCTGGCACAAAGGAATTCCGGAAGCCTGGAATCCGGTTACAGGAAAGTTCTATGGTGGTAATAATCTATTGGTATTGTGGAATGAGTGTCAGAAGAACGATTATCCAACTAACCACTGGGCCACTTTTAAACAGTGGCAGCGAGCAAGGAGCGGTTCTAAGGTAAGAAAGGGCGAAAAGGGCACGCTTATTATGTTCGCAATTCCCAGAGCCGCATTTGTTCGAAAAAAAGGGAAAAAAATTGAACAACTCAATTTTGAATTCATAAATAAAGAAGAAAAAGAGAAAGCAAAAAAGAATTTCTATTTTAGATATTTCTGGGTATTTAATGTAGCCCAAATTGATGGTTATGATCTTAGTCAATCCAGCCTTTTTGATCAAATGGCTACAGATCTTGGAAGACTAAAAACGTTTGTAGGAAAAACTGAAGCTCCAATTAAAACGGGAGGAGACAGGGCGTTCTATTCTATAGTTGAAGATTTTATTCAGATGCCTGAAATGGCACGATTCAAATCTTACAACGGTGAGGCAACTCGAACCTTGAATTATTACAGTACCCTTCTTCATGAGATCATACATTGGACTGGTCATAAGGATAGATGTAAGAGGCAATTTGGCTGGAAATTTGGTGATAACGCTTATGCCTTTGAAGAATTGGTTGCTGAGTTAGGTGGAGCTATTCTAACCACACAGTTTAATTCACAACCTATGCCAAGAAATGATCATGCTGTGTACTTGAATAGCTGGTTAAAAGTTTTGGAGAATGACTTCTCATACTTCACAGAAGCACTTGAATTAGCTCGCGCATCTATTTACTGGCTCTATCAAAAAACAGACATATTGCCATTTGATTTGAAACCTCAATATGGCCGAGAGTTCTCTGAGGAGAGAGTGAAGAATTGGGAAGTGCTGGCTTAACTATTCAATAATATTCATAAAATGAAATTCTACATTGGCGTCACAGATGATTCATGGTTCCACTATCTGGCCCGAATCAAGCCGGATGAGGTGAATTTTTGGCGTCCGAGAGACAAATCGAATTTCAAAGTAATTCAGGAAGGAGCTCCATTTCTGTTTAAGCTTCATTCACCGAACAACTATATCGTTGGAGGTGGTTTTTTCGTTCGTCATCTGTTTCTGCCTCTGTCACTTGCCTGGGACTCATTTGAATTTAAAAATGGTGCGCCTACCTACGATTATTTTCGTGAATCAATCATGAAATTCAGATCTGGTGATGGTTTAAATCCCACTATTGGCTGTACGATTTTGGCAGAGCCATTTTTCTTTAAACGTGAGAATTGGATACCGATTCCGTCCAACTGGAGTAAAAATATTGTTAAAGGTAAATCTTACAGCACTAATGAAGAGATTGGAGCAAATATATGGCGACAGGTGGAAGAGCGCCTGGATGCTCAAAAGTATAGAGAAGGAGAACTGGCTGTACAAGAGCCTGCAACCCGATATGGAAACAACTATAAAATGCGTGCACGTATAGGGCAGGGTGCATTCAGAGCGATGGTTACGGATGCTTACAGCAAACGATGTGCAGTAACCGGTGAAAGAACACTCCCGGTTCTTGAAGCCGCTCACATTAAGCCTTATTCAGAAGCAGGGCCTAACCTCACTAAAAATGGTTTACTTCTCCGATCTGATATGCACTTCCTTTTTGATAAAGGATACATAACTGTATCCGGTGATCACCATCTTGAAGTTAGTCGACGCATTCGGGAGGAGTATGAGAATGGGAAGGAATATTACGCATATCACGGTAGCAAACTTTCCAATCTGCCGGAGAATTTAATTGACCGTCCTTCCCCTGCTTTTTTAAACTGGCACCAGGAGCAAGTTTATAAAGGGTAAATTTGAAAGTATCAAACCATTTTCTGTATTACTGACGGAGTAACAAACATTCGAAAAGGGCTCTTGAAAGAATTTCCTACGATTAACTGTGAATGGATTAAAAGGAATAAAAAGCAATTTTGGGGAATAATGAGATGTTGGAGAATCAAGTATAAGGCAAGTTTTAAATAAACAATATAACACTTTATAGTTGCATTAATGATAAATATAACCATATATTAACACTATACAGTTGAATACAACAACAACTCAACAGGTTAAAGCGTTTTTACAACGATTAAAAAGCAAAGCAACTGTTTTTCAAATCATATACTTAGACAAGCGGCCTAAAAACGCAGAAACATTGGGCAAACTTGACATAACTCCCAATGCAAGAGATCAGATAATTAGAAACTTATCAGTACAGGATTATTATCGTGGACCAAGACCCGAAGATTTTTATGGAGGAGACTCTGAAATGTGGGAATTTGGTAAAAATGTTAACGATGAAGAAGTTTATATAAAGGTAACGTTGGGGCAATCAAGCAAACCAGTAATTTGTATTTCATTTCATATTGCCGAACGCCCCATCTCATATCCATTTAAATAGGAGAAAGCTATGGAAAGTCCATTTACAGGTGGGAAAGTTATTCGCCAGGTTAAAGAAGAGGAATTAGAATTCAGGGGGGATATCTTTACGGTTCCATACACCAATTATAAGTGTGTAGATACCGAAGAAGAATTTACAACCAACGAGGTTGACACGCTTAACTTGGCCTTACTCCATAATGCCTATCGGGAAAAGCATAATATTCCCTTTCCAATTGAGATCTTCGAGATCCGGGAAAAGTATGGGGTATCACAAACTAAGATGTCTGAGATACTTGGATTTGGACCAAATACCTATCGCAATTATGAAAATGGAGATGTACCTCAACTCACGAATGCAAAGCTAATTTCATTAGCAGCCAAACCGAACGGATTTATTGATCTTCTAGATGAGTGTGACTCTCTGAAACAGTCGTACAAGGAAAAATACATTAAGAAGGCCGAGAGCCTGATGAGAGAGGGGGCGGCTATGACTCAGTTTCTTTTCAAAGTACAGGAGCCTTGCAGTCTAAACGGGTATATGAAACCCTCGATAGACAAATTTTCAGACATGGTTTCTTTCCTGTCTGAGGACAAAGAATTATATAAAGTGAAACTCAATAAACTGCTTTATTACTCCGATAATGTACATTTCAAGAATTTTGGACAGTCAATCAGTGGCGCTACGTACCAAGCTATACAAATGGGACCTGTACCGCATAAATATGGAACGCTTTTTGATCATGGTGAAGAATTAGGCCGATTTATCATCGAGCGGATTCAGTTTGAAAATTACGAGAGCGAAGGTGAAAAATTCTCTTCGGTAAATAATACGTTTAAAAGCTTAAATGATAAAGAACTTGAAACCCTGACGTTGATAAAAGAAGAACTCGCCGACCTTCCAACAAAAGAGTTGATCCGGCTATCTCATGAGGAGGAAGGCTGGAAAAAAAACGAAGAAGAGAAAGGGCTCATTGATTATCGCTATGCTGTCAATTTGAAGGTCACCCTTTCTTAATTTTCCCAAAAATTTATGATGCCATGAATCGCAACGGTTCTCCGGAGCCCAAGTTCGAAACCGATGACGAACGAAACTATTTCCTATCAGTTTTGCCGGTTCATACGCAAATGAACAAAAACTACAAGGCAGAGGGCGAAGTTAAGGGCGAAGTAAGGGGCGAAGCTACTGAAAAAAGCCTCAATGACACGGAAAGGGCCATTTTAAAACTTTTAGAAAAGGGGCCAAGCTCAGCAGAAGAACTGGCCAATGAATTGGGATTAAAAAGTAGAAGCGGATTCTTTACAAGAACACTAAGGGGTTTAATGAAAGGTGGATTTATTGAATATAAATACCCTGAATCTCCAAGGCATCCTGATCAGAAGTACAGATTGAGTAGTGGATAAACAAAATCTTCCACACCGCCGATAACTACCCCAGTATCTGTTTTAAAAATCCTGCTGATACGAGATGCTATAAATATTGGCTGGAATGGCCAGTGAATAAACTTAGAGGCTTAAATCGGGCATAGATTACAGGGCACGTAATATGGTTGGACAAATTGAACGAAAAATTCACCAATGAGTGCAGACGACCAAAGGGAATTATTCAAATGGCAGTGGCCACCGGCCGGAAAGTACCCGCTGAATAACGAGGTTGGGAAAGTTGGCACATGGGTCAAAAATGATCTGAAGCGTTCTGACAACTTCCTGATTCTCACTGGCTTCAGTTCCCTTGAATACCTGATTGAACAGATCGGCGATGAGGAAACATGGCTGAACAGATCAATTACAATTGTGTTAGGTAATGAGCCGATCATTAGGGAAGAACTGTTTAAAAAAAGACTCTCCCAAAAGAAGAACACGTTTTCCTATCAAATTGCAGATTACTGGCTCGAAAAAGGAATATCCATCAAGCTTAATGGCCCGCTTCTTTCACTGATCAAGGGAATTGAGGATGGAAAGATAGTTTTCAAGATTCACCCGGACTTACACGGAAAGGTGTATGTAGGTGATCACCATCTGATGATGGGGTCAAGTAATTACTCCTATTCAGGAATGGCGTTGCAGGCTGAAATCAACGTGCGGTATGATAAAACTGATCCCGAATATGATGAGTTAAGCGGGATCGCCCGACATTACGAGTCAGAAGCGAAGAGTTATACCGATGACCTGCTTGCTCTGCTAAGAAAACTTCTTCAGCTGGTAGATTGGGAAGAGGCATTAGCCCGGGCAGTTGCTGAACTGTTGGAAGGCGGCTGGGTTGATAAATATTTTCAGGATTTAAATCCCGGTCAGGCATTCAACTTGTGGCCCACACAACGACAGGCAATCGGGCAGGCATTGTTTATATTGGATAATGAAGGGAGTGTATTGATAGCGGAGCCAACGGGTTCCGGTAAGACCAGAGTTGGGGCACACCTGCTTGCCGCTCTGTTGAATCGATTTTGGCAGCAGGGACGAGGAAACAGAAGTAAATATAAAATTATTGCTCCTCCACTGGTCCTTGACAATTGGCAGGGTGAGTTGGATAGGCTTTACTTCACCGTTGCACATCCCATATCCCACGGCATATTAAGCCATCTAACAAGTTCAAAGAACCGATCTCATCTAAAGGATATTCAGGAAGCGACTGTGCTGCTGGTTGACGAAGCACACAACTATCTGAATATGATGTCCAACCGGTCTCAGACAATAAAAAATAATAAGGCTGATCATGTGGTTCTTTTTACAGCCACACCGATAAATCGAAAATGGAATGATCTGCTTCGGATGGTCGAACTGCTGGGCCTTGATAATTTATCGGAATCGGCCTACAAGGCTTATAAAAAGCTGAAACGCACACGGAATAGCGCACAGCCCAGTTTGGACGTGCTGGAGCAGCTCAGATCGTATTCACAAAAATTTATTGTCAGACGAACCAAGCGGGAAATTAACGAAATCATTGACAGAAGGCCTGATGCTTTTACTGATCAATTCGGAAAACTCTGTCGATTTCCAAAACATGTCTGCAGTATTTATACAGTTGAGCAGAGTGAAAAGGATATCGACCTGGGAAAACAGATTGATCTATTGTGCGGTCAACTAAAAGGCATCCTATACTTAAGACGATTAATACTAACCAAAAAACAAATCAGAGAAGGAGCCGATCCTCAAAGCTTTGTTAATGGTCGGATTAAATCTGCGGCAGCACTTTCACGCTATAACATCAAGAACTGTTTAAGATCATCACGAGCAGCACTAATTGAACATCTATTAGGCACTGAAAAAGCCTGCCAATGGGCGGGAATCGGTTCAATTCATAAAACAGATTCAGGCAATATACTGTCAACACTAAAGGAGATAGATGGACTACCCAAAATCAAAAATCTTGATGACAGTCATTTACCGGATTGGCTAAAAGATAAAGAGTTGTATCGTAATGCTGTTGATGAGGAGATTAGATTGCTGGAGCAAATCGTTGATTGTGCAAAACAGATGAGTGATCGCCGGGAACAATCGAAGGCACAATTCTTGACCGATTTGGTGTCGGATCAGAGTCACATCTTAGCTTTTGACAGTATTGTTATCACTCATTATGTGATAGAGCGAATCTTACAAGATTATATCTCTGAAAACGTCACGTTGGCTATCGCAACAGGAAGCCAGAGTAATAGCGGAAAAGATGAAATCCAGGAATATTTTCATTTGTCGTCGGATAGTGAGTCAGTGATAGGGCTCTGCACTGATGCCTTATCGGAAGGTGTAAACCTGCAGAAATCATCGGCAGTCGTATTTCTTGACATGCCTACCGTCATTCGTAAAGCTGAACAACGAGCAGGCAGGGTCGATAGGCTGGATAGTCCGCATAAGAAAATTGACATCTTTTGGCCTGATGATCACGATGTGTTCAAGCTGGAGGCTGATCAAAAATTTATCAACCGTCATGATCTGGTCAGTACGGTCATTGGTTCCAATATTTCGGTCCCGGAAGAATTCTATACTAATGGCACCGACAAGATTGCACCGGAGGAGATGACGAACCTTTATGAAGAAAGGCAAAAAGAGGATAAAGAGTGGGGTGGTGTCGATGATGCATTTAAACCGGTGAGAGAGTTTATTGAAACCGGCGGATTAATTGATCAAGATCTTTATGATCAATACAAGGAAGTGACTGCCAAAGTATTGTCTCGAATCAGTATTGTAGAGTCGAATGATAGCTGGGCCTTTTTTGCCCTAAAAGGAACGGAAAAGAGGGCGCCAAAGTGGGTGCTGATCAAGAATGACCATGAATTAATTAGAGACCTGCCGGAAATCTGTTCATTTTTAAAATCCAGACTGCCAGGGTGTTCGAACATTAAAACCAGGTCAAAGGCTGTTGACATATCGGTCAATAAGTTTGTGGAGCTTCTAAACAATGGTCAGCTTCAATTGCTCCCGAACAAGAAGCGACTGTCTTTGATAATATTCGAAGATTTACTCCAAAAATGGATAAAACTTGAAGAGCAGAAAGATGATTCGGACAAGAGTTTAATAACTATCTACAAGGATTTTCAGAATCTCTTTAAAAATCATTTTAGTTTGTCAGGACATTCTATTGATTGTTATGAATTCAGTCAGCTGTGGCTTGATCTGCTGCATCCATACTTTTCGAAAGCTGAAGAAGCTCAAACAAACCGACGAGCCAAACACATCAATAGCCTCAGGGACTTGAAAAAGTGGTTAGCAGATCATCCGGTTGCTAAAGCAGACTTAGAACAGCTATGGGAAAACCTTCCTGTTGAAGAACCATTGGATAGACAAATCGCAGCTGCGATTATTGCTGTTGCGGAGGATGAGATTTAAGGTGAATTGTTAGTCAATGTGTAAGATGCTCAGGTTATCACCTTCTTTTATTGTCCATACTGAATTGATAACAAGTGTAAAAAAAGCTTGAAATATGCGAACAAGTCTTAACTTAGACTGAACTACCACAAATGCAGTTTTGACTCCTCTTCTTCCACTGGGTTTAAAATCGAGTCAATTTTTTGTTTTACCGGATTGAGTCTGTCAGCATGTTTTGTATTCTGTTTGATCTATTTCTAAAAATTGTTATTATTAACAATAAGTAGAAATAAAAATGTATGACCTACCTCGAGTTCAAAGATAGAATGCAGCAATTTCCGGTCTTTTCAGTCCGTGAGATCAAGAAGCATTTTCCCGGTTTTGACAATCGCAGGCTGGTAGAGTGGCAGGAAAAAGGCTACATCCAAAAATTACGGAATCGGTATTACCGGTTCACAGATTTCCAGGTAAATGAATCTTACCTGTTCTATTGTGCAAACTCTATTTATAGTCCTTCGTACGTGTCTCTGGAATCAGCGTTGTCAATCTATGGGTTTATACCGGAAGGGGTCTTTCAGATCACTTCGTGTACTACGCTAAAAACAAATATCTTTGAAACGCCGATAGGTCATTTTTCCTACCGGCATCTAAAACCATCTCTGTTTTTTGGATACCACCTTCAGCAGTGGGACGACCATTACTACGCCATAGCCGGCCCGGAAAAAACAATCATCGACTATCTCTATCTGAACAGTGATGTGGAGAGTTACGAAGCCTTTGAAAGCCTGAGGTGGAATGCGGCTGAAATGTTAAGCCGTATATCGATCAAAACACTGAATGCGTATGTGAATCACATTGGATCTAAAACGCTAACATCCCGTGTAAATCTTCTAAAAAAGTATGTGAATGCTAACACTTGAAGAAATCCAATCCTTCTACCCAGAAACGCTACACCGGTATCCGAGATTTCTGTTGCGGGAGTATCTGCAATACAAGATTTTGGAAATCACCTATGAAAGCAAATACGCAAATGGTCTCTGTTTTCTTGGAGGAACCTGCCTTCGGGTAGTACATGGAAATCAGCGCTTTTCTGAGGACCTCGATTTTGATAACGTTTCCATGAGTGAACCTGATTTTGAAAACCTGGCCGGAATCATCGAAAAAGAGTTGACAAAAGAAGGATTTGAAACTGAAATGAGAACCGTGATGAAGGGAGCCTGGCACTGTCACGTCAAATTTCCCGGATTGCTGTTCGAAAAGGGTTTGTCGGGACACAGAGAAGAGAAGATTCTCATTCAATTGGATACGGAGCCGCAGCATTTCGATTATGAGCCGGAACGGTTTATACTCAATCGCTTCGAGGTATTTACCACCATTTTAACCACGCCGTTGCCGTTGCTCATGTCTCAAAAGCTGTACGCCGTTATCAACCGGGAAAGAAATAAAGGGAGGGACTTCTTTGATTTAGTATTCATGATGGGCCGTAATATTCAGCCTGATTACAACTATTTGAAAGAGAAACTATCTGTATCTGATGCCGATACCTTAAAAAAAGTAGTTCTGGAGAAGTGTCAGCAATTGGATATGGATGAGATGGCTAAAGACGTGGAGCCTTTTCTCTTCAAACCAGCGGACAGAAAAAAGATCGTACAGTTTGAAGCTGTTTTACGGCAGTATGCTTTTTAATGGTTTCTAAAAAATGGAATCATCGAAACCTAAGTATTCGTGGTATTCCTGTTAAATCTAAAATTAAAATCATACTTAACCTACATCCAAAACTATGGTCAACCGAACTGCTCTGCTGCTTCGATACAAAGAACCTGCTATCCAATGGATCAATGAAGCCGATCCTGTAGAAGATGCGATGGTACTTTCGGAAAAAGAGGTAAATGCGGAACGGACCGTTTACCTGATCTCTGATGATGACGGTGAGAATAAAGAGACGCAACAGGCCTGGGTCAAACAGAACTTCCGGAATCTCTTCGAATCGGAGCTGGAGGGGTGGTACACCGATCCCGATCTCTGGCCCCAACCTCTGACGCTTAAACTATTTCGTGAGTGGTTCGACACGGAATTCCATTCGGTTATCATCGATACGGTGGATGAGCCGCTGTTTGATGATGGTTATTAAAGCTCAATTCGGATTACAAATGGCATAAAGAAAGCTTCATCCGGGACGCCTCTAATATCGGCCACTTTGACACCGATGCATCAGTGATTTTCTATAAGAGCTTCAGCTTACCGAAGGGCGTGCTACCGGTTTCCCAAAGATTTACGATGCCATCAAAAGAAACGAATCTCCTAAGCCTAGATTCGAAACCGATGATGAACGGAGCTATTTCCTGGGCAGTTTTGTCGTTTTATCCGGATATGAACAAAAGCTACAAGGCAGAGGGCGAAGTTAGGGGCGAAGCTACTGAAAAAAGCCTCAATGACACGGAAAGGGCCATTTTAAAACTTTTAGAAAAGGGGCCAAGCTCAGCAGAAGAACTGGCCAATGAATTGGGATTAAAAAGTAGAAGCGGATTCTTTACAAGAACACTAAGGGGTTTAATGAAAGATGGATTTATTGAATATAAATACCCTGAATCTCCAAAACATCCTGATCAGAAGTACAGGTTGAGTTCGTAAACATTAAAATGTGAAATGATGCGTGTTGATGTCGAATCAACAAATGGGTCATTGAATTTTAATGACTCTGTTACTACTGCTTAGGCGGACATGCGGTATCTCCATAAGAGCAATAGACACAGCAGTCCCCATCTTTCGGTTTGACCACGGTTTCACATGCAGGGCACTGCCAGAAATATTGGCAGGAGTCAACCGGCATTGTTTCAGTTGTGACGTGTCCGCAATCCGGACACTCTATTGTAGATTTCGTTTCCATTTTATCCTCTGAGATTTTTCCCTGTTTCATTTTTTCCTTCAAGTGCCTTCAGAATGGGGCAATCCCCTTTGGGGCCGTTTCCACTGCATGAATCAATCAGTTCTGTCAGGGTATGTTTGATTCGGGTCAGATCCTCTATTTTGGAAACGACATCCTGGTATTTTTGCTCCGCTTCATGTTTGATATCGGAGCAGGATGTTCCCTCATCTACCTTCAGATTCAACAGGTCATCAATTTCGGAGAGCGTAAACCCGAGCTCCTGGGCTCGTTTGATAAACCGAATCTGATCAACATGCCGTTGAGAGAAGAGTCGGTAGCCGGAATCCATCCGGTCCGGCTCCGGAATCAGATTTCGGCGTTCATAATAACGGATGGTCTCTATATTTACGCCTGCCAATGAAGCCGCTTTCCCAATTTTGTATTGTGATTTTACAGTCATGATATTATGATCATCAGGATTTCAATTGATTGGTCTTTCAACACATTAACGAAATCACGAGGATTTTGCTTCTTTTATCAGCTCCATGGTACATCCGCAGCAGCACGTTGGGTTTTGTGTTCCTCCACAGGTTTCAGGCGCGCTTTTTGTAACCGTCACTTCACAGCCGCAATCTTCCTTAGGACATTTATAAACTTCTCCTTTTTTGAATGGCATAACTTGTCTCCTTTAGGTTTAAATGATTATTCATTCCCAATATAAGGCCTGTACCATGGTACAGAGTCAAGTGTTTTTTCAAAAAGGGCGTAAGTGAATTGGAGAAAGCATTTAAATAACTACCAATATTTAGTTACTTATTTAAATGATGCTGCCGAATTAACAAATCAAAAGGTAGATTTCACAAGTAGTTGTTCTTCATGGCAAGCACTTTTTTCAAGAGGTCACGTTCAACCTCGAGGTCGTATGTATCGGAGAGATGTTTTCGCATGTCATCTTCACCGGCTTCCAGCATGTCATCCTTGTTAAGAAATTCCAGCAAATCTTCTGTTACCGCCCAGTGATAAATCAACCACTTCCATTCACCAAGATAATCTCCGGCATAGTCTGCTTTTAGTGAGGTGTTCTCTTTTTCATGAAGCACGGCCGTTTTAATCACCGCTGCTCCTTTTGTAGTAAGATGATCCACGGCAGCCTGAAGGGTTTTCCCGGAATCATTGACGTCATCCACGATAATGACATTTTTTCCTTTCAGATCAATATCTATAGGATCGGTGATGTCAACCTCTTCCTTTTCCTCAGCACCACCTGTGTAGTGGCGGATCTGTATAGCGGTTAAGGTTTTAATATTCAGAAAGTCACATACGAGGCGTGCCGGCGGGAATCCACCGCGGGCAATGCCGACAACCATATCAAAGTCAGTGGGTGAGGCACCGATTTTCCGGGAAACACTGTAAGCCAGCTCATATGCCTCTGAAAAACGTACTATTCTTGCCGTAAACTTTTTATCCATTATCTTTTAAAAACGGTTATTGAGATTAATAATTAAGGTAAGTGACCCCATTCACCAATCAAAAATATTCAGCAAGTCTCCCATCCAGGTACAGGCAGAAGCTGACGTTGCAGCTCAGTGAAAATCATCGATTTAAGGTTCTTTTAAGCATTCGTGCCTTACATTATGAGTAGAATCTCAAAAAAACTAATTCAGAACGACTCAAAGGAGAACAACATGGAATATGTTACATCAAAAACAGTCAACCTTTCTTATGATCAGGCCATCGAAAAAGTTACTGAGCTTCTCAAAGAGGAGGGGTTTGGGGTACTTACAGAGATCGACGTAAAAGACACGCTGAAAAAGAAACTGGATGTGGATTTTAAAAAGTATAAAATCCTGGGTGCATGCAATCCGAATTTTGCCCACAAAGCACTACAGGCGGAAGACAAGATAGGTGTAATGCTTCCCTGTAACGTAATTGTGGAAGAACACGAGGATGGCAAAGTAGAAGTTTCGGCCGTTAATCCTATGGCTTCCATGCAGGCAGTTTCCAATGACAATCTGCATTCTATCGCCGGGCAGGTTCGAACCAATTTAGAAAAGGTTATTAACAGACTATAATTGCGGAAACAAGACAATTCACTTAACAAAATACAAGGAGAAAATATGAAACGTTTAATACTTACGATATCACTAGCCTTTATCTTAACCGGAGTAGGAATTGCCCAGCAACAGGGAAATATGGAAGAGAAGAAACAGCAAATGCAGGAGATGATGCAAGATTCCACCATGCGAGCGATGATGATGGAAGAAATGGCACAGAACCCGCAAATGCGTCAGCAAATGATGCAGCGGATGATGAACTCCATGACAATGGACAGTACCATGATGATGAATAACAGAGAGAGAATGATGAATAATCCTCAGATGAAACAGCGTATGCAAACACATATGGAGATGATGCAGACCATGATGGAGGATGGAGAAATGAATCAATCGAAAATGATGGAGATGGCCGGCAGTTCCTCCATGATGAAAATGCATATGATGTGTATGCAGATGATGCAGGGAACGATGATGGGTAATCACGGAATGATGAACCAGGATTCAATGAATGGGAATACTCATCAACAGCATCATAATCGTAAGTAAGTGATCACATGCGATCGACAAAAAATATGCCGTTTTTATTACTGTTCAGAATTCTTTGAGAAGCAGGTGTATAGGAATTAAAGTACCTTATTGGAGGCGGCATATATCCTGTCAATTCATTTTGATGATTGTAAAACTGTATTATGAGCACGAGAGGAAAAGAACATACGCGAAGCCGGTACGATTTATGGGCACCTATCTATAATATTACGGAGTGGCCGATAGAACGTCTCTTTTTCAGGGGCTGGCGAAAAGAAATTTGGGATCAGGTAACGGGCCCAAAAGTGCTTGAACTCGGGATAGGAACGGGCAAAAATATCCCCTTTTATCCAAGGGATATTGATTTAACGGGAATTGACCTTTCCCCGGGCATGCTCAAACGAGCCAGGCAATTGCTCGATAAAAAACAACAGGATCGTGTTACACTGAAAGAGATGGATGCCCAAAACCTGGATTTCCCCAGCAACCATTTTGATGAAGCGGTTGCTACTTTTGTGTTTTGCTCGGTGCCCGATCCTGTATTGGGATTAAAAGAAGCCCTGCGCGTCACAAAGCCGGGTGGCAAACTTCATCTGCTGGAACACATGCGCGCTGATCAATCTGCGTTAGCATCTATAATGGATAAGCTGGATCCTCCTATCCATTACCTGATTGGCGTACATATTGCCCGCAAAACGGTCTCAAACGTTAAAAAGGCCGGATGGGACATTGACACCGTCCGCGACTTAACATCCGGTGGAATTGTCAAAAAGATTGAAGCCACAAAGCCCGATTAACTTTTCAAGTCTTCAGATAGCGGCAATTCAACCTCAAATGTACTTCCCTTTCCCGGGCCATCGCTATAAGCACGAATCTTTCCGTCGTACAGCTCAACTATCGCCTTCACTAACGGCAAACCCAGTCCGCTGCCCGGTCTTTCCTGGACATCTCGCTGATGAGCCCGATAAAAGCGCTCGAACAGATGCTTTTTCGCTTCGGAGTCAAATCCAATTCCGGTATCACTCACGCGAAGGACCGTCTCGCCGCTGGAGCGCTGAAGTTGTAACTCTATAGATCCGCCCTCGGGTGTGTATTTCAAGGCATTTTCCAGAAGATTGTTAATGATCTCTTCAATATATGCCCCGTGGGCTTTGATTTGTATCTCCGGGGCAATATTAACTTCCATGGCAATATTTTTATCCTTGGCTAATTGCTGATATTCAGCTGCTACCGCTTTTGTAATTCGGCTCAGGTTTACGCGCTCAGCCTCGGCATGATGCACAGATTCTACTCTTGAAAGCTGAAGCAACAGATGTACCATCTCACTCATGCGCCGGGTCTCCATAAGCATTCGCTGGATTGTTTCCCGGTACTCTTCCATGGACCGGGGCTTTCGCAGCATAACTTCCGCATCACTCCGAAGTGATGATAGTGGTGTCATCAGTTCGTGAGCGGCGTCAGAAGTGAAGCGCTTCTCCCGTTTGAATCCTTTTTGCAGGCGATAGAGCATCATATTGAAGGTTTCGGCCAGGTCTGTGAGTTCATCATGAACCTGGTAATTTACGGGGATGCGTTGATCCAGGTCTGTAGCCGTAATCGATTTGGCGGCATCAATAATTGAAGTGACCGGGGACAACGCACGCCGTGACAGCCAAAATCCCCCAAGGATTGAAAAAGAGACACTTATTGCTATTAATATGATCAGATACTGCCTGAATCTGCTCAATTCGTCATGCAGGGTCCATTCAAATCCGGTCACTTCCAGCCAACCGCCAAATGTTCCCGCTGTGTCTCGAATCGGGTGGAATAGAGTCCGTGCCGGCAGCTCCAGCCACTGTATGCTCAAGGAGTACTCATCCACAGTATTAGGTATATCGGTTTCCAGTGGCTGATCGACATCTGTAAAGTTTGGGCTCTCATATGTGAGCTCTCCGTTCCTGTTAAATAATCGAACGTAGGTACCAAACTCTACATCGCTTTTGAGTGCTGCATTGCGGCTATAGTCTGATAAGTCAATGGAAAGAGTGTCTCCGGCGATATCTATATGTGGAAGCAACTGCTCTGCTTCGAACCGGAGATGCCGGTCGTAATTGTGATGAATCGACTGATGAAATGATTCATATAAGAAATAGCCAAAGAGGCTAAGCATAAGGAAAAGGCTTAACCCATACCAAAATGCCAATTTTTTGGAAATGGACAGACGATCAAAATATCCAGTTATCCTGCTCAAAAGATTACCCGTTTTCTTTTAGTAGATTGCTGTTAAGTCTATATCCTGCGCCCCGTATAGTTTCAATAACCTGAAAGTGGTCCACTATAAATTCTTTTTCGCACTCATTAAATGATTCAGCCAGCTTTTGGCGCAATGTAGAAATCGTAGCTTCAATCGTATTATCATTCACATGGTAGGCCGAACCCCAAACCCGCTCTGCCAATTGAGTCTTAGAGAAAACCGTTTCCGGCTCGCTCAGCAAAAGTTCCAGTAAAATAAATTCCTTGGGTCTTAGCGAACGCTTAATGTCACATACTTTTACCCAGTGTTTGCGCGAATCAAGCTCGATTGGCCCCACGCAAACAGCTTCATCATTATGCATCTCTGAGGAGCGCCGTCCCAAAGCCCGTATGCGCGCCAGGAGTTCTTCAAATGAAAACGGCTTACCCATATAATCATCAGCACCCGCATCAAGGCCCGATACTTTGTGATCCAGGTCTCCCAGAGCCGTCAGCATGAGGACCGGGAAAGTCCTGTCCTCATTGCGCCAATGTTCAAGAATTTGTTTACCATCACGATTGGGCAGGCGCCAGTCCAATATGACCATATCGTAATCATTCACCAAGCCTTGCAGTTCGGCCTCTTCCCCATCATGCATCACCTCAACAACGTGGCCTTCCTCCTCCAGTCCGCGTTTCAAATTGCTGGCCAGCTGTTTTTCATCTTCCACTAAAAATATCCACATAGATACATATCATTAGTACACATTCAAGAAATAACAAACTTAAAATAACAGGTTCTACAGGAAAGTTTGTGGGTTGATGGCAAAATTTGTGAACAATCGCTTAGACCATGTTCAATATATTCCAAAATATAGGCTCATTACTTTTTCAGATCCTTCTCTACGCCATAAACTACAATGGCTCGATCAGGATGACACGCTCATTGGTTGGCACGTGGGCGGCGTGGGTGCAGTAATCGTTTTTCAATATCGCCTTGTCGTCACGCCGCCCTACTCCCCAATTAAATCACTGTCATTCTGAATAAAACGGTGAATTTCCGTTTTATGAAGAATCTGTAAAAGCAACACGTGTTGTCCTATCCAATGGCACAAATGATTGGTTTTACCTACTGATTGATCCAGCTGTCTTGATAAGACTGTATGAGAAGCTATGAATAGGATTTTTATATCTACCCACAAACTTTCCTGTAGAACCAAATAACAGACACAGATCATTAATGCTTTAAGCTTGATTTAAGGTTCAATTCATTATTTTAAATATAGATGAATAAAGAGTTTTTTGTCTTTATTTTTCAGTATGTCAATTATATAACTATTCCTCTTATGAAAAATGCTTATCTGTTTATTCTCATTATACTAAGCACCCTATTACTTTCATCAGGATGTAAAACCTCTACAGAACCTGAGGAGGCAGACCCTGTTTTTCCGATGTACATAGATGTCAACAGTAATGGCATCAATGATTATGTCGAGCAGGAAACCCACGAACCAGGTCCCGGGACCCATTCCGCAACCACCGATTTATCCTCTTTTCCCGGGCACTCTTTTATCGATTCTGATAATGATGGCATTTGCGACTTTGCCCAGGATGGAAGTCCAACCTGGCACGGGCCGGGATTTGTCGATGACAATAATAACGGTATTTGTGACTACTGGGATGAATCCCATCCCATGCATAGCCGGCATGAAGGGATGCGTTTTCACGATGAGAATGGAAATCACATAAACGACTACTTTGAAGAAGAAACCCACCATGCAAAAGGTCATAATTTTATTGATGAGGATGAAGACGGAATTTGTGATTATGCACAGGACGGTAGTCCCAGCTGGCATGGCCCCGGCTTTATCGATGGTAACCGGAACGGGATGCATGATCACTGGGAAAATGGGGGCCGCGGACACGGCGGAATGATGGGAAGAGGCCATCATTAGGAACGTAGTCTTCTGAATGTAGCGAACACTTAATTTATAGCAGGAGATTAAAAATGAGAAATGCTTTAAGCTTGATTTAAGGTTTACCTGTTATATTTCGAATCTGTTTTAAATTCAAACCAATCCTTCACACAAATTGAAAATTGGACAATAAAACGGTTATGAGTAAAGATAATAACAATGATATTACACGCCTTCGCTTTTTGCGATATACCGCCACGATGGCGGCTCTGGCTGGTGTAAGTTCTATCCTGCCCACCTATGCATTTGCAGGGTTCAATCAAAGAAACGAGCTTCGTCCAAAGGGTCCTGATAATGTGATTGATCTGACTATTGGCAGAATGCCCCACAAGATTGATGGGAAGCAGGGAGGGGCCATTGGTATTAACGGTACGGTACCCGGACCTCTCATCCGGTTGAAAGAGGGACAAGACGTGCTTTTACGGGTTAAGAATGAACTGGATGAAACAACTTCCATCCATTGGCACGGAATATTGCTGCCTTTTCAGATGGATGGCGTGCCGGGTGTAAGTTTTGATGGTATAGCCCCGGGCGAAACCTTTGAATATCGATACCCGGTGCGGC
Source organism: Rhodohalobacter sp. 8-1 (assembly GCF_038150125.1). Lineage (NCBI taxonomy): Bacteria > Pseudomonadati > Balneolota > Balneolia > Balneolales > Balneolaceae > Rhodohalobacter > Rhodohalobacter sp. 8-1. Next base: position 14,440 of record NZ_JBBVMF010000028.1, on the reverse strand, counting down.
AAAACGGCACCTATTGGTATCACAGCCATTCGGGACTTCAGGAACAGCTTGGCCATTACGGTCCCCTGATCATCGATCCGGCCGATGAGGACCCGGTTGAGTATGATCGTGATTATCCGGTTGTACTATCAGACTGGACCTTCGAAGATCCCTATAGAGTATTAGCAAATAACGTTAAACAGGAAGGCTACTATAATTACCAGAAACGAACGATTGGCGAATTTTTTGATGATATAAAGAAAGACGGTTTTGGTGACGCTGTGAACAATTATCTCATGTTCGGTAAAATGCGAATGAGCGCGACAGACCTTGTGGATGTTACCGGTGCCACCTATACCCATTTGATGAATGGCCGGGGGCCCAACTCCAACTGGAATGCCATCTTTAAAAAAGGCGAAAAAGTGCGGCTTCGATTTATCAACGCATCGGCGGGCACCACAGCTTTTGACGTTCGCATTCCCGGCCTGAAGATGACCGTGGTTCAAGCTGACGGGCAAAATGTGGAGCCGGTTTCCATTGATGAGTTCCGAATCGGAATTGCCGAAACCTATGATGTTATTGTAGAGCCAAAAGAAGAAAAACCGTTTACCATTTTCGCCGAGTCGCTGGACCGCAGCGGCTACGCCCGGGGTACGCTTGCACCTCGTGATGGCATGGAAGCTCCTGTGCCGGATCTGCGCCCACGGCCCAAACGCAGCATGAAGGATATGGGTATGGCAATGAGCATGGACAGTATGGATATGAAAGATGACGGGAACGGAGAAATGGATCATGGGGAGATGCACCATGGCGACATGGACATGAAAGGAAATGGGACAGACCCCGTCCAACACGGACCTGATAAACACGGTATCGGTGCGGCAGCCATCGCTCAAAACCAGTTTGACCGGCTGGATGAACCGGGCATCGGCTTGGGTAATGACGGTCGAAAAGTGCTGGTATACAGCGATCTTAAAAGCCTTCGTGCCAACCGTGATACCCGTGATGCACAACGCGAAGTGGAGCTGCACCTGACGGGTAACATGGAACGGTATATGTGGTCGTTCGACGGGAAACAGTTTCATGAGGTGGACGGCCCCATTGAGTTCAAACACAACGAACGGCTGCGGCTGACGCTGGTTAATGATACGATGATGGAGCATCCTATTCATCTGCACGGCATGTGGATGGAGCTGGAAAACGGGAACGGACAATACAATCCCCGACAACACACCTTGCTTGTACAACCAGCCCAGCGAATATCAGCTCTCGTTACACCACGTGATAAAGGCCGATGGGCTTTTCACTGCCACATCCTTTATCACATGGAACGCGGCATGTTTCGGGTAGTACAGGTAGCTGATGAAGACGGCAGTATATACGGGCAGGAATATTGATAAGGGAATCCTAAACGCCATAGACGAACAACTTCTTTTTGACATACAAAACCGCATGAAGATGACTTTAATTAAACGTGCATCAGTATTTATTCTTACTGTTTTTGTTCTAACATTGATTGCAGGCAGTCCGGCGCAGGCTCAAAAGGCACCCGAGTTCAGCAACGATTTAATGATGGACAACAAAACTTACGTTTATCTGATTGCTGAGAAGCTGGAATATCGCAGCATAAGCGGGGTAAATCCCCTCATGTGGGAGCTGCAGGGATACGTGGGTAAAGATCTGAACAAATTCTGGTTCAAGTCACACGGGGAAGCATTGACTACCGAGAGTGAAGCCGAAATGGAATTCCAGGGACTCTACAGCCGTGCAATTACCCCGTATTTTGATCTGCAGGCCGGCATCCGCTATGATCTGGCCTATGAAGGTGGCGGCAACAAATCGCGGGGCCTTGCGGTTCTGGGATTGCAGGGAATGGCCCCATATTTTTTTCATGTCGACAGCGGTATGTTCGTCAGTGAAGACGGTGATATTTCCGCATCACTGGAAGCTGAGTATGACCTGCTTTTTACACAGCGCCTTATCGGTCAGCCTGTCATCGAAACCAGTGTGGCACTTCAGGACGTTCCGGAGTGGGGTGTTGGATCAGGATTCAATGATATCGGTCTTGGGTTCCGCCTTCGTTATGAACTTGCACGCGAATTTGCCCCCTACATCGGTATGAACTGGGAGCGCAAGTTGGGCGAAACCGCCGATATGGCTCGTGCCGCAGGCGGACACGTCAGCAACCTAAGCCTGCTCGGCGGCATTCGGATGTGGTTTTAATGGTTTATTCTATAACATTACTTAAAATATTCATTAACAAAATGGTTAGAGTCTTATGCATGATTTTCATTTTTTTGGAGGAGGGTGGATGATGTTCCTCTGGTGGTTTTTAATAATCATACTGATCATATTCATGGTTCGATTTCTGTGGAACTCCGGTCAAAATAAACAGAACAAAGAAACACCCATGGAGATCCTTAAACGCCGGTACGCTAACGGTGAAATTGATGAAGAGGAGTACAACAAGCGTAAACGGGAATTGAAGAACTAAAATAAAATGGATAGAAAAAAATTCTTGAAGTACACAGGAGCCGGTGCCGGTTTCTTGTTGGCCCCTTCATTTGTCACCTCCTGCGTGAATGCCAGCACAAACGATTTAGATGACTATGAATATCCCTTGCAAATACCAGGGACCCTGGAGGGTGATCAGTTAAGAGCGTCTCGCAGCGACCTTGTTATTGGTGACCAATTTACTTTAGACGGCCTGCAGTTTAATGAGGCCCTGCCGGGACCAACTGTCCGTATAAAAAGAGGAGAGCGATTTCGGGTTCAGTTCCATAACAATATTGGTCAGGAAAGCATTATTCATTGGCATGGCATGATTGTGCCTCCTGATATGGACGGACACCCCAAGGATGTTATTTCAGAAGGAAGTTATTCCTATGATTTTAAGATCAATCAGAGGGCCGGGACCTATTGGTATCATCCTCATCCACATAGAATTACAGGCCCGCAGGTATACAGAGGCTTAGCAGGTTTTTTTATTGTAACTGACGATGAAGAAGAAGCTCTAAACCTGCCTTCAGGTGAGTTTGAACTGCCGCTGGTTATTCAGGACCGAAGAATAGACTCTTCCGGCAGAATATACTATAACCCTTCGATGCCTGAGCAAATGATGACCGGCTATTTGGGCGACCATATTCTGGTGAATGGAGTTCCCAGCCCTTATCACGAAGTACAGCCGCAAATCTATCGGTTGCGATTACTAAATGGCTCCAACGCCCGGATTTATAATATTGCTTTTCGAAATGGAAATCCGTTTACGGTGATTGGCTCTGATGGCGGACTTCTTCCCAACCCTGTTGAAACCAATGAACTACTGCTGGCTCCCGGAGAACGGGCGGATATATTGGTGGATTTTTCAAAAGAAGTCGACGAAAAATCTGCAGAATTGATCAGTAAAACGTTTTCGGTACCTTCAAACGGCGGAATGATGGGCAACATGTCTCAAATGATGGGGCAAGGTGGTCCGGAACAAGGCAGTGAATTTCCATTGATGGAATTTCGGATTGGCAATGAGGGCGAATCGTCTGCTTCTGCAGAGCTTCCCCGGCAACTGTCTGAGATCAGTTTCCCCTCCGAAGAGGACGCTGACCGCACGCGACGAATTGCATTAGATATGGAGATGATGAACGGCCACACCATCAACGGTCGGTTATTTGAAATGCTTCGCGTTGATGAAGAAGTACCCAAGGGTGATACAGAAATTTGGGAGTTCATCAACAATTCCGCTGTCCCTCATCCGATGCATATTCATGCTGTACAATTTAAAGTATTAAGCCGCAGCGGAAACCGGGGTCTTATTCCAACCGAAACAGGGTGGAAAGATACCGTCCTGGTAATGCCCGGTGAACGAGTTCGAGTGATTGTGACATTCGATGCTCCAAAAGGATTGTATGTATTTCACTGCCACAATCTTGAACATGAAGATAGCGGGATGATGGCAAATCTTGAAATTGTCTGATGAAGCAGAATAGTACACTTCATGTCGTTTTTTGGGCATTCCTTCTGCATACGCTATGGGAGTTTATACAGTGCTTATTCCTGTATGAGATGTGGGACTGGCCTTTTTGGGAAGCTACTTTATGGATGTGGGCTGCAATTTTCGGTGATATACTAATTGTGCTGGGTTTGTGGAAAACTGTTACCGTATTTGCCTCTGCCGTTCATATTAAAGTCAGCACTTTCAAGGAATATGCTCTTCTCTTAGGCATCAGCTTCCTGGCAAGTTTTTTTCTGGAGTGGATTGCCAAAGTGCTGAATCTGTGGCAATACTCTTCAAATATGCCTGTGATTGAAATCTTAAATTACCCGGTGGGTCTTTCCCCGGTTTTGCAGATCACATTTCTGCCGGCACTCAGTGTTTATCTTGCCGGTAAAAGCAAAATGAAGAACAATCGTAATACAAAATAAGATCGTTTATGGATTTTTTAAGCTTATATGCCGAATCTGCCAAGACAGCACTCGGTTTTTTCTGGAAAGCAGGTTGGGCGTTTGTGCTTGGCTATTTTGTATCAGGGATGATCCAGGCTTTTGTACCGAAAGGTAAGCTTACTCAATATATGGGTGAGGCCAATTTGAAAAGCATATCCCTCTCTACGTTTTTCGGAGCTGCATCTTCTTCCTGCTCTTTTGCCGCACTGGCGGCTGCGCGGGCATTGATCAAAAAGGGGGCACATTTTATAGCCGGAGTAGCATTTATGTTTGCTTCAACAAACCTGGTGATAGAGCTGGGAATACTGATCCTTATTTTTCTGGGGTGGCAGTATTTGGTAGCAGAGATCATAGGCGGGCTTGTTTTGATCACTATAAGCAGTGTACTTATAAAACTAACCTACCCGGAAGACTGGTTAAAAGCTGCAAGAGAAAAAGTGGAATCTGCTGGTAGCGATTTGGAGGAGGATTTTGACTGGAAAAAACGGATCAAAAGTAAAGAGGGGTGGCGGCTGGTGGGTCATAAGTTTGTAAATGACTGGAAAATGGCCTGGGAAGACATTTTGATAGGGTTTACTATTGCCGGTTTTGTTGCAGTTCTGGTACCCGAATCATTTTGGTCTGGCCTGTTTTTAGCAGATGCCCAAAACCTTCCCGGATGGCTCGTTGCGATAGAAAATGCTCTTATTGCCCCATTTGTAGCTGCAGCAACATTTATTGGCTCAATGGGAAATATTCCTTTGGCTACCGTTTTGAATGAAAATGGTGTGCTGTTTGCCGGAATTATGGGGTTTATTTACTCCGACCTGATGGTGCCGCCGCTGGTTCACATTAACGCAAAATATTATGGGTGGAGAGTGGCTCTCTACATTGCCGGGATAATGTACGTGAGCATTGTGGCAACCGCTTTGATCCTGAATGGTCTTTTTTCATTATTGGGGATTGTTCCGGAAAGCGCGCGGGTGGTATCTGAGATCACCCAGTTTAAGATAGATTATACTTTCTGGATGAATATTGGATTCACTGTGATCGCCGGTGTGCTGGTATGGCTGCATAAGAAGTACATGCAATCACACGAAATGAAAATGATGGAAATGGAGAGCGGGGGTAAGATTAAGACTATTGCAGTGAGTCTGTTTATACTTATTAATGTCCTGGGATTATCAGCATTCGTTTTTATTCAACTATTTTAAGCTAATGAACCTCTCTTTATGGAACTAATACCCGAATGGGCACCCAACATACATCCGATACTTGTTCATTTCCCCATAGCCATACTGTTCCTGGCAGTATTTATGGATCTGGTAAACTTTTTTTTGCCGGATGTTTGGTGGGACGATACAAAAACCACTCTTCTGTATGGAGTTGGAGTTATTTCAGCTATTGCTGCCTATTACACAGGAACCTGGGCTGCAGACACTGTTTTTCTACCTTCGCAGGCGCAAAATGTTCTAAATAGTCACTCTAACTGGGCTCTTTGGACGGTATGGTACTTCGTTGGGTATGTTGTTTTACGATTTGGTCTCCATTGGTTCAAAATGCTTGATCGTAAAATCATCAATGTGGCAGCATTCATTATTGCCCTTCCAGGGGTATTTCTGCTCTATGAAACCGGGGAGCACGGTGCGGAATTAGTCTTTGGATATGGTGCCGGGACGGGGCAGCTGCTTCAACAAGAAGAAGTGAATGTGCCCAGCGTTTCACAATCTATAGAATCAAATACTACATTTGAGGTGATGGATAACGACAACTGGACATGGACGATCGGCCCAAATGGAGTAAGCACGCTGTTATCACACTTTCGGTGGTTGGAGGGATCTGTCCAGGATTTGGAGCCTGAAGTTCTCCAAAACGAGAAGAATTACCTCCTTAAGCTTACCGTAGATTCAATACCTAACTTATTTGTGGAAGAGCGTACGGTCCAAAACGTACAGGTTGATTATTATTTGGATTTCTCTGGCTTTCAAGGGAAAGTCTCACTTGTCAACCACGTGCAAAACAGTCAAAATTACGACTTTGTCGCACTCTCATCTGACGGCACTATAACCCAGGGACGTGTTATTAATGGGGAAAGAACAGTTTTTGCTGAAGAACAGTATACAGCTTCAGGACTGATGTTTATTCGAACTGTTGCCTCTGACACTCACTTTCGTGCCTATATTAATGAAGAAATGGCTATCCACAGCCACGGAGAGGCTCCGAAAGCCGGTAGTATCGGCTTAAAGTTAAATGGAACCGGAACAATACTTATCGATAGCATATCCTTAACTCAGCTTAATTAGACATTAATCTCAACTGTATCATAAATTTTAAACTGCAGTTTCGACTCCTCTTTTTTCACCGGGTTTAAAATTGCGTCAATTTTTTGTTTTACCGGATTGAGTCTGTCAGCATGTTTTGTAGCCCAGTTTTTCCATTTAATGAACCTTGCCAACTGCTCCTGGTTCAGCTCTTGCTGTTTAATCTGAATTTCTACTTCCTGAATATACTGATAGATATATTGTGACTTTGTGAAGGATGCAGAAGCTTGCTCCAAATCCGCTCTTTTCTTTTGCTCTAATTCTTCCGCACGTCGTTGACGTTGTCTGATTTTCTGACGTTGTTCTTCTATTTTCTCTTTTTCTTCCCAATTGATACGCCACTCTTTTGCTTCTTTTGCAGTACGCAGAATGGTTTTTAAAATCTTCTCAGTTTGATATTCCAATTTTCGGTCATAGGCATCAGAAATTGTTTTAGACCGATAACTTGAAGCATGTTGGGATATTTGCAGTCTCAGTTTACCTGTGGTGTAGTAATCGTAGTCATACTCTTTCCAGGAACTCTCAACTTTAGTACGGTTAAATGAGCCTGCTTCTTCTAACCGTATATAAACCTTATCATCACCAATTTTAACTGAGGTATACACAGTCTTATCAGTGCCTCCTCCTGTGATCTGAAAACCTTGTCTTTCTAACTCTCTAATCAGGCCATCGTAAAAAAGTATGGCTCGTTCCAATAGTGACTCTGAAACCAAGATTCCTAAGTAATCTTTTCCGAATGGTTTGAGCCTTCCATAGTTGTCTCGATAGTCCCTATCTTTTAAATACCTGTATGTTCTATCGACTAATAGGTGGAGTCCGGTCAGATTCTTTTTGAACTTTATGGTCTTAAACGTCTTTGGAAGCTGATCCTTCAAATCTATTTCGGGATCATCATTGAGCGCTAATTTGTACTCTTCTTTTTCAAACTCCGTCAGTGGCTTTTGCTTTACCTTATAACCATTTCGCAATTTCGACCAATACCCTGACTCCGGTCTTGGAATCTCGAGTTCATCACATACCTTCGTAAGCTGATATACATTTATCTTGTAATCTTTTGCGATCTGAGTCATGGGTTTTCCCCAAAGCTCTTTGTAGAGCTCAGTTCTATTAAATGTGATGCTTTTCATAGTTTGGTTGATAAGACAGTATTTACAATCATCTTCCCTAATAAAATTGAGTCAGATAGGCTAATCATTACATTCCTGAGGAAAATCATCAACTGACATCAATAAAAACTTCTTGATACTTGTTTTCCAATAACATGACTTCATCATCGGTTAATGCTTCAAACTCTTTGTCTAAAGCACGTTTAGATAGTTTACCACCATTTTGACGCAAAAAACCAATCAGGTTTTCCATCTGTTTATCAGGCATGTCAAAATGATCCTGTAGGAAATTTCTCATTTTATCATGGCACTCAAGATATAGCACTTCTTCCGGCAGTGTTTTGAGAACCGTTTCCTCTACGCATTCATAAAGAAACTCCGCTTGCTTCGTCGCATCAAAGTAGCGGTAGAGATCGATGGTTTCATTTAAAACGTCAACATTACCATCCGGAGTTGGTTTCCATTTAATAAAATCAAGTCGTGGTTTCGAAAATGATTCCAGAACGTTTCTGTAATCATCAATCCGATCCAGAATGACAGCTGAAACCGGGAAAATAAGTCCTTTGGGAGAGAATCCTTTTCGGGCCAACACATGATGAAACAGATACCGGTGTACACGGCCGTTCCCGTCAGCAAAAGGGTGGATAAATACAAACCCAAATGCAATTGATGCCGACGTTAATACAGGATCATAGTCGCTGTTAATGAGAGACTCGTTGCCCTTTAATAAGCCTTGGATGAGCTGTGGAATATCTTGCCATTTGGCAGATATATGATCCGGAAGGGGCTTGCCATCAACCCGGTTATGTACACCGACAAATCCCCCTTCTTCTCTCCAGCCCATATCAACAAACCGTCTGTCTTCAATTACAATCTCCTGGAGTCGAAGCAATTCATCTTCAGTAAGGTCTTTTTGGCCGGCCTGTCCGATTGCTTTTCCCCAGCGTTGTGCCCTGTTTTCAGGAGGAGTTTCCCCTTCAATGGCATACGAAGCTTTGGAATCTTTTAGCAGCAGAAAAGCTGCGGCTCGTGATAGTAGATCCGGATGTACTTTTCCTATCGTATCAGATACTTTCTTTTCCAACTCTTCAACACTAAATCGTTCAAGCTTCTCAGTGCGGTGTATTAGCGGACAAAAATCCCTGTTTCCCGGCAGGTTATTCCACACACGATGTCGCTGTGATCTTTGTTTTGGGCCGGGGTATTGTAGTTTGGGATCAAGAGCCTCAATATAATTCCCTGATTGTGCATCCTCTACATTGAGTCCATCATCCATCAGCCATTCATAAAAAAACCAAATTCTCCGGCTGTTCCGACCGGTTGGCTGATCTTTTACGATTTTTTCAATGTCATTTTTATCAATCGCCTCAAAGAGTTTTTTAAGAACCAGCAGATCCAATCCTTCATATCGAAATGCAAATGTAAGGTGGCCAAGAAGAGTAGGAGCTGGTTCCCGCCCAGTTTTAAACACACGCCACTTACCCTCGGTATAGCTTCTGTGCTTTTCACTTATTGCAGAAATTAATTCTGGCAAAGGTACCGCTAAATTGTAGAAATGTATTAAAGCGCTATATCCGGCCAGCTTCATACCGGTTTCAGGAAGTGTATAATTTCTGAAAACGGTTATATTTTCTTCAAGTCGATTATCATCAGCCATAATTCGTCAAAATCGATTATCATTTATTTTGGTACCAATATCGTAAAAATCGATTACTTTTTATTGAAATTGTTTAGAAAAGGGGGTGATTTGTCAAAATCGATTACTTTTTAAGTAGATTTGGTCACATTTATGAGTCAATAGGTTCGATCCAAGCAAATCAGGTAGAGTTCGCCACGCTTGTAGGGATAAAATTTGTAGTCCATAGATTGCTTTATTTTAGATTAAAGAAAGAGCGAAAAGTTCATCTATGAAGGGATTGAAAAGAGGGAGATGGAAATAAGCCATTACTGAAAATTTATTTTAAATGGAGAGTTTTACTAACCTATAAGAAATGCAGAACAAGTGTTAAAGAGCTGATGCTGATTTTAAGATTTGTTCAAGTGTCCTTGTTTCACTCTCAGGCTGCAAATAAATTATCAGGGGAGAAAAGAGCGTAATTGTTTCACAATTGTTTTACAGTAGAAAATAAAAAAGCCGTAAAGTGTTATTAAATTTCACTTTACGGCTTTGTCAATGTACCCGAGAGAGGACTTGAACCTCCACGTCCGTGAGGACATACGCACCTGAAGCGCACGCGTCTACCAATTCCGCCACTCGGGCAAGTGTCGTGATAATCTATTCATTAGTTGTGTGAACTAATCAAGACTCCAAAAATACCAACATTTCAGAATATATAGCAATTCTTTTTTTTGAAAAATAGTAGGGAGTCTTGAGTCGTGAGATATGAGGCTTGGAATTGGAAAAAGGAAACGTGAAAAGTCATGCCTTTGCTATAATCCTGCAATTTTAACTTTTTCTAAAAAGGGTCGGTAGATGATGTAATTTTTTGGGATTTAATTTTGAAATAAGTATTGATTTTCAACACATTTTACCGATTACCGATTACCGATTACCGATTACCGATTACCGATTACCGATTACCGATTACCGAATTTTGGCATCTACATCAACAGCCATCTACAATCTGCGAGTTACCATACAACGACGTGAGACGTTTCAAGGTCCACAGGGTGGCAGACGCTTGGAGGTCTCGCAAATCTCAAGACTCCTCATCCTCCAAATCCAAACTCTCTGTACATGTCCCAGTTCTTACCGTTGTGTTTTAAAAGGTGGAGGCTGTTTGCCGTGAACGCCCCCTCAAACTCTCGCTCTTTGAATTCAGGCCATGCTTTGTGGAACATTTTCTTGCTCAGATCTCTGGTGGCAATGGTTATATGCGGATGGAACCGGCTCATTAGTTCCTTCTCCGGGAAATTCAGGGTATCCTTAAGTAGGATTTGAAGGTCTGCGTGGAGGTTGGCAACCGGCTTATGATCTTCGATGGAAAGAAACAGGACCCGCGGCGGAAACGCGTCAAATCCGCTGATTCTGATGTCAAACGCCTGGTGCTTTTTCGCAAACGTTTCAAGCGCCGCTGCAAGTGCATCTTCATTAGCCTCATCCCGCCTGAACGGCATCTGGAGCGTAATGTGGGCCGGCGACTTTAGAGCGTGCGATGCGTTGAATCGTTCTTTCATTTCAAGTTTGAGCTTCCGTACGTCATTGCGTAGCTCTTCGTGCGGTATTAATGCAATCAAATAGAGTTCTTTCGACATGGGTATATGTTATTTAAAAAGGCCTTCAAGGTTTTTCACCATGTGATCTTTTCGGGAGAAACCCTGGAAGCCTTCAGGCTCTTTGAAAATTTCTGTTAACCTACATTCTATGTCATGCCAAACCTCGATCCGGCATCTCCAATCGTTGAGCGAATGGGAGATCCCGCGTCAAGCGCGGGATGACAAGCTTCGCGTCAAACAGTTACGAATCAGTTAAAACGCCCGGCAGGCTGGCCAGGCTCTCAATCGTTGCTGTGGGCATAAATTCACTCCACGGATCATACGGCTTATCCGGCGAGCGCTGAACCCAGGCAGCGTTCCACCCGCAGGCACGGGCTCCCATTACATCAAAAGAATTGCCTGAAATAAGCCATGTTTCGGGTATGACGGATTGGGTATTCTTTATAAAATATTGGTAAGCATCCGGGCTTGGTTTAAACGTGTGAACATCTTCTGTGCTTACTATTCCATCAAAAAATGAATAGATGTCCGAATGATCAAGAAGTTGTTTGACAGCATCTGCGCTCCCGTTTGAAAATGCGTAAATGCGATGGCCCGCATCCCGGCACTCGGCCAGGCATTGTTTCACATCAGGAAAATCGGGCAGTATGGTATAGCTATCTAAAAGAGTCTCTTTTTGTTTATCACTAAGCGATACGTCAAGCGATTCACAGCAATAATTGAGGGCATCCCTTGTGCAGATTGAAAAGTCGCAATGCTGCCTCATCAGCCCGCGCCGGAACGAATATTCGAGCTGTTTCTGCCGCCATGATTTCATGAACATGTCGGCTTTGTCGAATATCATATTCTGAAGCGTATCGAGTACGCCGGAGGTGTCAATTAACGTTCCGTATACATCGAATGCGAGCGTTTTTTGCATGATTAAAGATTTTTTTGTTCAGTTGATTGATTGTGATAACACAGTTTCTTGCCTGTACGATTCAATGAGATGAGAATCAGTGGCGGGTTATCAAACAAAAGTTCACCGAACTTTATCGAGAAACTTGAATCTGATCTTTGTTGCACTATATTAATAGGCCGGCACAGTGGTCTTGGAGCAGGTCACAAGCCGGTTTTTATTATTGAGTCCACTCCGAATAGTCATGCGCTCTGAAAATTAGCGGCTCAAGCTTAAATAATTTAGATTTATTTGTTTCGGATTCACCCCACCCCTCTCTAAGGAATCAGAGAGGGGCATATTGTCTAAATTATTTAAGCTTGTTATAAACATCCGTACTAAATCTGACTTTTCGGAGTGGACTCATTATTTAATTTCAATCCATCACTATACAAGATGAACGACGAACCGATTGAAGATCTGCGTTACCTGAAATTGTTGTCAAAACGGTATCCGTCCATTCAAAAAGCATCGGCTGAAATTATAAATCTAAGCGCTATTCTTGAACTGCCGAAAGGGACTGAGCATTTTGTGTCGGATATTCACGGTGAATATGAGGCATTTTCTCACGTTTTACGAAATGGCTCGGGATCTATCAAACGGCGGATTGAAGAGGTGTTTCAGTACACGCTGGGCGAACAGGAGAAAAAGAACCTGGCGACGCTCATCTATTATCCAGATAAAAAGCTGCCGATTATCCTAAAGGATGTCGACAATCCCAAAGAGTGGTATCGAAAAACGCTGTTTCAGATGATAAAGCTCTGCCGTGTGTACTCATCAAAATACACCCGGAGTAAAGTTCGAAAAGCTCTGCCCAAAGATTTTGACTACATTATCGAGGAGTTGCTTCACGAACAGGAAAGTACAAAAAACCGGCAGCAGTACTACAGCAGCATTATTTCAACTATCATAGAAACGGACCGTGCTGGTGCGTTCATCAAGGCGCTGGCATACCTGATTCAGCGGCTCACGATTTCACGGCTTCATGTCATCGGCGATGTGTACGACCGGGGGCCGGGCGCTCACGTCATCATGGATGAGCTGATGGACTATCACGCCGTGGATTTTCAGTGGGGGAACCACGATATCGTATGGATGGGAGCAGCGGCAGGGAGTGAAGCTTGCATTGCAAACGTCATACGAGTGTCGCTTCGCTATGCAAATATGGAAACGGTTGAAAATGGGTATGCCATTTCCATGCTGCCGCTCGTATCGCTGGCGGTTGATGTATATGGCGATGACCCCTGCGATATTTTCAGGCCTAAAGAAGTAGAGGATGAATTTACGGAGCAGGAACAACTGATGATGGCCCGGATGCAAAAAGCGATCTCTGTGATGCAGTTTAAGCTGGAGGGGCAGATCATCAAACGGCGCCCGCAATTTCAGATGAAAGACCGGCTGCTGCTTGATAAAATTAATCATGAGAATGGGACAATTACGATTAAAGGTAAGACGTACCCTATGAAGGACACAAATTTCCCCACTATTGATCCTGATGATCCCTATAAGCTCTCGCCGGAGGAGGAGTCTGTGATGGAGAGACTAAGCCTTTCGTTTAAAAATAGTGAGCGCCTGCAAAAACACGTTCGGTTTCTTTTTGCCAAAGGAAGCATGTACCTGGTCAAGAATAATAATCTTCTGTACCACGGTTGTATTCCAATGAAACCAAATGGCGTATTGAAGCACTTTACGTTTGGAAAGGATGGCTACGGGCCTAAAGATTTTATGGATCGTCTGGATCGGTTGTCGCGGCAAGGCTATTTTGCTAACGATGACCTCAAAAAGAAACAGTACGGCATGGATACCATGTGGTATTTGTGGACCGGGTCTCAGTCTCCGCTTTTTGGAAAAGATAAGATGGCAACATTTGAGAGATATTTTATTGCAGATGAGGCCACCCACATGGAAAACATGAATCCATACTACGATTACAGAACGGACGTGGGTGTTGCCTCGCAAATTCTGCAGGAGTTTGGCGTAGACCCTGAGAAAGGCCATATACTGAACGGCCATGTTCCCGTGAAAGTGAAAAAAGGGGAGAGCCCGGTAAAGGCGAAAGGGAAACTGCTGGTTATCGATGGCGGGTTTGCAAAGGCCTACCAGGATAAAACGGGCATCGCTGGATACACTCTCATTTATAACTCCTGGGGACTACTTTTAGCTGCGCATCAGCCGTTTCAATCCACTGAAATGGCGATTGAGGAAGAGATCGATATTCATTCCCAAACGCGTATCCTCGAGCAGCGCATGAACCGGATACGTATTGCAGACACGGACACCGGTGATGAAATACGAAGCGAAATCGAAGATCTGAAAGCATTGCTGAAGGCGTATAGGTCCGGAGCTATAAAAGAGGCATAAATTGGGTGATTTAAGCCTCTCCTTTCGGGAGGAGACAGGCTCTAACTCAACTTCCGCAAACGTGTAAATAGATGTTGTGAGTGAGGGTTGTAGTTGCTACATTA
>NZ_JBBVMF010000027.1:0-47882 GCF_038150125.1 Rhodohalobacter sp. 8-1 | reverse complement strand
TCAAAGGGGGACTTTTATCCTTTCCGACCCAGAGGGTCGGGGAATTAAACCACTTTAGATTAAAGAGAATAATTCAAATCTATTACCTATCAATAAAGATATATCAACTTTGCTAAGCTCTTACACAAATGCTATTAATAAATCATACGGGAGAAGCGGGTCACTTTTCAGAAAACGAACGAAAGCTAAGTGTCTTAATCTACCAAATGTGCGAGATGATTATTATCCGCTTGTGTGCTTTCAATATATTCATCAGAATCCAATGAAAGCCGGTTTGTCCGACTCTCTTGAAGGGTGGCCATATTCGTCTTTCGAAGATTATTTAGGAAATGATGCTGAAAACTTATGTAGCATAAGTTTAGCACGAGAGTTACTTGATTTGCCTGCTAATGATGATGAATTCAAAAAAATTTCCTATCAAGTTCTGAATGAAAAAGATCTTGGGAATATATTTTAGTGATAACACTCGTCTGCACGCTGCTTCCGCGGGCTGACGAGTGAGTCTGCCCCGAACCTAGTTCAGACAATCTTCTTCATCAAACCAACAGACCTTAATCTACCCGACAGACGGTAAAAACAGCCGTCAACCGGGGACTCGTCTGCACGCTGCAGTTGCGGGCTGACGAGTGGATATTGCTCGAGCTCAGTCCAGAGAAACTCCTTCATCAAACCAACAGACCTTAACCTACCCGTGTCCGAACCTAGTCCAGAGAATCTCCTTCATCAAACCACCAGACCTTAACCTACCCGACAGACGGCAACGGCAGACGTCAGCCGGGGCTCTTCAACTCTCAAGCAAATCGCGAGAATTGCTAATGATAGCTTTTGCCCGATCTTTCAGCAGATCTGCTGAATCCATCACCATCTGTTCGTTTGATGGAAACGGCATTTCTCGTCCTCCCACAATGTCTTTGCTCTCTTCCGATAAAGCGCGTTCATCGCCACTTACAGTGCCATACCGATTTTCAAAAACCCATTCTACCGACAGATTTTCTGTTCGTAGAAGCTGGTCTGCCTCAAGCTCGAAGATATCGAGAGAGCCGCCGATATATGCAGATTTTTGCTGCACGACGTCGGTTACTTCAGCGCTGACATTGATCATATTTGGAACGCGGATATCGTTACCCAGCGAATCTTTCCTGACGTTGCCGTCATCATCATAAGCATATTTCATCCCGTCCTGTATCTCTTTTGTTTCACGAATTATCTGCCGCTCAACTGATTCAGGCGAGAATGAGATATCCGAGATATTGAGGACTATCAAATGGTCGTATGCAATATTTTCATTTTCAAATGTATCGAAACTCAGCCATCGGCTATTGAGGTCGCGCAGCGCAATTTTCGACAGTTCGGTTTCAAAATATTCCGGTACTATCACCCCTGACTGATTTTCGACAACAAACAGGGTGTGATTAATCCCGAGCATTCGTGCTTCTTCAATTTTCAGATTCACATCCCTGTATCCCGGGTAGAGTTCTGCTGCTCTCACAAACTCAGTCCATGCCAGACGATAGCTCTCCTTATTTCCCCGATCCATATACTCCATCCCACGGCGGTAGGACACATCAGCCGCGGCAGACTTCGAATTGACAATAGCCTGGTCATAGCTTACAAATGTAAACTGATTTCTGACCCGGGTGGGCAGGCGACGTATCTTATTTTGACGGCGATTGAGCTGCTCGTAAAGTTCAGAAATCTCAATCCAGTTCTGGTCATTTTCTTCCAGCTCGAGATACTCAATCCTTTCGAGATCGAACATGTTGGCAAGCTCATAGGCCTCCTTCAGAACCGCCAGCTCTTCCGTATCACCGGGTTTTTTCTGAAGCTTTTCTGCTGCTTTGTCAATCGCACGCTCGTACTGACCGCGCTCCAGCATTTTTTGTGATGACGTGCACGAGACAAGGAATAAAACTATAAAAAACAGAAATGAGTAATGTTTCATAGCGTCAGATTTTGAATATAAAGCATTGATTAGCATTGGGTGCTTATATCTAAAAAAGTATAGCAGAGTTCAGGGGTTTTGCAAAAGGTTATTTATCGGCAAAAGTTAGCTAAAACCTAATCTTTGATAGTGAATGTAGTTTGAACCCAGTTCAGGAGATCACATTCGTCAAAACGACAGACCTTAACCTGAACGACAGACGGCCGCGGCAGCCAGGGATTTGTAAAAATTACGAGGATTCAGGTTTCTATTAAAAAGCGATGCCTGTATCTTTTCGGATATATATTTGAAGTACAACAACTAAACAACCCCCAATGTTTAAAAAGCTATCTCTGCTCATAAGTTTTCTCATCTTTTTATCTGCTCAAACAGCAGTTGCCCAAGTTGAGGTGGAGCTCGATTCTATTTCTGTCACGGCATCCAGAATTTCAACATCCATATCTGAAAGCGGAAAGAATGTATCGGTTATTACTCAGCGGGATATTCAGCAGATGCCGGTCACCTCTGTGGACGAACTACTGCGAACACTGCCCGGCGTAAATATTAATTCTCGTCAGGGATTTGGCGTGCAGGCTGATGTGGGCGTGCGCGGAAGTACGTTTTCACAAGTGCTGTTTATGCTTGATAATGTTCCGCTGAACGATCCGCTGACCGCTCATTTTAACACGAATATTCCGGTGGCTCTGTCTGAAATAGGACAGATTGAGCTTGTTCGCGGCCCCGCAAGTGCATCATATGGAGCCGATGCGGTCGGTGGTGTGGTTCACATCAAAACAAGAAGTTATCTTCGGCGTCAGATCAATGCAGGTGATGAACTCCAGACCAGTGTATTCGCCGATCTCGGCGGCGGTCAGCACAATCTACTGAAAGGTGATATCGGGATCGACCTGAATAAAAACCGGTGGCGATTTTCGGCTTCCATGCGCCATATATCTTCTGATGGAGAAGAGCTTTCGAATCCCGTGTTTGAACCGGGCGATTCAGATGAGCCGACCTACGACAACTATTTTGAGATGACCAACTACAGCGCCTCTCTCTCATATCGCCTGAGCGATTACTTCACGGTTTACACGCGCGGCGGGTTTGATGACAGAGATTTCAGCGCACGGTATTTCTATACCCGCAGCCAATTTGATCATTCTGAAGAGCAGATCACAAACCGGTGGGGACTCGGGGCCGTCACGTTCGAAAAAGATGCGCATCGCTCAGAGTTTAACATATCGTACAGAAATGTGGACGACACCTTTGATTTCTGGCCGGGCACCCTGCCACCCAACGAACACACGACCGATCAGCTCTTCCTGAACCTGTCGCACCAATACGAGTTCAGCGGAGAGGCCATATCAAACCGTATGAACTACATCCGGCTGATGGCGGGGGGACAATATCTCGACAAACAAATTGAAAGCACCGACCGGGGTAGTCATCAAACAGATATGGGCGGTATTTACACCATCGGTCATTTTAGCTGGGTGAACGGACTGAACGTGACAGCCAGCGCGCGCCTGCAGTACGATAGCATTGCCTCTACGGAGTTTCTGCCTCAACTAAGCGCATCCTATAATGTTGGCGACGTCACGCTGAGAGGATCAGCTGGGCGGGCTATACGCGTCGGTGATTTTACAGAGCGCTATATCTCCTCGCAGATTCCCGACCTCGCTCCCGGGCGGAATATCGGGAATCCGGACCTGCAGCCTGAGCGCTCCTGGACGGTGGATGCCGGGTTTGACTGGCGCCCGGCCAGCCGCATTAAGGTATCGCCAACCGTGTTTTACCGCTCGAGCAGCAACCTGATTGATTATGCCCTTACCAACTCCAATAACATCACCAATGCAGATAACCTGCAGCCGAATGAGGAGTATTTCTACGCCATGAATATTGAGCAGAGCAGCGCTGCCGGCGTGGAGTTTTTGACGGATGCCACAGAGAACCTGGGCAATAATCGATCTGTGGGAATGCAGGCTGGCTACACCTACATCCGTACCACGAGTGACGGAGATGAACCCTCAAAATATATAGCCAACCACCCGAAGCATCAGGTCAATCTCGGGCTGCGGTTTTCCACACGCTGGGGATCAGTTCACACCGAAAACAGCTACCGAATTCGTTCTGAGGAATCAGCCGAACTGGTTGATGGCGACGTGCCGTCCGGCTATTTCATCTCCAATCTGAACCTGCAGGTGACGCCGGGATGGAGCCCTGCAATGCTATACATTCAGGTGATGAACCTGACCGACACCCAGTACCAGGAGATTCTTGGCGCCCCCATGCCGGGCCGCTGGGTGATGGGTGGATTGAAGCTCCGGTTTTAAGTAAACACATAATCAATAGCGATTTTAAATTAACCCTCCGTGATTTCAAAACACCGGAGGGTTTTATTACTTCTCAATACACTGTTGCTCTTTTTCGGACACTATTTGTTGCGTAATATGCGTGTTGTTGCGTAATATGCGTCCAATTAAACCTTTCAGCTAACCAATAATATAAATTTACCGGTAGCTATTTTTAATCCCCCGGAAACGGAAATACACCTCACATGTTTACGTATGTGTTGGTGTTTTATGAAAACCATCACATGTTCACTCATATGAAAGATTTCCTTGCTGCTATCACCCTGTCTATGATCTCACTGTTTATTGCCAGCCACACAGTTTTGGCTCAAAATGATATCAATACGGACAAAATTGATCGCTATTTCACTCAGCTTACAGAAAATGACAAAATTATGGGTTCTGTAGCGGTATTATCTGGTAAGGAGGTCGTTTTCAGTGAGGCATACGGGATGATTTCAAGTGACGGAGTTCCGGCAACACCCGAAACTGTCTACAGGGTTGGATCGATCACCAAAAGCTTTACAGCAGCTATGGTTCTGCAGCTTATTGAGCAGGGTGAACTATTCCTGGACACCAAGCTGGACACCTACTTCCCGGAAATGCCGAATGCCAGTCAAATAACGATTGAGCATCTGCTTCGTCACAAATCAGGCCTGGTGAATTTCACCAGCCATCCCGACTACGTACAATATTATTCAGAGGCTCAGTCACGGAATTAAATGCTTGACCGTTTTCAATCAGCCGGCACTTCGTTTGAGCCGGGTGAAAGCACAGAATACAGCAACACCGGCTACGTAGTTCTTGGATACATTATCGAAGAAGAAACAGGAAAATCATATGGCGACGCGCTTCAGGATATAATTTCTGAACCGCTTGGACTCACATCAACTTACTTTGCCGACGGCATTCACCCTGTTGAAAACTAAGCCGACTCATTTGTGTATCGGCAAGGCGACTGGCACCCTGGATCGCGTACCAATATGCAGATTCCTCACGGCGCCGGCGCTATTTTATCCACAGCCGAAGAGGTATTGCATTTTTTTCCGACCTCTTCAGCGGAGAGCTTTTACCTGATAAATCCCTCGAAAAGATAACAAATTTTGAAGGGCCGTTCGGGCTTGGCCTGATCCGGTTTCCATTTGGTGACAAAACACTGATCGGTCATAATGGCGGCATCAAGGGCTACCAGTCAAATGCCGCTCACTTTCCCGGCGATGTCTCACCTTTACTGTTTTGGGAAACGGCATCAACTACACGTTCAATGATATCCTGATCGGAATGCTGAGCATTACATTTGGCAACGATTATGAGATTCCATCATTTGAAGAGCGCCAGGCTATTTTTCTTGAACAAAGCGCACTCGAAAAATACTCGGGTATCTACAGTTCACCCACTTTTCCGCTCGACATTGAGCTGTTTGTTGATGGAAATAATTTAATGGTACAAGCCACCGGTCAGGGAACATTTCCGCTCACGATTTACAGCGAAACAACGATGGCATTTGAGCAGGCCGGAATTGAGATGGTATTCAGTGATTTTTCAGATGGAAAATACCGGGCATTTCGGTTTACTCAGGCCGGACAGTATTTTGATTTTGAGCTGCAGAAATCAGAGCAACCGTAAATAACCGGAATGTATATTCCTGAAATGGACGTATGTTTACTGGATATTGATGCGAATGCCCGATTGAACGTAGGACGTTGTATACTCCCGGTAAAACGCTGAAGTAAGTTTTTTGCGAGTAGATGACCGGGTAATATAGCGCGCTTTTACCTTCAGATATACTTGCCGGCCCAAAGCCAACTCGATCTCTGCATCACCTGTCCAATATCCATAAAACAAGGTATTTCCGGAGCTTCCAACATTAAAATTTTTGAAATTCCTGAGTGTTCGGTCTACACCCGCTGAAATTTCGGCGCGGCCAATATTGACATCTAACTGTGTACCAAATTCAACTTCATGGTAATCGAGATTACCCGATGGATGATCATAAAACAGTGTTCCTGAAACAGGGAGTTCGATTTCAAATAAATCCTGCCTGCTTTGCAGCCTGTATATAATCGACGTTTCAATTTTAGTAAACTGCCTGAAGTTTTTCTCTTGTACATTCGGCTCTTCAAAATCTGTTGTCACCTGATCTCTGTACTGCGTTTGGTTAAAGACCTCAATTTCGTGATCAAAGCGCCCGCTGTCATCAAAAGACTTCTTATATAGTGTTTCTAAAAAATAGGCGTTATAGCCGGTCTGCTTATCATTGCGCCGGTCATACATCTTGTTGCGATACATTGTTTCGAACCTCAGCCATGCGAGATTGCCGAGGTAAAAGTCCAGCTCCAATGGAATACGCATATCCCTGTAGGATAGCCGTGAGCTGAAGACCTGATCAACGGGTTCAACACCATCTTGTCGTTTAACTGAATATTCCGGGCTTAGTTCGATATATTTGCTGCTACTGAAATTGCTCCGATACGATCCTTCTAAGCTATAAGAAAACTCGTGTGCCTCTGTTGCCTGGTGGTATAAATGCGTGCTAAGGTCGGATTTAATCCTGACCATGCTGTTTTCCATCTCTTTCGCATAATCAACGTCCGCAGTCAGCTCATTAAAAGATGAGTTTCTCCACAACCTGTTTCTTCGCAGCGTATCACTATTTTCAACGATCCGCTCCGGATTTTTAAAAATATTCCACTCGTACCCCTGGTTAATCCCTGTTTTGATGCGCCACTGTGCCGACAGCATAGCCGGAAGCGCGAATAAGAGGATCAAACATACTATTAATTTCTTCATATCAATCCTTTCCGTCAGTAAAAGAAAATTTTATCAACGATATTATCGCGGGCTCGGCTATCTCCTCCACCTCTGTGCTATCGTCAGTTTTAACTTTCGCATCAACAATAACTGTTAGCGGCTTTACTTTTTGGCTCCATAAAAATGAATCGGTTGCTGCAATACAGAAAAGTATCGCCAGAAAAATCATATAGGGTGTTTTAGATTTGAGCGCTTTCATAAGTGTACTGTTAAATGACTGTTCTGTATGTTTTACAATTCAGAGCTACATGACCCCTAATTCTTATTTCATTTAATTTCATACGTCCTCATATAGCTGATTACTTGGTTTCCAAAAAAGGTTTTAAATCCTTGAAATTATCCATTCAAGACCGATTCTGTTCATAATAAGCCACCCATTGCATGTATCTTAGACATCAATCCTGCTTTATTTGCCATTTGGATACTAAGACCAGGTCTCACGTTAATCTCGAGCACAAGCGGCCCTTTGTTCTTGTCGATCACGATGTCGATACCAAGATATTTGAGGGGAAACGCTTTTGACACCTCTACCGCCAAATCCATAACTTCTTTCCAGTGAGGAATTATTTGTCCCGGAATTTTTATGTCGCTGTCGGGGTGTTTTTCAATATACGCTTTGCCATTATAAGCGTATGTTAACAGGCCTGTGTCTATGTCGATCCCCACGCCCACCCCGCCTTGATGGAGGTTTGCTTTTCCGTTTGACTCCCGTGTAGGCAGCCGAAGCATGCCCATTACAGGTTTCTCAGATAGGGTTATAAGACGAATATCCGGAATCCCTCCTCCATAAAAAGCCGTCAGTTCCGGATGGGGTACGATCAGCTCCTCCAGAATAGCTCTATCGTCATCTCCGCCAGAATACATACCGAAAATGATGTTCGCTATGTGGGTGAATATCTGTGTATCACTCACAGGTTTTTTACCCTGGAACCACTCTCCATTCCTACGCCGTATAAGTAAAATCCCATTACCGCCTCGTCCGCTTGCCGGTTTGATTACGAGATTTTCGACATCCCGTTTCTGCTCCCATATTCGCTTAATATCACCTACCCGGCCTATAGCAGCATATGTTTCCGGACAGTTCAGGCCTTTTTGTTCGAGAATTTTTTTAGTCTCCAGTTTATCATCCGCAAGGATATAGTCTGACCTGCCATTGAAATTGTAAATAAGCTTCCGGTTACGCTCATTTATACCCATTACGCCCTTGTAACGATTTGTAAATCGATTTACGAGACTATTTAACATAGCTTACCTCCCCATCAATTTTAGAGAATCGCGTATACTCGAACAGCTGTAAGCCAATCCACTCACCGAGCAGTAAACTAAAGCCGGCTATAGCCATCAGAGTTTCTGGGAAAGTGATGAAAAAGTGCTGTATAACGCTTGCCGAAAGTATCCAAAAGCAGCTCAACGTTACGATGATTGTCTGGCCATAAACTAAAAGCGCATCTTTCAGCGATTCTTCTTCAACTTTTTGAGCAAAACGCTCTGAAATCAGAGTGAGAATGATGATAGGAAATGTCAAGGTAGCCGATGGGGCAACCCACCCTGTAATATAAAATATCTCTACGGCGCTGAGGCAGTAGAGACTTACCACCGTAAGCAGGCAAACAATTTTGGGAGTATGCAGTATTCCCCATCTCTCGAGCGGAAAACTCATGAAGCTAATCAGGCCAATAATAACTGTGAAAAAGATAAGCCCCTGAATCAGACCCATATCCAGAAAAGAAAAGGCGATCAGGACCGGCAAAAATACTCCGTAGGTTTTAAATCCAACAACATTGGTAGAGATAGCGACTATATAGGCCCCCAAAGGCAAAAGCAAAAGTACCATCACCGGACGGAAAGGTAATTTCTCGTCATCAATAAGTTTCCATATATCGAATAGTGAAAATGCGGTATAGTCATTCTGGCGCTCTCTTTTAATATCATAGAAGGAATTAATATTACCTTTGTCAGCATAAGTAACGATATCGCGATCTCCTCTGAATAGCTCAAGGTGCGTAGCAGGTAGCTCCGCGAAATGATTACGCTCAGGATCAAAAGATACCCATTTGTCCCCAATGTAGGCCTGCATCCAATAGTCTATGGTTCCCTTTTTCTCTTCGGTCAGCACAAGGCCCCCTGCCTCTCTCGCTGGAATGCCCGCCGAGCGAAAAAGTGCCGTAAGTAACCGGCTCTTACCTTCTTCAGAGCATGCTTTTATCCTGTGACAGGCTAAAGCGTCTGTTGCCGTCCCATTTCTGACGGTTGGAATCTGCTCCACGTATCCAAATAAGTTATCAGCCAGATCTTTTACGCTATCTGAGCTATCGAGTAAAAAACGATCGGAAGATTCCCTGATTTCTTCATGACCAGCCTGGATTGTGTTTGAAGATTTCAGATACTGCTGCTGATCCGCCGGGGCTGATTCACCCGTTGTGAGCATTTGATCAATATCGAAATTCACATGCTTTGTTTTAACTGAATACTGAAAGCTGATTATGGTATCTCTCGCCACAGCCCCTCTCCAGATCATTAGTCTGTTTGCGTCCCGGTCCGATTGCATCAAATCAGAACTAAGAAGAGCACTTGGGGCTACGTCAATATCCTGACGGAAGTCGGTCAGTGGAAGAAAAGACTCAATATTATAGTAATTATCATCTCCCCTTATGTCGTACCGATAGGTTACATCGTATGTAAGCTCGGAAATGACCCCGGGGTCCGGTTCATCATTTGCATAGTATCGGAGTATGACAAGAAACGCCGGTATTAAAATTAAGATGTAGGCTATTTTTTTCATCTTCTGTTTTCTTTACTGCTGTATTTATGTTTTAATACAGCCAAAGCCGGGGGTGTCCCCTAACCGGAGAATAAAATGAGTTTTTTCAACAATAAAACTGACATCCAAGTGACATGCTCTCAAGTCTTGTTTGGGTCTACCTGGAATTTATCTTGCCATTAACATCGTCTAAGCAAATCAAGATCATAAATTATCGCCAGATTCAGCTCATACTTAAGTGTTTTAAAATCTACCGGCCTCGGAATTATCCCGTCAGTTTTCCAAATGTCTCTATTAAGATGAGGTCAAATATTCTCTCATTCTTCTAAGGTCATAAAATTCTACTGGAAGATTATTTGAGAGCAGCTTTTTTCGAATGATGGATTACACCTGGTCAATCACACGGAAACTTTCCGGGCCGTACTGGAAAAGAAGGTCGAGCAGGCAGCAATACGGTTCAAATCCATCAAAATGCTGGCGGTATTGGGGATGCGTAAATGGCAGGGTGCTTTTGTTTTCTCCCTGGCGCTGGTAGTGGCGGGCATCGTGCTCCTGGAAGTAAATGTCGTCGCTCAAAACGTCGCTTAACTGATCTGGATCAGGGTCGTATGAAGGCATCTCACTGCTTAGAATAAACTCTGCCTTAATCTCATCTCTGATCTCCAGGAACTCAAACAGCCTGTTTTTGATATGGGCGCTGAAATTGATTAGACAATCAAAGTCTCTCCCGCCCCAAAACAGAGATGCGATTTCGGGCTCATAGAAATCGTAATAGACGCTGTTACTGTAATTAAATTTCAGCGATCGGAGAATCGGCTCTATCCAGTCCTCATCGTGATTAATCCGAACATAACGGATTTCCTTTTTTTTGTCTGCGCTTACCACTGGTACATTCAGGTAGTCTGTTCCTTCCGGCGTTCGGATCAACGCCCGATGGGTTCGCCCTTTACGCGACCAGGTTTCGGTGTTCTGAATGATCACCTTATCCGCAGCCTTCATTGTTGCAATGTCGTGCAGGTCGGGAATCAGTACGGGCTGGAGAATGGCGAAGGGCATGGTTTAGTGAGTTATTAGTTTTGAGTGATAAGTTTTAAGAGAGTCTTGAGATTATATAAACGCTGACAGTAATCTTCGGATAGCTTTAAGATACGCTGTCAGGTTAACTCACAACTAAACACTAAGAATTAAGAACTCACACCGGCTTCCGGATCTTCACCATAGAACTTAAGAATCAGGTAAAGGATCACGAGTCCGGCAAGCAGACCCCACGCAGGGTGAATAAATTCGAGTGCTGCGGGAATCTCACCAACAATCATGGCTACGGCAGCCACCACCAGTGCATAGGGCAACTGAGTACGCACGTGATCGATCAGGTCACAGGCTGAGGACATTGAGCTAAGGACCGTCGTGTCTGATATAGGCGAACAATGATCACCAAAGACAGCTCCGGCCATAACTGAACTAATGGCGCCCAGCAATATCCCGTAGTTTTCACCGCCGGCAAAGCCAATACCGGCACCCATCGCAATGGACAGAGGCACCACAACCGGGAACAGAATTGCCATGGTTCCCCATGATGTACCCGTAGAAAATGCCGTGACTGCCGCAATAAAGAATACGAGTCCGGGCAGAAGTGAAAGCGGCAGCGAATCTTGTAAAAGCGATGCAAGATAGGTGCCTGTTCCAATTTCTTGCGTGACGCCGCCAAGCCCCCAGGCAAGAATTAAAATTATAACAGCAATCAGCATCGACTGCATGCCCCCCACCCAAGATTCCAGCGCTTGGTTGAGCGTCAGAATTTTCTGAAAAACGGCCAGGGCAATGGCAACCGCACAGCCTGTAAACGATGCCCATAAGAGTGCGTCAAACGGATTTGCATTCCCAATAATTGATGTAAGTCCGCCTTCACCGGGCCCCAGTGCCGCCGCCCCGGTTGTATAAAGGCTATACAGGGCCACAAAAATCACCGACAGAACGGGAATTGCTGCGTTATACCATCGTTTTGGTTTACCTTTTATAGGTTGAAGCGTGTCGAGAGTTGTATCTGTTGCGGGCATAGATCCCTCGCGGATGACGCCGTTGCCAGACGCAGCCCTGCGCTCCGCAACCAGCATGGGGCCAAACTCCCGTTTCATCAAAATCGTCATCAAAACAAATGCGAGCGCCAAAATAGGGTAAAACAGGTACGGCAGGGAGTTCAGGAAAATAATAAAGGCATTATCGGCACCAGCCATCAGCTGCGTTGCAAGCTCTGCGTCTTCTGTTGTTAATGCAAGGCCTGAAAGCGCGTTTTGGATCTGGGTAATTTCGAATCCTATCCACGTAGTTATCACTGCGCTGACCGCAAGCGGAGCCGCGGTTGAATCCACAATATAGGAGAGTTTTTCCCTGGATATGTTAAGGCGGTCCGTCATGGGACGCAGTGCATTACCGCGGATAAGCGTATTTGCATAATCATCAAAAAAGATAGCGAGCGCCGATGCCCAGGCAAAAATCTGCCCTTTTTTACGGTCTGTCGCGAACTTCCCGAGCACGTCAACCACCCCCTGGGTTCCGCCGCTGCGCGACATAACGCCTACCATTCCGCCAAGCAGCAGGCTAAACACGATAATTGCGATGTGGTCTGCATTAACGAGCGCATCAATTAAAAGTGAAAGTGATTGTGTGGTTCCATCCACCGGGTTAAAACCAACGAGGAACAGTGCGCCGATCCAAATACCAGCAAAAAGCGATAGAATGACCTCACGGGTAGTAAGCGCGAGCCCGATAGCTACCAGCGGCGGCAGGAGACTAATCCACGTACCATAAACACCTGTTGTCTCTCCATCGGCAGCCGCCTGGGCAAACAGTTCACTCCAGCCTAAAATTAAAAGTGTAGCCGTCATCAGCCCGGCAAAAACAAACCACTTCTTTGCATTCATCATCAATATTCAAAATTGGTTAACATCCAGTAAAAAACGTAATCATGCACTCTGCGATTAAGCCGGCGTTTCGTTCAGCCTTGAAAATACAAGCATTGACATTAAATACAATTTCAATTTAACCCGAAAACCTCGCAGCATATTTATTGATATTTTCCCAAACCATTGGAATACATTAACTTATATCAATATTTCAGGTTCTAAAAAAGCAATCACGTGTTTTGCAGCGAAATGTATCCCTCTGCGTCGTTGGATATAAAATGGATTGGTTGTATATCCGGGTTAATGTTTCTCCCAACAATTCGATACTTTTATGAGGTCAGATTCGATTGCAATTCTACATTTTGATATGTTTCTGGATACAAATAATTATAGGATATCGAGGCACAAATGGTAAAAGGAAGAAATAATCGGAAGTTTTCAAGCCGCCGGAAAAAACTGGCTGAGGAGGTTAAGAATAAAGGCATACAAGATGATCGTGTGCTGCAGGCCATTGAGACTGTTCCGCGCCACATCTTTGTGGATTCAGCGCTTGAAAACCGGGCATACGAAGATAGCGCCCTCCCAATTGGGTGCGGGCAAACTATTTCGCAGCCATATACGGTAGCCGCACAAACCGAACATCTGAATGTTCAAAAGGGTGATAAAGTTCTCGAGATCGGGACGGGATCGGGTTATCAGACGGCCATTCTCTGTTTCCTGGGAGCAGATGTTTATAGCGTGGAGCGCCACGAACCTCTCTATCTTAAAGCCAGGGATATACTTAAAGAGTTGGGATACCGGCCGCAATTAAAATGCGGCGACGGCACCGTGGGATGGTCGGCTTATGCGCCCTACAATAAAATTGTGGTTACAGCGGGAGCACCGGTCGTTCCCGAAGATCTTATCTCCCAGCTTACCGTGGGCGGAATTTTAATTGTGCCGGTGGG
The DNA here is from genome assembly GCF_038150125.1 of Rhodohalobacter sp. 8-1. Lineage (NCBI taxonomy): Bacteria > Pseudomonadati > Balneolota > Balneolia > Balneolales > Balneolaceae > Rhodohalobacter > Rhodohalobacter sp. 8-1. Next base: position 34,188 of record NZ_JBBVMF010000027.1, on the reverse strand, counting down.
TGGTCAGGATGTGCAAACAATGACTAAAATAACTCGTACCGGGGAAGATTCTTTTGAGCAGGAGCAGCTGAAACAGTTCAAGTTCGTTCCACTTATTGGTGAAAAAGGCTGGGATTGACCTTCTCATTCACCACAGGTTTGTTTTCTCTTTCGATACAAAGCTGTTCCCGGAATCTTTTCAAGATACAGGCACATCAATCCGAGCACACCTAACCATGCCAACAGCATTCCGGCCGTAACATAGAATGGATTAATCTTTTGAAGCTCTAAACTGTAGCTTAAGCTTACTATTTCAAAACTTTCATCACCTTTACCTGATGCCAGCAGACTCATGGCCAGTAACAATAAGAAGACAATTCCCTTACCCATATTGATTAAAACGAATTTCACAAGTCCTCAAGCATTTTATTGGATTCAACCGCACTTGCTGTTTAGTTTGCCTGGAGCGCACTTCCGCCTTCATCGATAAATTGAACGTCCCCGTTTTCATCTACACTGAATTCCCAAAAATGACGATTGATACAGCCGGATGGGCAGTCACCCCACGCATATTCAAAACGGTAAAAAATGGCTCCTGACTCCACATTTACTTTAATAGTATTGCCGTCCCCCACCATGAAATTCAGTTCTGCGCCTGATATCGATGGAATGTCAGTGAATTGTTCCGCAAACGGCAGAGGATTGATCTGCTGATTTGTCTTCAATACCGCCATCGCCCAGGGCATAGAGTGTAGCTCACTGAAACTTTTCAAATCCATTTCATAAGTAGTGATGAGCTGGTCGATCTGCTCCACGCCGGTCTCCAAAAGGCCGTTTCTCCAGTTATCAAGCCAGTCAGCTTCTGTGGTATCAACGCTGATTATAATTTCGCCCCTTGCAAATTGGGACCTGGCTTGGATTTGATACTCTGTTGTTACGTCCTGCGCTTCTTCAAGCCCGGAATTTACGATATGAATCAGCCCGTTATATAAATTCCGGACAAGATTTTCCGGTATTTCGATTTGATTGGAATCCGACTCTATAACAAGCTGAAGGGCCAGGTTTTCCGCACTTCTCATGTATTCTGCCTTAACACTGTCGGGAAGTGATCCGTCATCGGCATCGCTTACTTCCGGAATATCCTGCCAACCTTGAGACGGCAAGCCAGATGCCGGACTGGTAATACTTTCGCAGGATACGCCCATTAAAAAGATCGATAGCACCGTTAAAGCAGCAAACACGTACGTTGATGATTTGTTCATTCCAAAAATTCTGAAACTGGTTTATGTTGAATTTTTTCCTACTTGTAATACACGTCAGAATACCCGGATACCTATTTTTCTTGTGAAGGATTCCGGGAATCTGCCATAAACTTTCCTGCAGGTCAGTTTATGACAGCATGTAATAATCCATTACAACAGTCATATTAAGCCAGTTACGCTATTCAGAAGGTAATACCAGCTAATTGACTGAATAAAACACGTTGCTATTTCAGATTCTTTGCCCCGGGCATCCCTCTCGATCGAGCCTTTGTCGTTGAAGGCGAAGCGAAAGACCTGCAAAAGCATTGAATCAAATTTTGGAAATTATTGAATATGTTCTGCGCGATTATCACATTTTTAGCCATCAATCCACAAATTTTCAGGTAGATCCTATAAACTGACTTTCAAGCTAAATTTCGGGTAAAATCCGGGTAGGGTTCTTCGGGTGATGTCATACCCACTCACATCTGATTCTTTAAAAACGGGCGACAGGCGGTGGTCAATCACATTTCTCCGATTCAAAATATTGATAAAATCAAGCCGCAACAGCAACTTCGCAGCTTCCAGTTCCGGGCGATAAAGTACAGACAGATCTGCCTGGCTAAAGTGAGAAAGGTTATCATCATCAGGTGAGCCGAAATCAAACTCATTCATTGATTCTTGCTCAAACACCTGTAAATAGCTGTAATATGAATCCCGGAAAGCCCACGTGCGTCCCCAAACCCCCTGCCATTTTCCAATCAGGGTTAGATCATTAAAAATATTCCAGACTGCGCGAAACTGACCGCGATGCGGGTCGTTCCATGGTGTGCTCACAGAACGAGAAAACTGTGTGTCCATATCTATTGTCGCATAGCTGTAATCGTAACCGGAAAGGAGTTTCAGTTTCGACTCAAAAAAGGTACGCTCGTAGCGAATACCAGCACCGTATGCTCTCATCTTAGTTGTTTCTGCAAAAACATCTACATCTGTCTCTCCTTCGCCTTCATTAAAGCCACGGTACGATGTGATGGAGGTCACGGGCTGCAATTTTAAATAACCCTCAATCCGCAGTGTACTTTTTTCTGATGGTTCCAAATACCATGATCCTGTCAGGTGATACGCCTTAGGTATGGGCAGGGTGCCGGCGTGAGACCAGATTGAAAATGATGGCACAACCGAAGTAGCTCCACTGTTAGAGACTCTGTATTCATTGATGAACTGCCGGTAAAGCCCTCCCGATATTTTACCTGACCAATACCCGATACCGGCTTCGGGACGGTCGACCTGCAGAGACATCCGGGGTTCTGCATAGACGCGACTTGTCTTGTCAAGGTGGGTAAACCGGCTGCCTGCATTGAGATGCCAATACCGGCCAAACCGGAAACTGCCTGATAAATATCCGCTGAGCATGGAGGAGGTCACATCAGATATTGGCGGCAGACTTCCCTCCTCTCCACTGTCGAGCGCATTGCTCACACGATCAAACTGAATGCCACCCAGCAACTCAACCGAAGGACTGAAACTGAAGCTGGCGTCAGATTTCACAATAAAGTGTTCAATTTCATTTCCTTTCACGTCTGATGGGAGCTCAACACGATCGAACTGAATACCGCCTGCATCTGAAGAAAAAGAAGTCTCACTGTTGGCTCTAAACTGCAACGGTATCCCAAACCCAAGTTCGCTGCTATGACTAAATAATGAGCGGGTGTAGCTGATTTGAGAGTCGATGCCCAGGCGGGGAGTCGGCAGGCTGTTCCAGCTTAGCTGTGCCATCCGGTTGTTCCAGGAATACGTTTCCGCTGCGTAGAGATAGGGTTCAATATCCTGACCGGGCAGTGAACGATTTAAAACCGCTGTTCCCAAACTGTTATCCGAATCATATACTGATAACTGAACCGTATTATATGTATTGGGTTTATAGCGAACAGCCGTATGAAAGTCATGGAATGAGAGGTCCGACTGGTGATTGTACGGTTCAAAGTACGCCGCGTTGTCTTCAATATCTGCCATGCTGTTTGTAATCAGCGGATCGATCACATCCCACTCGCGCAGCGTTTCTTCCAGCACAGGGTCACGATACACACTCCAGATGTTGGTTCGAAATGCGCTCATAACAGAAACAGATGACTGATTTTTAAGCGAGTACGACAAATCACCCCTGAGATTGATACTCACCGGATCAGCCTGGAACATCACTCCTTTTTGTCCTTTTGGCGGCAGGTGGTGCGACATATCAATAAGCCCCGCGATCTGGCTTCCCTGGCTGGCATCATATCCCGCACGCTGAACCTCAACAGAACCAATGGCGTACGGGCTGAATGAACTGAAAAGCCGGCCAATTGTATATGGACTGTACATTGGAACACCATCAAGCATTACGCGATGTTCGCTCTCCTGTCCGCCCTGCAGTGAAATATCGCTCATCGGCACTCCGCTTTTCACGCCGGGAATCATGGCCAGATCCTGAACCGGGCCCCTTGTCCATTCATATGAATCAAAACCAAAACTTCCTGACTCTCCGCGATCCCCAAAATTGTACAATTGCGGCCGGTGCGCTTCTACAATAACAGGAGCAACGTCCACCGGTTGCGGCCTCATCTCGATCGTTTCCTGTACGTGACGTCCCGGCGAAATAGTGATTTGTTTGGTGACTGCACTGTATCCAACATAACTGAAGATCAGGGTATGACTTCCACTCATCAAGCGGTTGATTGAAAACTGCCCCATCTGTCCCGTGCTTGTTCCGCCGGCGGCATCAGCAAACATAACGGTTGCGCCGGGAAGCGGCTCTCCCGTTTGGCTGTCTACTATGATTCCTGATAGGGTACCGAAGGCAGGAGCACTTTCCACCCGACGGATAATAACCACCGTGCCCGAAGACAGGATAATATAATCGAGGTTAAGATCGAATAAAATCAACCGCAACGCCTCGGTGACCTCACTGCTTTCTATACGTTTAAAGACTTGCTGTCCCCTCACCAGCTCAGGATCGTACACCAGATCGATACCCGAATCCCGGGCAATGGCATCTAGCACCTGCTCCAGGGACTCTCCCCGAAAATCGTAGCTGACTGTTTGTTCCTGTACAGTCTGAGCCCCTGCCGGTAAGGCTATCAAACCGATGAGAATAATTAATGATAAATAAAGAAAACGAGCCGATATTCTCACGTTAATACACTCTGTAACCGTTTGCTGTTTTTGAGTAATTCAGTCCGGCAACCGTACAGATATCATCCAGCAGAGATTGCGGGCCGCTCACCTTTCCATAATATCCGGTTAGCGTTTCATCAGCTACATCCCTGTTTTCGAGCTCAATGTGCAGATTAAACCTGCGCTCAACTTCATTGAATATCTGCTGAAGGGATTCATCATAAAAAATAAACTTACGCTCCCGCCAACCCGTAACGCGATCAAGCTCAGCCGCAGATGGATTTTCCGGCACTTCCAGCCCGGCTTGCCAGCGGCTTTCCATCTCTTCCTGAAGGATGACTGCGTTTCTGTCTTGTTGTTTGGGATAGAATTTCACCGTTCCCTCTTCAACCGCAACGTGTGTTTCATTCTGTGGATGATTGGGCCAGGATCTGATATTAAATTTGGTTCCAAGCACTTCGGTTACCGTTCCATTAGCCGTAATCCGAAATGGTGTATCGCTCGATTCCACATCGAAATAAGCTTCACCATTTAAAGAAATGTTCCGGTTTGTAATGCCAAACAGCCTGTTAAACTGTATTGAAGCCCCGCTGTTCAACTCAACAGTTGATCCATCAGACAACGTAACGACTGCCATCTCTCCAAGTGGTGCTTCTACCGATTGGGGGATCAATAGAAATGCGGTGCCAATGACGATTATCGCCACAGCAGCGGCAACATAACGCCCGTAGTTTTGAATATATCCTAATATGCGGGCTGGCCGGTCCCTGAAATCCAGGCGAATATGCAGATCCTCAAGGGCTTGTTCTGTTTCAGCCTGCGATATCAATTCCTCGGTTCTGCCAGCGACTTCACCGGCAATCCACAGCTCATTAATTTGGTCGCGTTCCTGTTCTTCAAATGATAATAGAACGTCGCGTGAGATGTTGTTTTGTGACGATTCAGATGTTTTATCAGACATAAAATTTAACCTTTGATCTCATTCTTATACTGCTCATAGCGATTTCTCAAGGTGCTCAAAGCCGCTACAATATGGTTGTTTACAGTCTTAGGTGATACGCTCATGACCTCGGCGATTTCATCGTGGTCTAATCCATCAAACCGGCTGAGTCGGAATGCTTCTTTTTGCCGATCAGGAAGCAATCCAATCCATAACTGCAGCTTTCTTTCAAGTTTTGAACTTTCATATTCTTGCTCTATTTCATCCGGCTGCTGGTTCATTTGCTGATCACTTGCGAGTTCATGATCTATATCCACTCCTGAATTATCTCTGATCGTGTTCAGGGCTTTATTCCGAACCATCATATACAGATAACTTTTCAACGATCGGGAAGCGTCGATACGGGTTCTTGTTTTCCAAAGTGTTATAAAACACTCCTGCACAATGTCTTTGGATGTTGTACTGTTTGACACATATCGCATCGCAAATCTCACTAAGATCGGGTAAAACGCACGGAACAGTTCATCAAATGCCCGTTGATCGGACCTGCTGATCTTTTCCGCCCATTCCGTAAGCTGTTGTTCTGTATGTTTCTTCATGAAGTGGTTCTGCATGTTATACACGTGTTCAGAAGAGACTACCTATACCGCGGTCCGAATTTATTGAATATTATTATTTTCAAACGCTCTTTATTTGATTGGGAAATTCAACAGATACTAATTTTTACGATTATTTATTTGAAGCAATTCTGTGTAACCCGTTGATGGTTATATTGATAACCCGGAAGCGGCTCATCGTTTGTTAAATCTCAAAAAGGGAACACTAGTGTTTGAAGCTACGTTGATGTACTGATTCTGACATACTCTATAGCAGAATCCTTAACCCTAATTTAATTAATTGAATTATGAATACATTTAAGATTGCCATCATGGCATTCGCCGCAGTCGTGTTGATTGCCATGGCACCCATTGCAAATCAAAATAGTGAACAGGATCACAACCACCACAATATTGTTGAGGTTGCTTCCGACACTGATAATCTTTCCACACTTGTCGCAGCTGTTCAGGCAGCCGGACTTGTAGAGACGTTATCAGGTGACGGTCCCTTTACGGTATTTGCACCAACTAATGAAGCGTTTGATGCGCTCCCCGACGGCACTCTCGAAAGCCTTCTGGAACCTGCAAACCGCGACATGCTGGTAAAAATTCTAACCTACCATGTTGTGTCAGGTGAAGTGATGGCGGGCGACCTCAGCGATGGAATGATGGCTGAAACAGTACAAGGAAGTAACATTTCAATTTCAATTGCTAACGGAACAGTGTCGATTAACGATGCAACCGTTATTGCAGCTGACGTTGATGCGTCGAATGGCGTAGTTCATGTCATTGATTCGGTTATCATGCCACCCGAAGAGGAATCCTCAAGCTACTAAGAGTAGTTTTAAATATTCTTAACACATAAAGCTGCGTCTTACGGCGCAGCTTTTTTTATGTCAAAAATTTCCCATCTCTAAATTCAGAACGCTTCCAGCTTGCTGTTCCCTACGACATTTTTTGTTATAAACTAATTATGAGAAATACACGAAAGCATTCGACCGATCGGTATCGGTCCTCATACGCTGAAGAACATACTCTGCATGGCCCTGTGCCACGTAACCCTGCTGATAACTAACACGAAGTGTATGCAGAACTCCATCAAACTTACTACAGCGAGAGAGCATCGTCAGGTCTGATTATCTCTGAGTGATCACCGGTGTCGGCTTACGCACGCGGCTATATTTACACGGCCGGATTATATAACAACAAGCAAGTTGAGGGTTGGAAAAAAATTCTTGATAGTTTTCAGGAAAATGGTGGGTTGATGCAGGCCAGCTATAGTCATCCCCTGCTCATCCGACCCAAAGAGTCACGTAATTATACCACTTATGGTTAAAGCAAAAAAGCCGTGCCCCCAAAGAGGCACGGCTTTTTTAAATCAATCCCAATTGTTTCTTAGTTACGAGGGATCCAAAATATTTTCGATGCGACGATCCACATCATTCAGGTGAATTCTTGTTGCACGGTCGCCTGTTCGAGCTGCTGCCCGTTGTGCATCTTCCTGCAGGTTTTCAAGCTGCTCACGAACCATCGGCCGAATATCGGACTGACTTACGTTTACCTGAGTCCACCCGATACGTTCACGGAATCGAGCAGGAACAGATGGCACTTCTTCGGTCATTAGTTCTTCAAGACGTTCAATATAAGCGCGCTGAAGATTACGACGATAAACACTGATAGCAGATGCATCAGACAATTCTGACCAAACAGAGGCCCGCACATCATCCATAAATTCATAAGGTGAGTATGAAATATCAGAGCGGATATCGTATTCGATCAGTCGGGCAAGTCGCTGCGGATCAAGAATATTATTGAGAACTCTCGCCTGAACGCTGCGGAACGTATCCACAAAATCAGCCTGGTTAACACGGCCAAGGATATCTTCATTGTATGCCCAGGTTGGCGGTGTGAAAGCGTGAGTGCTCAGGAAACTCATTGCGCGTCGCTGCTCTTCTACCGGAACAGGACTATACACGGCACCTTCCTGCTCAAAAGTTTTATGGGTTTCGTAAACACCGGCAATATTTGCGGCCACATGGCCCATGTAACGGCCCCACTGGCCGATAACATTGTTATAGATCTCCTGCAGATCGCTAAAATTTTCGCCGTCTTCTTCAACCCAGTCGATCAGGTTATCGGTAATTACCTGGAGGTTGGCAAGGCCGTACTCACTTGCGCGCATAGCGTCATTGCCCAGATCTTCGTTCTGAGACCGGGGATCAATCTTGGCGGATGTTTGACGTCCATAGAAATAACGAGGGTCATCGGCGCGTTCAAGAATCCATTCATTCAGCGTTTCCTGCTGCTCCTCAACAGACATATCGCCAAACCAGGTATAACCCCATTTCACAGACCATTTATCGTATTCGCCAACTCGTGGGTGGAAGTTGGTAACGCCATCGCCCGGCTGGGCAATGTAGTTGAAACGTGCATAATCCATGATAGAAGGTGCCGTTCCGTGCGTATCGGTAAAGGTAGGTGAACGAAGTGAATCTACCGGCGTAGCATGGCTTGAACCGAAGTTGTGAGGAAGTCCCAGCGTGTGGCCTACTTCATGAGCAGAAACAAAGCGGATGAGTTCACCCATCACCTCATCAGGCATGTCAATGGCCCGTGCTTCCGGATTAGCAGCTGCTGTTTGTACGAAATACCAGTTGCGAAGCAGGTTGGCTACGTTATGAAACCACCCGATGCTTGAGGTAATAATCTGTCCCGAGCGCGGATCGTGAACGTGTGGTCCGTATGCATTTTGAGTTGGAGACGCGAAATACCGAATCATGGAATTTCGAATGTCCTCCGGGCTGAAATCCGGATCTTCCTCAGGTGTTGGCTCCATTTTACCCATAATTGCATTTTTGAAACCGGCCGCTTCAAACGCAACCTGCCAGTCGTCCACGCCCTGAATCAAATACTCACGGTATCGCTCTGGAGTTGCCCGGTCGATGTAAAACACGATCGGCTCTTCGGGTTCTACCAGCTCACCCCGCATATATGCTTCTTTATCTTTTGGCACCAGGTTCCAGCGCGTGATATCCCGATCGAGCGCAGCGCGGTGAACATCTTTGCCATAATCGCGTTTGGTAACGCTGAAATAGCCCACACGCTGATCATACTCGCGTGACTGAACCGGCTCTTTGCTCATCAGAATCATACTGTGATTAATTTCCAGGGAAATGGTTCCGGTTGAGGTGTTTGATGGCGGGCTGGTGGCCTCATACGTCAGTAAGTTGCGTGCTTCAATATTCTCAGGGAAGCTTTTTAAGTGTTCGATAAACGTTCTGCTCGCGTCAAGCCGGCGGACACCGTATTCACGGCGATCATTTTGGTCAAGACCAAGAGCGGGAACATCTGTTTCAAAAAGATCCGTCACTTCAATAACCGTTCCGGTTGAGTCTTCATTAAGCGCTTCAATCTGAAATGCCATGATGATCGGTTCGAAATTTGAATTCTGGACGGCTTCATAAATTGGAAGCGTATCACTTGCGGTGTTTTCGTAGGAGACCCACCTCAGTAAAATATCATCTGCACGGCGCTCCCAGCGAAGCACCTGGTTGCCAAGGCGCTCACCGCCATAGCCCATGCCGTCTGCAGTTTTTGCAATTCTGGACACCATGAGCATCTCGCGGCCTAACAGGGAGTCGGGTATTTCGTAATAGAATGTTCCATCATCCTCATAAACGGTGAAAAGACCGTCGTCTTTTTGGAAGGAATCTTTGATGACGTCGCTAAATACTTTTATTTCATCATCAGAAGAACCTCCTCTTGATGGTGTTGACCGTTCTGTTGGTGTATCATCTTGCGAGGCGCCGAATATACCGCATCCGGCAAGAAGAAACAGCGACAAAAGACCTGTACTAATTTTTATCGTTAAGCTATTTGGGTTCATAAATAAACATATTGGATTAAATTTAAGGGCATAAAGTCGTCTTAAACACTTTCTCTATCAAGTAAAAAACGCAGGATATTGTAAAATGATCTTAACGATTCCATAAATCCGGGTTTGACTTAGATAACCTGAACGGTACCGCGATATTCTTTATTACTATAATAGGCATCACCATACTGTATTTAAGATTATGTACCTTGTTGCGGTACATCTAATTCCAAAGATTCTTCAATGAAATCAAATAATATTGAATTTACCGGGGCACTTGGTGATAATCTGTCTGCCCGGCTGGACAGAGCTGAGGGCGACGAAATTGGTTTTGCTCTGTTTGCCCACTGTTTTACATGTTCAAAAAACCTAAAGGCTGTAGGACATATTACCAAATCGCTGGCTGACAGAGGTATCTCTACCCTCAGGTTCGATTTTACGGGACTGGGCCAAAGTGACGGCGAATTTGCCAACACGAACTTTAGCTCCAATGTTCAGGATCTGGTTGCTGCGGCCGACTACATGGAAACTAACCTTGAAGCCCCCGCCCTGCTTGTCGGCCATTCGCTGGGTGGTGCTGCTGTTCTGCACGCAGCCCATAATCTCGATTCCGTAAAAGCAGTGGCTACAATTGGTGCGCCATCAGACCCAACACATGTAAAAGAAAATTTTTCGCTAAAGCTGGATGAAATTGAAGAGACGGGAGAGGCAGACGTAACCCTCGCCGGGCGCTCATTCAGAATAAAGAAACAGTTCCTTGATGATCTCGAAGAGGCTGGTCGAAAGGATAAAATCAGCACGCTTAACCGCGCACTTTTAATTATGCACGCACCGCTTGATTCAACGGTAAACATTGATAATGCGGCCACACTTTATGCAAGAGCCAAACATCCAAAAAGTTTTGTATCGCTCTACCAGTCAGATCATTTGCTGACCGATCCTGTTTTCAGTAAATACGCAGGAAAGTTAATTGCCCAGTGGAGCGAAATCTATATTTAGTATTTAACTACAACAATAATTCAATCCATCTTAACCTATGCAATCTATCAAAACAAGCACTCTACTCTTTGCACTGTTACTGTTCGTATCATGCGCAGGTCAATCTGATATGGAACAGGAATCTGATATGACTTTATCAAATGACATGAATGATACCGGAGAGGAGATAACTGAGTTGGTTTCGGTTCTCCATCCAACACTAGGCAACGATGTGAATGGCGTTGTCCGCTTTTTTAAGGTGGATGAAGGAATTCGCGTCCTGGCTGAAGTTTATGACCTTGATGCGAATTCCACACACGGTTTTCATATTCATCAGTATGGCGACTGCAGTGAAGTTGACGGAACCAGCGCCGGCGGCCACTTTAATCCGCATGGCACTCGGCACGGCGGACCTGAATCAGACGAACGACATGTGGGCGACCTCGGAAATATTCAGGTGGATCAAAATGGATATGCCCAGTATGACAGAATTGATACTGTGATCTCTTTTGAAGGGGCCAACAACATCATCGGCCGCGGCATTATTATTCATGCTGGCGAAGATGATCTTGAAAGTCAGCCAACAGGTGCTGCCGGTGCTCGTCTTGCTTGCGGCGTTATTGGGGTAGCTAACCAATAAATAATAGCATTAAATACTTTTTTCTTAAATGAAAGCCTGTCGTATCATTTTAGTGACAGGCTTTTATTATTTCTAACTTCATGGATCATTTGCTTAGATGAAGAATTTCATACTCATTGCTGCTATACTTTTTCTACCGCAGCTTCTTTATTCCCAGGATTACTCAATTATTGACGGAACATGGGAAGGATCAATTATTTTGCAGGGCCAGCCGCTTCTGATTACTGTCACATTCAATACCATGGACGGAGCAACGGACGGATCCATCAATATTCCTCAGCAATCCGCGTTCAACCTACCGGTGCAAGTACCGGTTCTTACGCCTGACTCTCTTGAGTTCTCATTTGAAACCGGCACGGGTAAGGCGACATTCAGTGCCGGGCTTACAGGCCGGGAAGCTGATACTATCAATGGTATTTTTACACAGTCAGGGGTTGAGCTTCCTTTTCAAATGGAACGATCAACTGATGAAGATTCAACTGATACAGACTATTTCTCTGAGCAAGAGGTCGTAATAACCACAGATTCCCTTACCATAGCCGGCAGCCTTGTGGTCCCCGATACAATGCAAACCAAATCGCTGGTGATCTTTGTAAGCGGCAGTGGCTCTCAAACAAGGAACAGTTCTGTAGCCGGGTTTGAACTGTTCGAAGAAATGGCCGATCAACTGGCACTTCATGGCATTTCCACCTTCAGGTATGATGACCGCGGCACAGGAGAGTCCACCGGATCAAGTGACGCTACTTTAGATGAACTTGCTGATGATCTCGAATCTATTGCAGCCCATTTTTCAAACGGCCAAAGCGGCAATACTTTCGACAGCATCGTCTATCTCGGGCACAGCCAAGGCGGATTGATCAGCCTGCTGGCGGCGAAGGAGTTTACCCCTCATCGCGTTGTGCTCCTTGCAACGCCTACTCTGCCAGGCGATAAAATTATTACACAGCAGATACAAAATATATCGGAAGAGCAGGAAATCCCCGAAGAGGTAGTGACCAGAAATCTGGAGTTCCAGCAAAAAGTTTACGAAGCAGCCCGGACAGGAGAAGGCTGGGACGAGCTTGAAGCCGATATTGAGGAACGGCTGAGGGAGCAGCTCGATCAGCTGCCCGAATCACAGCGATCAACACTGGGAGATATGGATCAGTTTATCGACGCGCAGGTATCCCGGCAGCTTAACGGGGCTAAGAGCGATTGGTTTAAGTCATTCATAGAAACTGATCCCGCCCCGCTATTGAGATCCCTTGATGTTCCCACCCTTGCCATTTTTGGAGAAAATGATTCCCAGGTGATCCTGGAACCAAACCGCGATGCCCTGGAAGAGATAAACGGAAATGTTACAATTCATGTCATCCCCAACGCCAATCACCTGTTTCAGGTATCGGAATCAGGCATGCCGGGCGAGTATGGTATTCTCGACAAAGAGTTCGCTCCCGGACTGATTGATGAAATAGTAGAATTTTTGAAGAAGGTTGAATAAAATGGTTCTATTTGTAAAAGTCCCCCCTTTCCCGAAAGGATGCCCAAGGGGAATTGAGGGGGATGTCCATTAGAATTGGAGAAAATCGATTAAACACCCCTCTTGCCGAAGGCACTCCTTCGGAGAAATCTTCCCTTAATAGAGGCTGTGAGAAAATTCGATAACAAATTTCGACACAGTTAAACTTTTAAGGCCAAAAGGTTTATTTCGAAGCTCCCCTCCATGCCGAGTCCCGCCAGGGCGTGACAGGGAGGGGCGGAGGTGGGTCAAAAAGACTGGTCGCGATGAAAATGACAGAAACCTTGAGTTAATTAGGTACAATTTACTTTGAAGTCTATTTTCTCACAGCCTCTTAATAGGGGAGACTTCTTTTTCGATAATTGAATAATATTATCAGCTTTTACTCCGGTTTCCAGCTCTTCATCCGGTCGCGAATCACATTTTCCAGCTGATCGACGGACACCCGTTCCTGGGCCATATCATCGCGGTAACGGATTGTAACTGTATTATCTTCAAGCCCTTCAAAATCTACCGTCACGCAAAATGGTGTTCCGGCTTCATCCTGCCGGCGGTACCGTTTTCCGATGGATCCTGATTCGTCATACCGAACCATAAACTGGTCATTCAGATCTCCCTCGATTTTATGGGCAAGTTCCTGCAGTTCCGGCTTTTTCATCAGTGGAAAGATGCCCACTTTTGTCGGGGCAAGCTTCGGATGCATTTTTAAAACAGTCCGGGTATCGCCGTCAACTTCCTCTTCGCGGTAGGCATCACAAAGCACCATCAGCGACACACGGTCGAGGCCGACAGACGTTTCAATCACGTAGGGGATATAACGCTCCTGTTCCTGTTGATCGAAATACTCCATCTTTTTACCGGAGTACTCCTGATGGCGGCTAAGGTCGAAATCAGTTCGATTATGAATGCCTTCAACTTCCTGCCAGCCAATTGGGTAATGATATTGGATATCGGCAGCAGCAAGAGCGTAATGCGCCAGCTTATCATCCGGATGCGGTGCCACGCGTAAATTCTCTTCCCGGATGCCAATATCTTTATGCCACTGCAGCCGCTTGTCGAGCCACGCACTGTATTGCTCTTCGTCATCGCCGGGCTTCACAAAATATTGCATCTCCATCTGCTCAAACTCGCGCATTCTGAACACAAACTGACGGGCAACAACCTCATTTCTGAAAGCTTTTCCGATTTGAGCTATGCCAAATGGGACCTGAACACGCGCGGTATCCATCACATTTTTATAGTTCACAAAAATACCCTGAGCTGTTTCGGGGCGGAGATAAATGGCATCGTCATCTCCGGATGATGTAGCGCCGTAGTGAGTTTTAAACATCAGGTTAAATTGCCGAACGTCAGTCCAGTCGAACGCGCCGGATTCGGGAGCACGGATCTCTTCACTGATAATTATATCATGCAGATCCTCACATAATCCCTTACGCGAACCGGTTGTATCCAGCTGGCCCTGAAGCCTGTCGGCCTCTTCGTCTTTTCCTTTGTCGCGCAGTTTTAAGATATGCTGTTCTATCAGCATATCGGCTCTATATCGTTTCTTCGACTGCTTATCGTCAATCATAGGATCATTAAAGCCTTCTACGTGGCCACTTGCTTCCCATGTTTTAGGATGCATAAAGATGGCAGCATCAAGCCCGACCACATTATCATGTTTACGCGTCATGGCCGCCCACCAGTGATCCCGGATATTTTTCTTCAGCTCAGATCCGAGCGGCCCGTAATCATATACCGCGGCAAGCCCGCCATAAATTTCAGAGGATTGATAGATGTACCCGCGGGCTTTAGAAAGTGATACAATTTTGTCGAGATTATCGAGTCTGGATTCGGCCATCTTTACGTTCTTGTCAGATTTTTCATGATTAATCGAGTTGACAGCCGGTAAAGATAGGAAAAATCTGTCCTTTCATGAATCGATTGTCGGAATCATTTCTTATTTTTAAGGCTTTAAGAAATTTTCGCTCTGCTTTATTTGGAGAGAAACGATTTTTTCAAAATAACCATCACCCCTGAAACAGAAACCTTTTACAGATTACAATGCCTGAATACAACGTAGGAATTCTTGGTGCTACCGGCGCCGTTGGTCAGAAATTCATCCGTCTCCTTCAAAATCACCCCTGGTTTAAAATCGCGGCTCTTGGCGCATCAAGCCGCTCGGCAGGGAAATCCTATGCTGAGGCAGCCAACTGGATTGAGTCAGCCGAACTTCCGTCGAGTGTCGCTGATATCGTAGTAAAAGAGTGTACGGCCAAAAATTTCAGCGATGTGGATTTTGTCTTTTCAGGGCTCGACGCATCCGTTGCCGGCGACATTGAGCTGGCATTTGCCACGGCCGGGATCCCGGTTATAAGCAATGCCAAAAATTTCCGCACTGATCCAACCGTGCCGCTGCTGATTCCGGAGGTCAACCCCGACCACATTCAGCTCATCGACACACAAACATTTACTAAAGACCGAAGCGGCTGGATCGTGACGAACCCAAACTGCGTGGCCGTTCCTTTGACCACCTCGCTCAAACCGCTTCACGATCATTACGGAATCAAAAGTGTGATTTTGACATCCATGCAGGCCATTTCAGGTGCAGGATATCCCGGCGTACCGTCGCTCGACATCCTCGGAAATGTGATTCCACACATCGGCGGAGAAGAGTCAAAAATTCACGCCGAACCACTCAAGCTCCTCGGAACGCTGATCAACGGCAAACTCACTCATGCGTCTTTTCCGGTCCAGGCAACAGCAACGCGAGTCCCTGTCATCAATGGTCATATGCTGTCGGTTACGGTTGAACTTGAAAACAAGCCCGCATCAGAAGATGAGGTCATCGAGCGCTATAAAAACTGGGTCAGCCCGATCAAAGAACTTGATCTTCCCTCTGCGCCAGATTTCCCGATCTACTACCACAACAGCCCATTCTACCCACAGCCGCGGCTGCATGCAGATAGTGAACAGGGCATGCGTACAAGCGTTGGTAAGATGAGAAAGTCGAATGTTCTCGATCTGTCCTACATTGCGATGGCACACAACACTGTTCGCGGAGCCGCCGGTGGTGCCATTTTGAACGCAGAACTGCTCGTTAGAAAAGAGTATTTGTAGCGAATAATCTACAGTGCGTGTTTATCAAAAGTATGAGCTTTTTATTGAGTGTCCCCCTTCGAAGGGGGCAATGGGGGATGATCATTTGTGCTTTAGAATCAACTCATGGGCAAATTTAAGACTCAGATAGTCATCCCCCAGCTCACTACGTTCGCTTCCCCCTTCAAAGGGGGACTGCTATCTTTTATTTACCGACCCATAGGGCCGGGGAATTAAACCACTTAAGATTAAGCACATTTTTCTCGCACACGAGCTGCCGCTTTCTTTCTCTTGATTTCATCTATTTCTTAAAAACTGCCTTTATATCATTTAAATGCTGAAATAATTTTTCAAAAAAAGTGTAAGGGTTTGGCTCTTTTTTGATCATACATATAGAGAACACTAAACATAGATACGTTTGGGAAGTGACAGAGCAACACTTTCCGAACATCCTTCTTTGGGAGCCGGAGCTGATCCTCCGGCTTTCAATTTTTTACCCTGCATCCACCCATCAGGAATAATCACAGAGAGATGAAAACCTGCCTGATTACATGTATACTTTTTTCCATTCTTATTCCGGCTGCCGTCTACCCGCAGACAACCGTTTTGATAGATACGTTTGAAGACCAGGATCTCACAAATAATCCGGCCTGGAGCGGCGATCTTAACGACTTCAGCTTTGACACGGAATCTGAACCAAACAATACCTTGCTTCGGCTTGATGCAAAACCGGATCCCACCCGGACACAAATCGTTACTGAAAGCAGTACAGTTACAGGCAGCTGGCAGTTTTATGTCAGGCAGGATTTCACTCCATCAAACTTTAACCGCGCCTTCATCTTTTTGATGGCCGACCGGGCAGACCTGAACTACCTGGACGGAAGCAGCGTCAGCGGCTACGCACTTCGAACCGGCGATAACGACTCACCCCGCAAGTTTCGGCTGGTCCGGTTTGATGGCGGTAGTCAAACTGAGCTGATTGAATCCGACACTGTCATTGAGGAGGGAATTGGATACACTATTCAGGTTACGAGATCAGAGGAAGGCTCCTGGCGCCTGTTTGTTGCTCCCGGACGACAGGTAAATCCCACGGCCGAGGGAAATTCCGTCACCGATCAAACCTATACTGAGTCGTCATATTTTGGACTGCTCATGCGTTATTCATCAGGAAATGTAAACTCATTCTTTTTTGATGACTTCCACATTCAAAACATTGATCCCTTTCGGATGACCGGTGCAGAGGTTATTTCTGCAGCCGATATTGAGCTCACCTTTAACTATCCTGTAGATTTCGGTTCAGTTCAGGCAGCCAACCTTACTGTAACGTCTCTTGGAAAACCGCTCAGTGCTGGGCCCGGCAGCTCCGAATTCAGCATTCATCTCAACTATCCGCCAATCATTCCCGATGGTGACTACACCGCTAAGGTTGATGGGCTGAAAAATGTATATGGAAGCGACCTGCCATCATCCGAGGAAATAAGCTTTTCATTTGAAAACCCTTTCACTCTACTCGGAGCTGAGATAACCTCCAGCCGTTCGATTGAACTTAGCTTCAGCCTGCCGCCCGATCCTGCAGCAACTAATCAGAACGATTTTATTATCAACCAAATTTTGAGACCGAACCAGCTTCAATTCGACTCATCAAGGGTAAGTCTTCTTTTTGATGGTGATTTACCATCGGGCGAAATAACCACCCAGATGAATGGATTAAGCAGCGTTGATGGATGGCGGCTGCCTGATGGCATATCGGTCTCTACCTACCGATTTGGTGACGCTCTCAACGGAGATATTGTCATTAATGAGTTTTTATACCGACGGGCAAACTCCGGCAGTCCGCAGTTTGTGGAGATGTTTAATTTAACTGATCAGACCTTTAACCTCAGTGGCTGGAAACTTGAGACTGATCGCGGAGCCGCTGATATTCCACCCGGCACAACCCTTGACCCCTCCGGATATCTTCTGTTCATGGACGTAGCTGGATTTCACGAATTAAATCAAGAGGCCGTTGAACTCCCCGATATTGTACCTCTGCGCACAACCGGCGACCACATTGTCCTACGGCATTCAGATTCTCGCGTAATCGACAGCCTGGCTTACGAGCCCTCCTGGGGTGGTAACGAATCCGGTTTTTCATTAGAGCGAAAAGATCCGTCTGCCATATCCATCGACCCGGTGAACTGGTCAACGAGCATGGCCACGAATGGTTCCACACCGCTCAGGCAAAATTCGCAGTTTCGTCCGGACAAGATGCCTCCTAACCTGGTATTTGCTGCTTTTCAACCTGCAAGTGATAACGTATTGATTCGGTTTGATGAATTCATTGATACTGCTCAATATCCAGAATTCTATCTAAACCAGCGCCCCGCACCGGTTGTTGAAACTCCGGGCCAAAGCGGAGATGAATTTATGATCGAGGCCGGTGAATTCAGCTCGAACAGTGAAATTCTTGTAGAAATTGAAGAGGTCGCCGATTTCCAGGGTAACCGATCCGAACGCCTGGAACTCCCTGTTGCCCGGCCACTTCAACCGGGAGACCTGGTGTTTAATGAAATTATGTTTGATCCTCTGTCTGATGATTTTGACCAGCTTCCCAATCAATCCGACTACCTCGAGCTGGTCAATCGACGGCCCTATGCAATTTCAATGGAAGGAGTATACATCCATGATCAACCTGACGAAAATGGTGATGTCAGGAAGATCATACCCCTGTCAAGCCGCTCGAAGTGGATTCCGGCCCATGGATTTGCCATGGTGTACCCGGAGGATGAGATAATGCCGGTCGATTCGAGCCGGGCGGGCCGTTTTTTCAATCTTACAAGTGCTGAGAATTTCCGAATGCTTCAGGCTGAGCGAACCACGCTTAGCCTGCCTCTCTCCGGCCGTGAGATTTTTCTGGCCGACAGTCTCGGATCAGTCATAGACCAGGTTTACTATCGTCAGGAGTGGCACAACCCCAACCTGATTGATACAAAAGGAATAGCCCTTGAACGAATAGATCCAGGCGGCGAATCAACTAACGCCGCCAACTGGGGATCAAGCACGGTTCCATCAGGGGGTACTCCACTGACTGAGAATTCCCTCTATCAAACACCCCAGCTTGAGCCTGATAAAAGTAACATACTTCTGGAGCCGAACCCATTTTCGCCGGATGACGACGGCCATGAAGATAATCTATTCATTAGCTACTCCTTTGAGGATCCAAACTATATGCTCCGGGTTCGAATATTTGACAGGCATGGTCGACTAGTCCGAAAACTGGCTCACTCCCACCCTGCCGGTTTTGAAGGTTCATTAACGTGGAATGGAAGAACTGACGACAGGGTAACCGCCCGAATCGGAATTTACATTATCCATGTAGAAGCCTTCAATAGTTCCAATGGAGACAAAAAACAGTTTAAAGAAGTGGCAGTACTTGCTCGGCAATTTTAGAGTTTGTCCAAAAGCGTATGGAGCCTGCCTGCCAGTTTTGTCACAAATGGTTCATGCTCGGGTTTCATCAGCACGCTGCGTAATAGTGTCACCGTTTCATCATCCGCTTTATATTCAGGAAAACGTGCATTAAACTCTTTAGCTTTCAGCTTATACAGGCTCAAATGGAGCCCTTCCTTGGGTGCGGCTTCGGCACCGGCCTGAAACAGTGCGGTACTCAATTTTGATATGCTGCTCAGCGTTTCATCTTTGGGTATTGGAAAGTAAGCCAGAATATCAAGCTCCGGTTCTTTAAAACACTCGAATTTATCCGACCTTTCGAGCAGCCTGTAAAACAGCTTTGCCGCCGTTACAGTCGATGTCATATATTCACCGAGCCCATCTTCAGATAATGGAAAAAGCTGAAGCGTTGCCCAAAATGCTGCAGCCGATGCGCCTGCCCGTGAACATTCCAGGCTGATTTCTCCCAGGTGAAGATCATCAGATGTAAAATAGGTGTAGGGCGAATCGTGTTTAAAAAATGAACCAACAGACGGATCTTTGAACATAATACTGCCGCAGCCATACGGTTGTAATCCATGTTTATGGGGATCGATAACAATACTGTCCGCCTCATTTAAAGATGCCCAATGGTTTGATGATGGTAGCTGCGATCCAATTATCTTAAAAAACCCGCCATAAGCTGCATCCACATGAACTCTAACGCCGTGTTTATTCAGCTCCGGCAACAAATCAGCCAGCGGTTCCACATCGCCGAGACCGGTTGTTCCCATGGTTACAACCACAGTCCCAACTTTATCCAGGTTCTCCATTAAGTAATTCCAGTCTGTACCTCCGTCGTGAGTATCCGGTATTTCCATGAATTCCGTATTGAGTACCCGGCACATTCGTCTGTGGGTGTAGTGGGCTTTTGACGATGCTGCAATGGCTTTTTGAGGATGAATTTCCCGGGCCACAAAAAGAGCCTCAAGATTGGCAATTGTGCCGCCGGATGTAAGATGCCCAAGATATGGATTCTCGTATCCGACCATTTCGGCCAGCCTGGCGACAGCCTCTTTTTCCATCTCAGACGTTGGTGGTCCGCCATCAAGCGCATGATTATTAGGATTCACCGTCATCGTCATGGTGTATGCAATCCAGGCGATCGGATGAGGCGGTTTCAGCATCTGCCCTGCATACTGCGGATGGTGAAACGGGTAGTTTCCCTCAAGCCGCTCTCGCAGATCCTGGATAATGTCAATGATCTGCGGAGTATCGGTAAATCCTACAAGCTGCTCCTCACCATACTGGGTTCGCCAGTCATCGAGCTCCCTGAGGGACGATTGTAAAATTGGAAGGTATGCTTCGTATCGGTTCAAATCGGCTGGTTAAATCAGAATAAATGAGATACCCACTGTAAGCGATTGCCTAAGCTGAATCTCTTTCGAAAAATCATCATCATAGACAACATCAAACCGAAGGCTTGTATTTATCAGGCTGTTAATCTGCCCGATAAATTCACTTGAAAAGAACACATCGGTGCTGGAAAGAGATTTATTCACATTTGTAAAGGTCTCTGCATTAACGCTCATCAACAGATTAGACGCAATATTCTGCTGGTAACTTGCCCCGAGGTTGACACCGGCTTCATTTCTGAAGTTATCACCGGCGGGCAATCCGTAATTATTGTTATCTAACACATCTTCGCCAGACACGATTGTCTGCCGGAGCCCTGCGCCCGCTTCAAACGAAAAGTACTCTCCGGGACTGTATAGCATACCTACGTTTTGGCTGATATAGGCAGGTGAAAAGAAATTTGAAATCACTAGATCACCGCCTCCAGGTCCTGCGCCGTAATCAAACCCGCGGTCGAACTGGGTTCTGAAATTTAAATTTCCGTACACTGAAAAATCACTGCTATCTGTACCAAGGTCGTACAAAAACCGATTCCTGATAGACAGGCGGTCATCTGTTTTCCGCGTGCCTTCTCCATCAATCCGGGTTTTTCCATATCGCGTATTCAGAAGAAATCCATAGGAAAATTTACCATCCCGGTAATAGGTCCGAAATGTAGAGTTACCGGATACAGCCATGTTATTCACACCACCCTGCGACCAGTTTGAATACGAGGCCTGGGCACCATTCAGACCTGCAACCCAGCCATAACTCCAGCCGGAAAGTGTATCAGGTACCACAATGGTTTCCTGTGCCTGCAGTTGGGTTATTGATAGCAGAAGAATGAATAGTATTCCTATATATTTTTTCATTGTAACGTTCAGTTATTTTTGGTTAGAAGTACCTGGTAGGGCTGATTGTTTTTCAGCTGAAAATCTACATGTTCGTTTTCTTTTGTTGGAACTTTAAGGCCAACGATATCGGCTTCAACCGGAAGCTTCCGATGCCCGCGGTCTACTACTGACGCAACTGTAACAAACTCGTAACTATATAGTTCCGGAATTCCTGTGAGTGCCCGGAACATGGTCTTTCCCGAGTAGATAACATCATCAACCATAACCAGTTCGTCACTATGCCTCTCGTAACCACCCAACCCTTCATCCATATTTATATATAGTTGATGAAGCTTTGCATTGCTCCCTGCTCCTTCAGTTATAAATTCCTGCATTCGCTTGGCTACGGCAAATCCACGGTCATTCAATCCTATTAAATCCACGGGTTTACCGCGGGATTTTTCAACCACCTCAAATGCCATTCGTTTTATAATACGGGCCAATCGCTGATGATCCAGTAAAATCATTACTTTGTCTATTTATGGAGTTTCGAAAAAACCTCACCCTTTCTAAGAATATTTAAGTTATTCATTTTTAAATGTTATAAGAAACACGATTCCGTTTAAAGTTTCTGGTTCACACGCTGATACCGACCTATTTAAATTGGAAAATAAGAGGACTTTACCCACATTTTTGCCAACTTTCATCGTTATCGTGACATTGGAATCCTCACTTATAACCTAATCATGATTCAAAAATATGGAACAAATGGCTAAAGCAGTATTGATGACAATCTAATTCAGGTTTATACTAAATACGCATATGTTCGCACGACAGCAGACTGGCCTTGAACCATGACAAAATCCTTGGTTCTGCAAAGCCCTCTGCAACTGGCAAATGCCCCGAGAATTTTCAACAGCTTTCTGGCAATATTCGTAAACAGTATTTATGAGCAGGAGAGCCTAAAAAGAGTCGATAATTTATTGCATAATCTCGGAATATTTAACAATATAAAACATGAACTTTTTGCCATCGTTACTTTTACACATATCCTTAAGTCCGACATCTAAACTGTCAAGGTGGTTTTAGAACAATTATTCACTTCATCACAAGACTTATGAAACTTAACATTCAAAAAACGGCAACAGCCTGCGGCTTATTCGCTTCCGGCCTCATTGCCGGATACACGGCGTCACGGCTGGCCAATCCGTTTAAAAAACATCTTATGGCCGTAAACTTGCCTGATGTATCTTTACTAGACATTAGAATAACTCCTACCATCCCGAAATTCGATACCGATACTTCGATGGACGATCTCGGGCTTGATTTAGCCATGAATGAGTAACAGCGCCTATCCATATCAGGAAACGCTGCTGCAATGGGTCTGGCAGGAATTAGAGTTTGATACCACCTCCTTGCGAACAGCCGAGGGTCAACCGGTGGAAATAATTGAACCAGGTGAACTCAACACCGGTGCCGGTCCGGATTTTTTAGGCGCGTCTTTCAGAATTGGCCCGCTCAAACTTTTTGGCGACGTAGAAATTCACATTCATCCCGGTCACTGGTCGCAGCATAATCATCAGAGGTCAGAGCGTTTCAACAGGGTTGTACTCCACGTGGTTTATGATGGGGGATGCTCTCCAAACAGTTCGCCGGCCGTCAGACCGGATGGTACAACACCTCCGCTGTTGCGGCTCAAACCTTTCCTGCAAAAATCTCTCATTCATCTCTTCGAAAGAAAACGGCAGTCTAGCCTGCCATGCAGCGGAAACCTTCGATACATCAGTCAGGAAGCGTTCGAAGCACAGGTTGTGAAAGCACACCGGCACTATTTCGAATATAAAACCGATTTCCTGATCGAACGTTACGACAGCGACCTTCCCCTTTCAAAGGCGTGGCTCAAGATGCTTTCGCGAGGCCTCTTTCATACACTTGGGATCCCGCGTAACCGCAGCGAGATGGAGCAATTCCATGACAGAATTTACAGATCAACGCTTCCCACATCTTTAAACGACTTCATCCGCTTCGCCACGTCAGTTGCGTTTGATAAGGATTCCGGTCATCCAATTGAATGGATTACCAGCGGCATGCGGCCGGCAAGCCTTCCGTCGAAACGCGTTACCCAGGCAGCGGCGCTCTATTTCACAATTCACAACCTTCCATTCAAATCATATTTATCGACAAATCCGGAAGCCTGGACTCAAATCATACGCAGAATTCCAGACAACTTGCAGCCGGGCGGGCAGATGCGCTCCATCTTACGGCACACTGTCTTTTACCCCGCCACTTACCTGTTGGGGGAATTTTTACACGCTCAACCACTCAAACAATTTGCTTATCAGCAATGGGTTAACGCTCCCGGCAATGTTCCCGGCGAAGTTGTGGCTCCTTTTCGGTCGGCCGGTTTCATTATCAATAAAAAGACTCTCAAGCCGGGTTTAGCCCATCAGCTGAAGCGATATTGCCGGCCTTTGAACTGTCATCGGTGCAAAGTGTTTAAAAAAGCAATTAATCCTTGACTGAAAAATTTTACCTTTCTATCTTTGGTGTCTGTTAACTTTAGCAGAATGCCCGGTCGTCTAATGGCAGGACAGCTGGTTTTGGTCCAGTCAGTGGGGGTTCGAATCCTCCCCGGGCAACACATGAAAAGGATGCCGAATCGGTCATCCTTTTTCTTTTATTCACACTTGAATCAATGTTCGTTGGATACGCCTTTAGCTATATTTGCCGGGAGAAGCAACATTGCACTATCCCGGGCCATTGCTGAAAGTTACGGAACAAAGCTTGGTGAATTGACCATCAAATCTTTTTCTGATGGTGAGCTTTATGCCAAGTACGAACAAAGTATTCGGGGAGAGGATGTATTTGTGATTCAATCCACACCCCCTCCCGGTGATAATATTATTGAACTATTGCTCTTGCTCGACGCTGCCAAGCGGGCATCAGTAAAGCGGGTCACAGCTGTTATCCCATATTTTGGGTATGCGCGGCAGGACCGAAAAGATCAGCCACGCGTGTCTATCGCCGCAAAGCTGATGGCAAACTTATTAGTTGAAGCCGGGGCTGACAGAATTTTGACAATGGACTTGCATGCATCACAGATCCAGGGATTTTTTGATATCCCGCTTGATCACTTGTACGCAAGCCGGGCTTTTATTGACCATTATAAAAAAGAAGATCCGATCGACAACCTTGTAGTTGTTGCACCGGACGTAGGCAGTATTAAAATGGCTCGTTCTTATTCCAAACGGATTGGGGCAAGCCTTGCATTTATTGATAAACGAAGGCCGAAACAGAATATCGCCGAGGTGATGAACATTATCGGCGAGGTTGAGGACAAGAATGTATTGATCATTGATGATTTGATTGATACGGCCGGCACGCTCACTAATGCCGCCGTGGCTCTGAAAGAGCGCGGCGCTCTGAGTATCAGAGCCGCATCAACGCACCCGATACTTTCCGGACCGGCCTACCAGCGAATTGAAGATTCGCCAATTGATGAATTACTCGTGACGGACACTGTTCCGCTGCGAAAGCCATCAAATAAAATTAAAGTACTGAGTGTTGCCGATATTTTTGCTGAAGCAATTGAGCGTATTCACACGAATGATACGATCAGCGCACTTTTTGATGATTAATTAATAACTGAACACACCATGACGCAACCAGAAATATACCCATTAGAGGGAACCAAAAGAGAATCAGGCAGAAAAGAGTCCGACAGGCTGCGTGACGAACTTCGCATTCCCGCCGTTTTATACGGACCGAAGCAGAAAGAGAATGTTCATTTTTCCATTCTGGAAAGTGATCTTGAAAAAATCTTATCTCGCAGTGCAACGAAACTCCAGACGCTTACAGTAGACGGCAAAGATTACCGTACACTACTGAAAGATGTGGATTTTCACCCGGTAACAGATCGTGCGCTGCACGCCGATTTTTATGTACTCGAATCCGATATTCCCGTGACTCTGAAAGTGCCTATTCGCATTACGGGGACGGCTATTGGTGTTCGTGACGGTGGCGGACGTGTGTTCCAGCCCATGCGAATTGTTACCATTAAAGTGTTACCCGACAGTATCCCATCGTCTTTCGAAGTGGATATTACGTCGCTTGAAATTGGAGATTCCATTCATGTCGGTGATCTCGATATGGAAGATGCAGTGGCACTCGATGACGATTCCAGAACAATAGTCACCATCGCACCTCCAAAATCCGAAGCTCTGTTTACATCCTCTATTCCTGTTGAAGAAGAAGCGATTGCTGAGGAAGAGGTTGAACTTGAAGAAGGTGAAGAGCTCGAAGAGGGCGAAGAACCTGAAGAGGGTGCCGAAGAAGAGGCTGAAAAATAATAACCGGGTACAGTCCCGATACCCATGGCGTTAATCGTTGGTTTAGGTAACATCGGTGCGGAGTACAACGGTACCCGCCATAACGTTGGGTTTGAACTTGTAGATAAAATGGCTCGCGAATTGTCAGTGGAATTTTCCACGGCAGGCGGGCCTTTTTTGATTGCGGAAGGCTCATTTAAAGGCCGGCCGGTTCACTTGATTAAACCAACCACGTTGATGAATCGAAGTGGCAGGGCTGTCTCGAGCGCCCTTGCCATCACCGGCAGCTCCTTGTCTGACTGCCTCGTCTGTTACGACGATATTAACTTGCCACCTGGAAAAATACGGCTCCGGCCATCGGGTAGTGCAGGCGGCCATAACGGGATCCAGGATATTATTGACCGGATGCAAACACGGATATTTCCTCGCTTACGAATCGGGGTTGGAAACGATTTTAGCCGCGGGCGGCAGGCTGATTATGTACTGAGTCCCTTCTCAAAAGAGCAGCGTCCCCTTATTGATGAAGCACTTGATGACTCCTTAGAAGCACTGTTTACATTTTTGCGCGCCGGCATTGAACAGGCTATGAACGACCACAACTGAGCGGTTGTTTTTGCTAACAATTTTCTGCCATCTCTCTGTAACTCAATAGTATCTCTCATGGATATCTTCAAACTGATTTTTGAACACGATCTTCGGCTCGATCAGCTCAAAGAGCGACATACGGATCGCAACACCCAGGATGTATCATCTTCACTCGAAGATTTCCTCAAACCGGACCTTACCTATTCAAAATTTTATATTACCGGTACACGACTTGACGAAGAGCGCTTTGGCCTCAACACGCTTTCAGCGTATGACGATATAATCCGCCACCTCAGCAGCACCCTGGCTGATTATCGTGTGTTTACCGGAGAGGGATATAAAAACCTGGAGTCGGCCATTGATAACAGCAACATCGGGGAACCAATCATACTGTCGAAGTACGATTCCATAACCTGGGATCTTCCGCAGCTCACGATTGATTCCAGCAGTAATGCCGGCCACAAAAAAGAATTTATTGCCGCCCTTTTAAAAACAGACGACCTTCTGATCTACAAAGAACAAGCGCATCATGGCTTCGATCTGCATCTGTTCTCTAAAGACAATATATACCGTGATCTGTTTTACCCGCTAAAATCACTTGTGGGAGATCAGTTTCGATTTTTCAGTATTAACGGAAAGCGTATTCGCTCTGAACGAAAATTTTACTTTGAAACCTGGACTCTTGATAACCCGCCGCACGGCGCAGAAGAAGTGTTTGAAGAAACTGTTCTTTAGGTTGTTTATCTGCAACGGCTCAACAGGAAAGTATTCTGGCATATGATATAATACCGGTATAGCTTCTCCTAAGTGCTCATCAAGCCAGTTTAGCCATTCAGCAGGTAACATCGGTCAT
This sequence comes from Rhodohalobacter sp. 8-1, assembly GCF_038150125.1. Taxonomy (NCBI): domain Bacteria; kingdom Pseudomonadati; phylum Balneolota; class Balneolia; order Balneolales; family Balneolaceae; genus Rhodohalobacter; species Rhodohalobacter sp. 8-1. Next base: position 6,809 of record NZ_JBBVMF010000027.1, on the reverse strand, counting down.
CTATGACACTTGATAGGATTAAACATGCTGCCTGATTTTAGATTATTTCCCTGGGGTATTTCTCTCACTGCACAAAACACAAACACCATTTTACCAATCAAAGGGTCAGGCAGCCTTTGTAGTTAATGGAGCAGATTCCCGAAGGGATGTTAACATTGCCTGCAATTCCTTTCTCTATTATCAACAGCATTGCAGCATTCGGGGAGGAGTTAGGCTGGCACGGCTATCTACAAGATAAGTTTGTGTGTAGCTATGGACGGACGCTTGGTATTAGACTCCTAGGTCCGTTGTGGGGTTCCTGGCATTTTCCGCTGATTCTGCCAGTCGGATATAATTATCCGGATTCTCTCATTCTCGGGGCGTTCCTGCTGTTTCCAGCCACAGCGGTGCTGGCTTCTTTTTTCCGGCCTGGCTCATAACAAGAACAAAGAGCCTCTGTGTCCTTCGGTGCTGGCGCATGGGAGTGTACTTAGGCGGCCCGAAACCTCTTTTACGATGACTGGCGCTGCTCGCACTGAGCAGACTGATTTGAAGTCTGTTGCAAACGCAAGTTTAGCCTTTCTTTTCCTGTCTGTCCTATTGGTCATACCTTCCGTCTCCTGAGTATTTGATCTCAAACAAAGGCATCATATTCGGGAGGCTATATTCTCAAGAAACCATCAGCATTGCTTTTTAAAGCAGCTACGACTCAAAAGACCTCTTTAAAAAAAGAGGGTTCTTTCAGTTTTAATGCTTTTTGAAAAAAAAATTTAAAAATGACTGTAAGAAAACCAGATTTGCTGCGACTAATAGATTGAACCCTAAACTAAATCAAATGACTATGCTTACATCTATTAGAAAGATCACCCTATGGATCATTTTATTAATTTTTGGTATCGTAACCGTACAGGCACAGGAAAACAAAACCATCTACGTGGAAAAATATGGCCAGGGCCCTGCTGCCATATTACTTCCCGGACTGATGAGCAGCGGGGACCTCTTTGACGGGATGCTTTCATATCTCTCAGAATATTATGAATGTCACGTTGTAACGTTCGCCGGGTATGCGGGAAAACCCGCGATTACAGCAGACCGCTATCTTCCTGAGTTTCAAAAAGCGGTTGAGGAATATATCGATGAAAAAAACCTGGGTGACGTTACGTTACTGGGTCACTCGCTGGGTGGATTTCTGAGCCTTAAAATTGCATCGGAAAAAAATGTGGGCGTCCGGGAAGTTATCGTGCTGGACGCCCTGCCCTTTCTGGCCGGCACGATGAACCCAAATGCTCCGGAGGGATTTAATGAGGCCAGGGCAAAGATGTACTTGAACTCCACGAAGGGTCAGGATGAAGAGTCGATGAGAGAAATGCGCCTCATGAGCCTTCAGTCTATGATCGATTCAGATGAGCATCGGGAAGAAATTGTAAAATGGGCTATAAACTCTGATCTTAAAACAGAGGCATGGACCGCTATGGAGATGATGGGAACCGATCTTCGGGATGATATCTCATCCATTGAGGCCCCGGTATTGGTTCTGGCAGCTTACGGCGGAAAGAATCCGGCGATGCCGTCGATTACCAGGGAATCCGTATGGGATACCTATTCGGAACAATACCGGGAACTGCGGAATTTAACCCTGAAAGTAGCTGAAAAGGCAAAACATTTCATTATGTATGATGATCCCGAGTGGGTAAAGAAAGAGATTATGGCTTTTATTGATCGATCATCATGAACCAGAGGCGCTACGAAGATATCATTCGTATGCATAAAGATACCATCTACAGGGTCTGCCTTGGATATATCTACGAGGCAGACCTGGTAGAGGACCTTTTCCAGGAGGTGTTGATTGCACTCTGGAAGTCTCTTTCGACATTTCGCGGAGAAGCCAGGCTTTCTACATTTATTTACAGGGTCACTGTAAACACCGCCATCTCTTTCAACAGGAAGCTAAAGAAACATCACTGGGAGAACCGGCTTGAGCATTCTCCGGTGGTGTATGATTCACCTGCTGACGAAATCACAAATAAAGAGGAACTTGAGTTGTTGAGATCGTGCATTCGCAGACTGGAAGATCAGGACAGGCTCATAATCACTCTCCATCTCGAGGAGCTGAGCTATAAAGAGATCGCCGATATTGCCGGCATCAGCGTAAACTATGTTGGCGTAAAGATTAACCGAATCAAAGCGACTTTAAAACAGTGTATACAAGACAATGAGTGACTGGCTAAAACAATATCAGAAAGCTTGGCAATCCGTTCATGTGGAAAATATAGACGAGCGGTTAAGGAAACTCCGGGAGGTGATTAAAGAGGATCAGAAGAAAGACCGGCTTTCCACAATCTGGATGTCGCTGGCATTTATTATTGCGATCGGTATTATACTATGGGTTGCAGTAAGCAACAATTTCAGCAGTCTTACATCCTGGACAACGGTAGCAGGCATGGTGGCTCTCATGCTCCTGACCGGCTTCCTGAGGATAAAGGCGATTACCACCGCACCCGATCCCGGAAAACCGGAAACAGAACACCTCAACAAACTGATTGCTTCCTATTCGCTACGGCTGAAGATGCAGCGTCAGTACCTGTGGATCTATTTAACTGTTCTGAACCTTCTACTGATTGTTTTTTACGCAGATTCATATTACCCGGAAAATTTGAAAACTCTGATCTGGGCTACTTTGGCCACTATCGGCTATTCGCTGCTGGTTGTGATCATCATGAATAAGAAGAGGAAAAAGGATATCAAATTTATGTCCGGCGTCATTGATGAGCTGAAATCCATAAGACGTGATTTAAAGGAGTAGTCCCGCCCGATATCCAGGCCTGCAGCTTATTACGGCTGTCTTTGGAGATTGCTCCCATCCCAAGATAATACTCCAATGGAAAATTACGCTGCGATGGCAGACTTCGGTCGGCTCACAGTTGTATTTCCCGGCAAAAGCCTTGCCTATCTCAGGCAGCAGTTGTGTAATAAAAGTGATCCATCAAAAAATGTGGGCTTGACGGGACTGATTTTTTTTAGAATGACCGGAAATATCCCTAAAAAATAAAAATAATGCATCAGTACGAAAATAACTTAGCATGGTGTCCTTTTTCATAATACCATACCGTTGGAGAACTCTCTCAGCCAGCTAGCGGAAGACTTCTATTTTGAATTTTCAAATTTATTTTTGATCTGAAAGCATCGGATTTTTGTGAATGAATTACGCATAGTACCCTGTTAATATTCTTTGGATATATCTTCTCTTTTCTGGGCTAAAATAATCAGTCGTGGCGACGACGATTCCACAAATAAATTGCCGCTGTAGTTACCCCATATATTTTGAATTGAAAAACTTGCTCGGTTTAAATTCTCCTCAAACCATTCTTTCCCATAAAGTTTTACCCTCTCGGTATACTCTTTGGGCTTTTCAAAACCTTTACCGCTGAACCGGATATTCTTATAAACGCACCTGTTTTCGATATACCGGCTAATTGTATAGTTAATTCCTTTGTGGCTTCCCTCTTCTTTAGGAACGAGTTCGCTTTTTACTTTTTCTGAATTAAAATAATCGATCAAAAACAGCCCATTCTTTTTAAGCATACTGTTGACACTTTTCAAAACCCGCTCATTTTCTTTGTTTTCAAGAAAATACCCAAAGGTTGTAAACAGGTTGATGGCTGCGTCAAACCGGCCGGCAAGTGGCTGGCGCATGTCATTTACGAGAAATGTCACGTTTTGCAGACCCCTGTCAGATGCGATCCGATCTGCCCTTTCGATAGCCTGGGGAGACAGATCAAACCCGGTGACATTGTACCCGCGTTCGGCAAGCTCAATTGAATGCCGCCCCCTGCCACATCCAACATCAACGATATTTTTGTACTGGTCGGCAGGAATTTCACGCTGAATATGATCCGCCAGTTTTTTTGCCTCTTTTTCATTTCTGTACGCGTACAAAAACTCATACAGCGGACTATCGAACCACTCCTCAAACCAACTCATCCAACCTGCTTTTTTTGATCCATTTCATTCATCGTAACTGCGGAAATAAGATAGCACGAGCGGTGAATAATATCATCTTTGATATAGAATCTCTTGTACAGCCGGTTGCCGGTTATTTCCCTTCCGATAAGTGGTCATGTTTTTCTATATTTGGCACAACCGATAGCTAAAACAGATGATGACCTTTACAGAAAAATTGACCCGCTCAATACGGTATTCCAATTCCGTGTTAAGCGTTGGGCTTGACCCCGACCCCGGTAAAATTCCGCTGCCCTTGCGGCAACAGTTTGATGACACACACGATCTTGTGTTTGAATTTTGTCGCAGGGTTATTGAATCAACTAAATCTGAGGCTGCCGCATACAAGCCCAATCTTGCGTTTTTTGAGGCGCTGGGCAGCGGTGGCTGGCGCGTGATGGAGTCCCTTTTAGAGGTGATACCGCACGGCAAAATTATAATTGCCGATGCCAAACGCGGGGATATTGGAACCACAGCCGAGAAATATAAAAACGCATTCTTTGACAGTCTGATGGTTGATGCCATTACGCTTAACCCGCTAATGGGGCTTGAAACACTGGATCCGTATCTGAATGACAGTTCCAAAGCCGTTTATGTTCTGACGATGACATCGAACCGGGGCGCTGCCGACTTTTTACAGATTCCGGCTAAAAACAGAGCTACGCTTGGTGAATATATTTCTGAACAACTCAAGAAAAAGCAAGTCCATTCTAAAGCCAGTATTGGTATGGTGATCGGCGCTACACAAACCGAGGCATCACAACAAATTTTAAAGGTAAACTCCGATGCGCATCTGCTTATTCCCGGTATTGGCGCGCAAGGTGGTGACCCGGTGCAGTTAAACGAAATGTTAAGGAATCATACGGGACTGCCCCTCATCAATTCCTCAAGGGCTATTCTTTACGCCGGGGGCGACAACGAAAACTGGGAAGAACTGGTAGCCGTTAAAGCCTCAGAAACAAGGCTACAGCTGGATCCCATCACACAAAATTATATTACCACAGAATGAAAGAAGTTATTTTATACACTGATGGCGCATGCAGCGGCAATCCCGGTCCCGGAGGATGGGGCGCTCTGCTTATCTGGAATGGGAAAGAAAGAGAGCTTTCGGGCGGAGAACCCAATACAACCAATAACCGGATGGAGATGAAAGCTATCATTGAAGGCCTCCGGGCGCTGAAAGAAAAATGCCACGTAAAAATCCATAGCGACAGTGCGCTGATCATTAACGCGTTTAACCAGAACTGGATTAAAAACTGGCAGAAAAGAGGCTGGAAAAAATCGAACAAAAAACCGGTGGAAAACCAGGATTTGTGGAAAGAGATGCTGAAGGTTATGGCTCCTCACAAAGTTGACTGGATTAAGGTAAAAGGCCATTCCACAAACGAGCTAAACAACCGTGTCGACCGGATTGCCGTTGCAGCATCCAAACAGCATTTTTGAGTTTATAACTACAACCAAAACAAAATCTTATGAAGTCATTAAAAATCGGGTTTATTGGATCGGGATTCATTGCGCAATTTATCGCCAAAGCAATGATCCAGGTTCGAAATTGTGAAATTTCTGCTATTTATGAGCGGTCTGATGCTAAGAAACTGGCTTCTTATGCCAGAGATAATCACCTCGGCGATCCAATCATCTCAGCATCCATCAAAGAGGTAGTAGATGCGAGTGACGCCATTGCCATTCTTACGCCAAATTTTGCCCGTGTAACTACAATGGAGCAAATAGCCGATGCTGTTACCTCAGGTTCAGACCTCACCGGCGTGATCTGTGAAAAGCCCTTAGGCAGAAACATGGAAGAATCTCGACAAATGGTGGAACTGGCCAAGAGAGCCGAACTGAAGACTGCCTATTTCGAAAACATGCTCTTCATGAATGCGATTAATAACGGCCTAGAGCAGCTTCGCCCCCAGATGGTATCAATGGGCGGGTTGATGCTTGCCCGCAGTACTGAGGAACACGCCGGGCCCCACAGCTCCTGGTTCTGGGACCCTACCCAGCAGGGTGGTGGTGCCATGTCCGACATGGGCTGCCACAGCGTTGCCGTTTGCCGGCACATGCTCACGCCCCCCGGAAAAGATCCCTCGTTTCTTGAACCACTGTCCATGCAGTGCGATATGAGCCTGCTGAAATGGGGACAGCCCAAATACCGTCAACAGTTACTGGATACTTACGGTGTGGACTATTCAAAAACACCGGCCGAAGATTTTGCAACGGGAATTGTGACGTTCAGGAACCCCGAGACCGGCCAGATCCTGAAAGGACAATTCACGGATTCCTGGATGTTCGACAAACAGGGGCTTCGCCTCTCAATGGATGGCCTTGGCCCGGGGTATGCCATGGAAGTAAATACGCTGATTTCCCCTTCTGAAATATTCATCGGTGATGAAGCTGCGGAAGCAGTTGCCGACTCCGAAGCCGCCTTGGAAAAATCGACGTCAACCAAAGGATTGCTTGCTATTCAGCCTAATGAGGCAGATTTGTATGGGTATGCCGGAGAGATGAGGGATGCCGTTCAGGCCTTCCTCAACAATAAAAACGGTACGTTGACCTGGGATTACGGGCTTGAAATTTCCAGCCTCGTGCAGGCTGCTTATCTCTCGCACGAAGAACAGCGAACGGTATACCTGGACGATGCAGAAACGATTGAGCGTCTTGACGGTTTTAAATCAAAAATTTCAATGGGAGAAGGGGCTGAAATACTTTTGTAAACTCAGTACGATTGAGAGAAGAAATAAACTACCTCGGGGCAGAGCCCACGAGGTATCAACTTAGAACCTATAACTTTAGGTCCAATAATGAGTTTATTCTGGAGTGTCCCCCTTCGA
>NZ_JBBVMF010000026.1:0-48359 GCF_038150125.1 Rhodohalobacter sp. 8-1 | reverse complement strand
TAATAACTTATTGTTTTATATGTACTTGAGTGGGTTTAATTTAGAATAATGGGGTAACTTCTCCTTGCACAATCCTATTATCGTCTCCGATCTTACCCTCTTTGATCGGAACATTAAAATCTACCCGCATCAGCACGGTTTTACCTTTCAATTCTAGATCTTTTATAGTCAGCTTAGCCATGAGTCTCCATTATTATTCAAGATTAAAATCATTAATAAAAATAAGATAAGGAACTCCCGATTTGAAATTTTTCTCAGATATCGGTCAGTTGATTTTTGGCCGTACTCATCAAATCAATTTTTAGCACCTGTTTTTAAGAGCTAATTTCAATATTTTACGGACCTAATCTTTAAAGAGACTTTATGGACTCAGTTTATTTTGATCATGCTTCCACCACTCCCGTTGATGATGGAGTATTGGAGGAAATTCTGCCCTATTACAAGCAACAGTTTGGAAACGCCGACTCCGCACACCAGTTCGGGCGTGCAACTAAAGTGGCCATTGAAGATGCGCGTGAGCTCGTTGCCAAGCTTATTGGAGCGGAGCCATCAGAAATCATCTTCACAAGCGGCGGCACCGAAAGCGATAACGCGGCGATCAAAGGCGTGGTAAACGCCACCCGAAAAACTGAGGTCATTACCTCGCCTATAGAACACCATGCGGTTATCCATCCGGCAGAAAGCCTGAAGATGAAAGGGTGCAAGGTAACATATCTTGAACCAGATTCTACCGGTATGATCACGCCCGAACAGGTTAAGGAGGCCATTTCTGATGAGACGGCCATCGTTAGCCTGATGCATGTAAACAACGAGATCGGTACGATTCTTCCAATCAAGGAAATCGCCGCGACTTGTAAAGAACGAAAAGTACCGTTTCATTCGGATACGGTACAAAGCGTCGGAAAAATGCCGCTCAACGTAAAAGAGCTTGGCGTTGATCTGCTGAGTATGAGCGGTCATAAAATCTACGGTCCTAAAGGAATTGGCGTGCTCTATGTTAAAAACGGCACCCCTTGGCTGCCATGGCTTCAGGGCGGATCGCAGGAGCGCCGGCGCCGTGGCGGCACATCAAATGTGGCCGGAATTGTGGGAATGGCAGAAGCGCTTAACTACTGTATCGCCAATCTTGACGCACACAGAACGCACTATTCCAACTTACGAGGCAAACTGATTGACGGTCTTGAAGAGAGGCTGAAAGGTCGTTATCGCATCAACGGTCCTGTAGATGACGGCGTGCCGCATATTATCAATCTCTCATTTCCGATGGAAGATGCTACCACTGAAAAAGGCCTTGATGGAGAGATGTTACTGCTCAATCTCGATATAGAGGGAATTTGTGTCTCAAACGGATCTGCCTGTACGTCAGGTGCCGTTGAGCCGTCTCACGTTTTAAAAGGAATCGGTCTGCCGGACAAGCTCGCCAATTCAAGTATTCGTATCTCCTTTGGAAAAGATAACACGCTTGAGCAGGTCCAGTTTTTCCTTGATAAACTTGACGATGTATTAAGCCGCATGACCAAAGTTCCCTCATGAAAATTTGTGTCTACTGCGGATCATCAGACGGCAACGATCCATCCATCCTGAAAATGGCGGAAAGCTTTGGCCGTGAACTCGCCCACAGGAATATCGGGCTTGTGTACGGCGGGTCATCTCTTGGTGTGATGGGAACGCTGGCAAACGCCGTGATGGAGAACAGCGGTGAGGTCACCGGCGTTATCCCAGGAAATCTTTTCAGCAAAGAAGTAGCTCATACCGGCGTCACCGAACTCATTACCGTTGCCGACATGCACGAACGCAAATTTACGATGGCTGATCTTTCTGATGCATTTGTAGCTTTGCCCGGCGGTTTCGGCACGATGGAAGAGCTATTCGAGATCATCACCTGGAACCAGATTGGTATCATGGATAAACCTGTCACGCTCCTGAACTGGAATGGTTTCTACACGCCCTTGCTTGATATGATACATCACGCTGCAGAAGCTGGTTTCATCAGGCAGAAGAATATCGACATTCTGCAAACCGCACAGACGGTTGATGAGTGTATCCAGAAAAGTATCGGTTGAGGCAAAACCTCCAAGGTTTTTGAAATCCTTGGAGGTTTTCCGAACAACTTAAAAGCCAGACCCTGAAAGGGTTACATAACACAGCCCGGGGCAGCGCCCCGGGTAACCGAAAACACAACCTAAAACCATCGGCTCGAAACCATTTAGTGCCGCTAAATAATTACCGATGGTAGCCCTCCAAAATCCAATCAACACCTTTTAGCACTCACCAGTTTTTATAAAAGAGGGTTGATCTTTTATATCACCCACCCATCACAGCAAAAAATCGATCAAGCATAGACTTACCAATAGCCACGAGCAACAACCCAATCAAATTACTAAGCAGCACATAGCCAAATCCCGCCATCAGCTTACCTGACTGAATCAGCTGTATACCTTCAAGTCCATACGTAGAAAATGTGGTAAATGAGCCAATCAATCCAACCATCACAAATAGCAGAAATCCGTCTGATATGGTTTTATGCTCAGTGACGGACCACATTATCCCAATCACCAAACAGCCAACCATATTTACTGTTAATGTACTCCAAGGAAATCCTGCGCCTGTTTCAGCAGCGACCTTCATTGATAAAAGGTAGCGTAGGACCGCTCCCACAGCACCTCCTGCTGCGACCCAAAGTAAATTTGTCATAAACTGAGTTTCTAAGTTTGAAATTCTCTCCATTTCACTATTTCAGAAAATGGATTTCAACAAAAAAGCCCCCGGAATTACTATTCCGAAGGCTTTTGAATAATCTAAACCCAATTAATCTGATCAGGCTTGCTGTTTCTTATCCTCTTCCACGTAATCGCGAAGTACCTTGTGCAGGATACCGCCGTTGCGGAAATAATCAATCTCAACCGGTGTGTCGATACGGTTGACTGTGTCAAATTTCACGACAGATCCATCGGCTTTTTTCGCTTCCACCTTCACGGTCTGCTGCGGCTTCAGATCGTCATCGATGTGGATGGTAAATTCCTCCGAACCGTCGAGTCCGAGGCTTTCATGGCTTTCTCCATCTGCAAACTGCAGCGGAAGAACGCCCATACCCACCAGGTTCGATCGGTGAATTCGCTCATACGACGTAGCAATCACGGCTTTCACACCAAGCAGAATGGTCCCTTTTGCGGCCCAATCACGGCTTGATCCGGTTCCGTACTCTTTGCCGGCCAGCGCTATAAGAGGCGTATTATCCTCTTTGTAGCGTTCGGCTGCGTCAAAGATCGTCGTGATCTCGCCCGTTGGATGGTACTTCGTAAATCCGCCTTCCTTACCCGGTGCCAGCTGATTTTTGAACCGCACGTTCGCAAACGTTCCGCGTGTCATCACACGGTCGTTTCCGCGTCGTGATCCGTAAGAGTTAAACTCTCTGACCTCAACACCGTTTTCAATCAGATACTCGCCTGCAGGACTTTCCGGCTTGATATTACCAGCCGGCGAAATATGGTCGGTTGTGATAGAATCACCCACTTTCACAAGTGTTTTGGCGCCTTTAATTGGCTTGATTGGTTCCGGGGTTTCACCCATTCCCTGGAAGAAAGGAGGCTCCTGAATATAGGTTGATTCCGGCTTCCACTCATATAGCTCGCCGCCGCCAACTGGAATCTCATCCCAGGTTTCAGATTCAAATATGTCGCTGTACATCCTGTCAAACAGTTCCGGCCGAATCGCTTCATCAAGAAACTCTTTGATTTCATCAGATGTCGGCCAGATATCTTTCAGATAGACATCGTTGCCATCTTTGTCTTTTCCAACAGGTTCGTGCTCCAGATCTATATCAACCGTACCTGCAAGCGCGTATGCTACCACAAGCGGTGGTGACGCCAGGTAATTCGCTTTCACCCATGGGTGGATACGGCCTTCAAAGTTTCTGTTTCCGGAAAGTACGCCGGCTGCAATCAGATCACCCTCTTTAATGGCTGTTTCAACCGCTTCGGGCAGCGGACCGGAGTTACCGATACAGGTTGTGCATCCATATCCAACAAGGTTAAATCCAAGCTGATCCATATAATCGGTAAGGCCGGCTTCGTTCAGATATTCAGTGACAACACGCGAACCGGGTGCAAGAGACGTTTTCACGTATGGAGGAACTTTCATTCCTTTTTCTATCGCCTTTTTGGCGATAATACCCGCCCCCAGCATTACGCTTGGGTTGGATGTGTTCGTGCAGCTTGTGATGGCCGCAATCACCACATCTCCGTGCTTCATCTCAATCGTCTGGCCATTTTTGAAAATTCCCTTATTGGCCAGTTTCTCCTGTGTGAGATTGAATCCCATCGTAGGATCATCGCTTGTGAGCGAAGATTCAAACGTTTTCTTCATATTTGGAAGTGTGATGCGATCCTGCGGACGTTTGGGACCGGCAAGCGATGTTTCCACATCACCGAGATCGAGCTCAAGCGTTTCTGAAAATTCCGGATCAGGCGTATCGTCGGTTCTGAAAAGCCCCTGCTCTTTTGTATACGCTTCAACCAAGTTCACCAGCTCTTCATCCCGTCCGGTTCGGCGCATATAGCGCAGTGCCTCGCTATCGATCGGGAAGAATCCCATTGTAGCGCCGTATTCAGGCGACATATTTGCAATCGTGGCACGATCCGGCAGACTCATGTTGCTCAGTCCCGGGCCAAAGAATTCCACAAATTTACTAACCACACCATGTCGACGCAGCATTTCGGTGACGGTCAGTGTCAGGTCAGTAGCCGTAATACCCTCACGAAGTTTACCGGTCAGCTTCACACCAACCACTTCAGGAACGAGCATATAAATAGGCTGACCCAGCATCGCGGCTTCCGCTTCTATACCACCAACGCCCCAGCCAAGGATTCCGAGTCCGTTAATCATCGTGGTGTGAGAGTCGGTTCCCACAAGCGTATCGGGATAGGCAACGGTTGTGCCGTCATCCTCTTTTCGAGTAAAGACACCTTTTGCCAGGTACTCAAGGTTTACCTGGTGAACAATTCCGCGGCCCGGAGGCACTACACGGAAGTTATCAAACGCCTTCTGTCCCCATTTCAAAAATTCATAGCGCTCATTATTACGCTCCATCTCGCGCTCCACATTAAACATAAGTGCGGCATCTTTCCCAAACATGTCAACCTGGACAGAGTGGTCAATCACCAGATCGACCGGTACCTGCGGGTTGATGGATGTGGGATTTCCGCCCATTCGCTTCATGGCAGACCGGAGTGCAGCAAGGTCAACAACAGCGGGCACACCGGTAAAATCCTGAAGCACCACGCGCGAGGGTTTAAAAGGGATCTCACCCTGTGGATTCTTTGCATTATATTCAGCGAGAACTTTCACATCATCCTCTGTGACGGTATATCCGTCAAATTCACGTAACACAGCTTCCAGTAGCACTTTAATCGTGAACGGAAGTTTGCTGACAGATCCATATCCCATCTCTTCCAGCTTTTTAAGACTGTATGCGTGGATATTTCCCTCAACACCGGGAATCGGTACTTTTGTATTTGATAATGAGTTCTTATCGGCCATTATTGAAAACCTCAGTTGCTTTTTGTGTTTATTTAAATCGTGCTACTGCCTGCATGTGGGGGTCAGTCAGACTCAAAAAAATGTCTGAGTGACAAACGCTTTTATTCCTGCATTGGCGAAGAACAACGATCATTTGCCGTATAAAATAAGCGCCTGACCTAATATTCTTTTAATTGCTCAAAATACAGTTTTTTTAGGATAATATCTGTGACAATTCGGAGGAGATATTAGACATGGCATTTCTCGAGGTAGCACTAACAGAAATGGCATTTCTCGAGTCAGTACCAGAGTGCTTTTCTTATCATAACTACGGGCAATTACGGTGTCATTCAACAGCAATAGAAATGCTATTTCTCTTCATGAACCAAATCCTGCCACCAGACATGGCATTTCTCGCGACAGAATCTACGTTCATCTACGTCTCTTTACTCCTGGCACCCTCGACCTCATTCAAAAGCACTAGAAATGCTATGTCTCTTACTGCCCAAATCCTGCCACCAAAAGACATAGCATGTCTCGAGACAGCACCGGTGTTTCTTATTCTCTCATTATTACAATGCGGCTTTATAATCCTTCAGTAGCTTCAGACATGCTATGTCTCCTCACATATCTCATCTTGCCACCACACAGACATTGCATTTCTCGAAATGGCATCGTCACTCCGCAGCCTATCGTCGCCCCCCTGCTTGCATCTGTGTTCTTTTGTGACTCGAGAAATGCCATGTCTCTACATAAAGGTTTTCTGTCTGAGCTGTTGCAATCAAAATTTATTACCCTTATTTTGATCGACTTGTCAATTTTGCAAAACAAAAAGAGAATCTCGTGAATACGATTAGTAATAAAACATTTACGGCCACACCAAGCACCATTGAGAAAAAATGGGTTCTTGTTGACGCTGAAGATCAACCTTTAGGACGATTAAGCAGCCGGGTTGCATCTATACTTCGCGGCAAGAATAAGCCCGAGTTTACGCCCCACATGGACGTGGGTGATAACGTTGTTGTTATCAACGCAGAAAAAATTGCGCTCAGCGGTAAGAAAATGACCGATAAACAGTATTTCCGTCACACCGGTTACCCGGGCGGCGAAATTTTCACTAGCGCGGCTGAGATGATGGAGAAAGATCCTACATCATTAGTGGAGTATGCTGTTAAAGGAATGCTTCCCAAAAATAAGCTGGGCAGAAAGCTGATGAAGAATATCCGGATTTTTGCCGGACCGGTTCATAATTTGACCGCTCAAACACCCGAAAAAATAGAGATCGACTAACTTAGTTCATATGCCAAAAGAAAATTATATAGGACGACGAAAAACTTCTACCGCCCGCTTATATGTTAAGCCGGGAACGGGGAAATTTATTGTTAATGGCCAGCCCATTGATGAATACCTGAGCACCCAGGCACGTATCAACGTAGCCAAAATGCCACTCGACGCTACTGAGCTTGAAGGTCAGTACGACTTTAAAGTAACGGTTCGCGGCGGCGGTGTGACAGGTCAGGCCGGCGCAATTTCTCTTGCCTTGGCAAGAGCGCTGGACGATCATCACGATGACGTTCACGACAAGCTCAAAGCGCTGAGTCTTCTGACGCGTGACGACCGCATGGTTGAGCGTAAGAAGTATGGCCAGCCAAAAGCACGGAAGAAATTCCAGTTTAGTAAAAGATAATCAAGGTGCAGGGCGCAAGGTTCAGGTGGAAACATTCCGTTTCCCAAAACTGCCCTGGTCACCGTTTACAAGGTTCATGGCTCGGAGTTCAAGATTCCTTGTACCCTGCAACCTGCACCTTGTACCCTGAACCCTGCAAAACACATACGCAGCGACCCTTCGCCGAGTGTTCCGGCTCTGAATCATTCAACCCGGGATTAGCGCATCGGGGATGACCTGTGTAGAGGACTAACTCAAAAATAAATACACATATATAATGCCTAAAGCAGCATCCGTACAAGAACTATTGAAATCAGGCGCCCATTTTGGTCACCTGACACGCCGTTGGAACCCTAAGATGAAAGAATTCATCTTTATGCCCCGAAACGGCATCCACATCATCGACCTTAAGAAATCTCATCATTACCTGCAGGAAGCCCTCGACGAGGTTACTAAATTGGCAAGAGCCGGCAAAACTATTCTCTTTGTCGGAACCAAAAAGCAGGCACAGGAGATTGTAAAAACAGAAGCGATCCGTTGTGGAATGCCTTACATCACTCACAGATGGTTGGGTGGTATGCTTACAAACTTTAGTACTGTCCGCAAAAGCATCTCTCGTATGGAAGAGATTGAGCAGATGAAAACAGACGGTACGTTTGAAGAGCTTACCAAGAAAGAGGGCCTGATGCTCGAGCGCGAGCAAGAAAAACTTGAGGCAACTCTTGGTGGTATTGCAAACATGACAAGACTTCCCGGTGCCATTTTTGTGGTCGATACCACAAAAGAAAACATTGCGATGAATGAAGCTGTTAAGCTGAACATTCCAATTGTAGCAATGATTGACACTAATAGTGACCCTGACACTCCGGATCATATTATCCCGGCAAATGATGACTCTGCACGAACCATTCAGCTGGTTACCGGACAGGTTGCCGATGCCATCATTGAAGGAAACGCAGAGCGCGAAGCCCTGAAAGAAGAAGAGCTGATGGAAGAAGCTGCTCAGGAAGCACGAACTGAGTCTAAGAGCGAAGCCGAGGATAAAGACGTTTCTGTGAAAGATGCAGCAACTCCTACAAAACGCCGAAAACGACGCCGACGCAAAGATGAGGGCGATGATACATCAGAATCAGGTTCTGAGTCTAAAACTGAAGAGACAAAAGAAGAATCTGAAAAACCGGCAACAAGTGAAAGCACTAAAGATGAGACAGAAAGTGCTGAACCAAAAGAAGCTGAGTCTGATGAATCAGGCGAAGAAGAATCTAAATAACTACAACAGAATTTAAGTTTATAACCATGAGTATTAGTGCAAAAGATGTAAAATCACTGCGCGATAAAACCGGCGCAGGAATGATGGACTGTAAGAAAGCCCTAAAGGAAAGTGGTGGCGACATGGATAAAGCCATTGAGTTTCTGCGTAAAAAAGGCCAGAAAGTTTCCGAAAAACGTGCCGATCGAGAAGCAGACCAGGGATTGGTTCTATCTCGTATCAGCGATGATGCCACAAAAGCAGTAATGATTGAGATCAATTGCGAGACTGATTTTGTAGCTCGTAACGAAGATTTTCAGAATCAGGCCGAAAAATTTCTTGACGTCGCGTTTGAAAATGAGATAGCCACTGTTTCCGAACTACTCCAGGAAGAAGTTGATGGAATGACCATCGAAAAACACCTGGAATCAATGATTGGAAAGATTGGCGAGAAGATTGAAATCAATAAAGTTGTATTTGTAAAAACCGACGGCGGCCTTGTAGACTACATTCACCCCGGTAATCAACTGGGTGTGCTTGTAGAATTTGAAGACCAGGTTGAAGACGACCAGATTGGTAAAAACGTAGCCATGCAGATTGCAGCTATGAATCCGCTGGCCGTTGTACGGGACAATGTGGATGCAAGCGTTGTTGAGAAAGAGCTCGAAATTGCAAAAGATCAGCTCATCAATGAAGGCAAACCAAAAGAGATTGCTGAGAAAGCAGCGAAAGGAAAGCTTCGCCGGTTTTATGAAGAGCGAGTCTTACTGGAGCAGAAATATGTAAAAGACAATGCTATTTCTGTAAAAGAGTATCTCGAGCAAAATGATGCTCCGCTGGTGAGGTCGTTCCATCGGCTTCAGCTTGGTGAATCTTAATTCACTTCACTATTTTAAGGCTGCCAATTTTGGCGGCCTTTTTTTTGATCTTAACTTTCTAAACTGTGTAACACGTGGCAAATCAATATAAGCGTATACTGTTAAAGCTAAGCGGCGAGGCTCTTCTCGGCAAGCAAGGTCACGGCATTGATGGTGATATACTAACCCTGTATGCCGACGAAATTAAATCGGTTCACGAAGAAGGAATCGAAATCTCAATTGTGATTGGCGGAGGAAATATCTTTCGCGGTGTGAAAGGCGCTACTGAAGGCATGGATCGTGTCCAGGGCGACTATATGGGCATGCTTGCAACGATGATCAATAGTATGGCACTTCAGGATGCACTTGAACGCAAAGGGGTTCATACACGCCTGATGAGCGCTATCCGAATGGAAGAGATTGCAGAACCCTACATCCGGCGCCGTGCCATCCGTCACCTTGAAAAAGGCAGGGTTATTATTTTTGGCGCAGGTACCGGCAATCCTTATTTCACGACCGATACTGCCGCCGCTCTTCGTGCCATAGAAATAGAATCAGACGTGATTTTAAAAGGTACTCGTGTAGATGGCATTTACGACTCTGACCCTGAGAAAAATACAGATGCAAAAAAATTCGATTCTATATCAGGTGATAAAGTGTTGGATATGCGTCTCGATGTAATGGACTTGACGGCATTTACCCTTTGTAGGGAAAATAAAACGCCGATCATAGTTTTTGACATGAATGTACCGGAAAATTTCAAGAAAGTTGTTTGTACAGAAGAACCTGTAGGCACGACCGTTGTTTGGGATGAGCCTGAGAATTCGTAAATTTATTGCTTGTCTATTACCTATTATCTAATCATTTAAAATCGGCGATATGATACCTGAAGATCTGCAACTCATAATTGATACCGCAAAAGAGAGCATGAGTGAAGCTGTTGCTTTCGCAAAAAAGGAATTCTCACACATCCGGGCAGGAAAAGCCAGCCCCGCGCTGCTTGATAACGTAAAGGTTAATTATTTCGGCTCTCAAACACCACTGAACCAGCTTGCGAATGTGAGTGCACCAGAACCACGCCTTCTTACAGTACAGCCATATGATAAATCTGTTCTTGAAGACATTGAAAAAGCGATCATGTCTGCCGGACTCGGTCTTAATCCAAGCAACGATGGAAGTACCATTCGCATCCCGCTGCCCATCCTTTCTGAAGAGCGACGGAAAGAACTGGTAAAGCACGCCAAGGAAGTTGGGGAGAAAGCACGCATCAGCATTCGAAATACGCGCAGAGACGCAAATGATGAAATAAAAAGAACAGTGGAGAGCGAATCGCTCCCTGAAGACAGCCGCTTCGAAGCCGAAGAAGAAATACAAAAATATACCGATACCTACATCGAAAAAGTGGATCAGCTGCTCGAGAAAAAAGAAGAAGAAATAATGACGGTGTAAGTAAGATTTTAGATAGCAGATAATAGATTGTAGTTATTTGTGTTTAATTGACTGACTCACACATAAATAGTACTACGGGAGATTTCTTTTTTTCAAAATTCGAGCCGGATCAGCCAGGTTCATTTAATTTGTTTACGATTCTCATAATTTGTTTACGATTCTCAAAAATGCCGGCTTAATCTATCTCCGGCATTTTCTGTTTTATTGATTTTTCAACTCTATGTATATATCTGAACTTGAACTGCACGGCTTTAAAAGCTTTGCCCATAAAACACACGTAAAGTTCGACAAGGGAATTACTGCCATTGTGGGACCTAACGGGTGCGGTAAATCAAATATCGTGGACGCCCTCCGATGGGTGTTGGGAGAACAGCGGCCTACACTGCTTCGCTCGAGCTCAATGAGCAACGTTATTTTTAACGGAACGGCAAAAAAGAAGGCGCTTGGCCTGGCCGACGTGTCCCTGACCTTTGTGAACAATAAAGGAATTCTTCCCACCGAATACAGTGAGCTCACCATCACCCGACGGCTCTACCGTTCGGGCGACAGTGAATATCTGATTAACAATACACCCTGCCGGCTAAAAGATATCATGGAACTGTTCATGGATACCGGCATGAGTTCCGATGCCTATTCTGTGATCGAGCTTAAAATGGTGGAAGAGATTTTGAACGACCGCAACAACGATCGCCGCCGACTGTTTGAGGAAGCAGCCGGTGTGACTCGATACAAAGACCAGCGCAAGCGCACGCTCCGAAAACTGGATCAGACGATGAAAGATCTGCAGCGGCTTGAGGATATCCTTGTGGAAGTGCGCAAGAAAACACGATCTCTGGAAATTCAGGCTGAAAAAGCGGCGAAAGCAAAGAAATACCGCGATGAGCTGGTTACGCTTGATAAAGCCTACAATCGAACTCAGCATGAGTTGATCCAGGAAGAACTGACTCCTCTTAAAGAACGCATCAAGAATGCAGAGAAAGAGAAACGCACTATTTCATCTAAACTGGAGGAGCTTGAAGAGGCAGAAGAAAAAGCTGCAAATCGACTAATCGACAAAGAACGACTTCAGGGCGAAGCGCAGCGGCGGGTAAGTCAGCTTGGTAACTCGATCAAAGAGATGGATACGAATCTTCGAATTGTTCGTGAGAAGATTAAGAATGAGAAGGGAGTCATCGAAGGCCACGAGAAGGATATTGAACAGAGCATAACGGATCTTCAGGAGCTCCGGGAACTGAAAGAGACAAACGAAAAGCAGCTGAATAATTTTTCCGATACACTTGATCAGTCTGAAAAAAGCCTTCAGGAATCTAAAGAGATGTTCAACGCACTCCAACAGCACTATACGAAAATTCGTCACGAGCTGTATGAGCATGAAATCTCAGTGAGTAACGTCAATAAGAAATTGCGGGATATACAGTCAGACCGTATCAAACTGGAATCGAAGCTGGAAAACAGTGAAGATGATCAGCTGCGAATTAACCGGGATATTGAAGACCTTGAAGACGAAATTGAGAATGCTAAAGGTGAGCTGGGTATTGCCGGAAATAAACTTGCAAAGACAAATAGTGAACTGGAAGAGCTGGAAACAGAACTCAGCCAGGTAAATGAACAGCGGGAATTACTCCAGGCAAGACGGGAAGAACTGCGCGAACTGATGCGATCTGCAAAAAGTAAGATGGAATCAGCCCGTTCTGAGATCTCGCTGATGGAGAGCCTGGCCGAATCGAACGAAGGACTGCCGGGATCGGTCGCCTGGCTCACAGAGCATCATTCCGATTCATTCAATACGCTTCGATCTGTCGGAGATATTTTCCAGACGGGCGAAGATAAAGCAGCCGCACTTGAGGCTGCCCTGGGCGACTCAATTCATTACCTGGTCGTTGATTCCATGGACGATGCAGTTCGCGCTTCTGCCTTGCTGAAGGAGAATAAAAAGGGCCGCGCCACCTTTATCCCGCTTGCCGAACTTAGCGGCTCATATGATGTGGCTGATGAATCGATCTATGCCCACATCAATACAGAAAAACAATTTGATACCATAACACAGCTGCTAACAGGATCGGTGATGCTTACAGAATCCCTCAAGAAAGCCACTCCCCTGCCAGATGGAATCACAAGTGCCGTTTCGTATGATGGCGATCTTATTACACGCGATAAATTTTATAAAAGCGGAAGTAAAAATAAACAAGCCGGCATCCGGCTTGGAATTAAGGATAAGCTTGAGAAACTTCAGTCGAAACTTTCGGGCTACACTCAGGATTTCGAAAAAGCAAAAGCAGAGCTTGCTGAGGTTGAAGAGAAACTCAGCAAACTGAACCCGGAAACCGTACGCCAACTCATCAAAGAGAAGCAGAAAGAGATTCGGAAGCTGGAGCAGGAGATCAGCCGATACCAGTCGGGCATACAGGTCTACCAAAAGAATATTGGCGATCTGACCAAGAGAAAAGAGAATATCTCTGAAAATAGAGAGCAAGCAGAAGAAAAACTCGATACGCTTCAGCCAAGGCAGAAAGAGCTGCAGGAGAAGATCATTGAACTGACCGATCTTCAGAATAAGAAAAAGGAAAAACTGGAATCACTTGAAGATGAGAGGGCTATTGCACAAAACCGCTATAATGACGCCCAGCTTAAGCATCAAGACGTAAAGAACAAAGCTGAAAATCTCGAAAAAGAAATTGAGCGTGCCGAACGCGGAATTGAATCCGTTCAGAATCGGCTGGGGTCCCGGAAAAAGATGATGGCCGAAAGTGCTGAGAAAATTGAAACCTATACCGAATCAATTGAACAAACAGAGAAACAGCTGAAAAATACCCGGGAGATGAAGGTAGCCGCCGACGAAAAGCTGTCAGAAGCGGAAGAAGCGACAGCTAAAGAACGCGGTAACATCAAAGAGATTGATGATTCTCTGAAAGAGCTTCGGCGCAAAAAAGAAGTCAATACCGAACTTGTGCACCATCTCACAATGGCAAAAGAGAAGTTCGAAATGCAGGCACAGTCGTTATCAGATTATATCTGGGAAACCTATGGTATTCTCATGGATCAGCTCAAGCAGAAATTGCCGGAGGAAATGACGGCCGATGAGGCTAAAAATCGTGTAAGCTGGCTGAAGCAAAAACTAAATAAAATCGGCGATGTGAACCCGCTCGCTATCGAAGAGTACGAAGAGGAGAAAGAACGGCTCGATTTTTACGAGGAACAGATTGCAGATCTTACCGATGCCGAAAAGGAGATGCGTCAGACGATTGATGAGATTAATGAAACTGCAACCGAGCGTTTCAACACAACGTTCGAGAAGATTAGAACAAACTTTCACTCTGTGTTTCACACTCTCTTTGAGGAAGATGACTATTGCGATCTGCTGATCGAGCAGGATGTTGACGATCCGCTGGAGGCCAAAATTGAGATCAGGGCAAACCCACGCGGGAAGCGGCCGTCGAGTATCAGCCAGCTGTCCGGTGGTGAAAAAACCCTGACTGCAATCGCGCTGCTTTTTGCAATCTACCTTGTAAAACCATCACCTTTTTGTGTGCTTGATGAAGTTGATGCCCCGCTTGATGATGCTAACATTGAGCGCTTTGCGTCGATGATCCGCTCATTCAGCGAAGAGACACAATTCATTATCATCACTCACAACAAGAAAACGATGTCGAAAGCGGAAATGATGTACGGCGTTACGATGCCCGATACCGGTATAAGCCGCCTGGTCGGTGTTCGGATGGATGAGGTGGCTCAGGCGTAGTTAGTTTTAAGTGCTGAGTTTTTAGTGTTTAGTTTTTTTGTCAACTAATAACTCAACACTAAAAACTTAACATTCATTATAATGACTGGGGTCTGAATTACATGTCTACAAATTTAACTATTCACCGGTACCCGGAAACGTCCAATAAATCACTGCGGGCCTGGAATGCGGGTGACGAGTACATACTGGAGCAACTTGACGGGATGGATGTTGCCGGCAAATCGATTGCCATTTATAATGACCGCTTCGGCTATCTGAGCTGCCATTTAGCCGAATTAAAGCCTCATGCCGTGATCCACCGGAAGAGCCAGGAGAAGTCAATCCTGATGAATTCCCGCCTGAACATTATCACGGTCGAAGCAGAGCAATTCTATACACCGTTCAGTAGTCTTCCTAAGTCCGTCGATATCGGACTGATGCAAATTCCAAAATCAGTCGACCTGTTCCGATTTTTTCTGCATAAACTATCAGAATCCTTGTCAGATGATGGCATAGCTATCTGCGCGTTCATGACCAAATATTTCACCCCTGCCCTGCTGGAGATAGC
The DNA here is from genome assembly GCF_038150125.1 of Rhodohalobacter sp. 8-1. Taxonomy (NCBI): domain Bacteria; kingdom Pseudomonadati; phylum Balneolota; class Balneolia; order Balneolales; family Balneolaceae; genus Rhodohalobacter; species Rhodohalobacter sp. 8-1. The sequence continues at coordinate 33,335 of NZ_JBBVMF010000026.1, read as the reverse complement.
CGGAGATTATTTTGAAGAGGTTGACCAGAGTCTGGCACAGAAAAAGTCACGTATTCTGGTACTAAGTAAGAAGAAACCGCTGCCTGACGTCTCATTCATTGAAACGTTTTCTCATTTATTCAATGGGAAACACACCGAGACTCTAAGCCAGTATCCGGGCGTATTTTCATACGGTCAGGTAGATTACGCAACCCGGTTTTTACTTGACAATTTCAGCCTCAGCGAAACCGAGAAGGCGGTACTTGATGTGGGGTCCGGTAACGGCGTGATTTCAAAGGCTTTGCAACTTCAGGATCCCAATAAAGAAAGGCAGTTTCATTTAATGGACGATTCCATTCTTGCTATTGAATCGTCCAAATTAAATGTGGATAAGAATATTTCCACATTTCACTGGACCGATACGCTGGATGAGATGGAAGATCAAAGTATAGATCTGGCTATCTCAAATCCGCCATTTCATTTTGGGCACGAAACGAATATTGAGATATCTGTGGATCTGTTTCGTGAGGTAGCCGGCGTTTTAACACCCGGCAGCAGGTTTGTCTGCGTTGCCAATCAGCACCTGGGCTACAAACCTTTTTTAAAAAAGTTTTTCAGGTCTGTTCAAGTTCTTACACAGAATAAGAAATTTGTGGTTTATGAGAGCCGGAAGTAGATGCCGAACTCTCAGGCGGAAGAGATAGGATTTTGAAGCCTTCATTGAAGGACAAGTTAGTGAAACAACTCTGGTTCAAGAATCAATCACCCAGCCTTAACGGACCCACCTCTGCGCACTCGCTGGACGCTAATGCGCTGTCTCCTCCGCGGAGGAGAGGTTAAAACCTTATCCACTGATTTTTTAAAACTATTACTTATCTGGTGCTATTCAACTTGTACATTCATTGAACCCACATAAGAATAACATCTCAGTCCCGCATCCTTGCCAGTTCCGCCTCAGCCGCGATATAACCAAACGCGGGCCAGTTGCCCTCGTCATACACCTGCTCCCAGATATCTATCGCCCGCTCTTCCCTGCCATTCATGTAGTGCCAGTTTCCAATGCCGTAACCAAGCGTAGCATTCTGCAGCGCATCTTCAGTGGTTTCCATCAGCCGTTCAGCCCGGAACACCCCGTTAAACACCAGCAAAAGATTCAGATAGGCTTCGTTTTCAATAACCTCAATGTCTTCAGATATTTCCGAAATTGCCCTGCCTGCTTTTTCTACCTGACCGTCTCGTCGGAGCGCCATGTAGTACCAGTACAGAGTTGCGATTCGCATATCCTGGGTCAGATCCAGCTCCAGGGCATTCTCATACGCATCAATAGCCGCGGGATACTCTGCCTGAACATAATGAGCTAATCCCTTATGATACCATACATTTGATTTTAGTGTACTTGTTGGCTGATTCTGATCGTTTGGAAGCCCGTCAGGTTCAACCCGGTCTTCCATATTTCGCATGAGCTCTGCGGCTGACTCAAAATCAGCAATAGCCCGATCAAACATTCGCAGCGTTAAGTAGCGATGGCCGCGGTGACGGTACATTCTCGGGTCATCCGGATGTTTAAAAATTCCTTCTGTAAACGTTTCAATGGCTTCCCTGTACTCACCAAGATAAGCGGCACGCCGGCCGAGCCATATCAGGCTTTCAGCATTTTCGGGATCACGCCTGTACTCCTGAAGAGCCGTTTGCACACTGTCTCCATACTCCTCTGATAGTTGCGGATCGAGCTCAGGCGTGTAAAGAGTATCTCCCAGCAGAGAAACTGTTTGAACACCATCCGGCATTTCCGGCAGCTCATAGCCGCTGGAGCAGGCAGATGCAGTAAGAAGAGTCAATACTAAAATGCAGGCCGTTTTATTTGATATAAGCATCTTTCTCATAGATAATCAGGTAACTATTTGATGGTTTCAAAACTGAATTTCAAGTGGAACCTCTTCACCTTCGCGCCTCACTACAACGGTAATACGGTCACCTTCCTCGATGTCTGAAAGTTTCTCCATATAGCCATAAATATCCGAGATCTCGGCATCCCCCATTTGAACAATCACATCGCCATCCTGCATGCCTCCCCGGTCTGCAGGATCCCCGCTGCGTACGCTCTCAACCCTGAATCCGTCACCGGAATATGAATAGTCGGGCAGAACGCCAAGCGTGGGGCCATCCATATCGAATGTAGTAGAGTGAGGGTTAGTTGATTCTCTGAATTCGATTTCTGAGGCATCGTAGCTATCCAGTTCTTCAACAACCGCAATAACATGTTCAGTAACTTTATGTATTCCACTTATGTTAAGCTTATCTGCGGTATCCGACGGGCGGTGATAGTTTTCATGAGTTCCGGTAAAATAGTGGAGAACCGGAATCTCGGCTTCGTAAAATGAAGTGTGATCGCTTGCGCCTGCTCCTGATGCTGCCCGAGTGATAGTCAGCGAATCAGTCTTAACAGTTCCGAGAATTTCGTCCCACCTGTTTGAGGTTCCTGTCCCAAAAATTGTAAGTTCGTTGTCTGTCATTCGACCAATCATATCAAGATTTATCATAGCTGCGATGCTGTCTGGCGAAATCTCCATCTGATCTACAAAATAGCGCGAACCAAGCAAACCAAGCTCTTCACCGGAAAATGCAATAAAGAGCATATTTTTTTGGATGGGGTTATCCGCAAAATAGTCAGCGAGCTCCAACAGTCCTGCTGCTCCTGAAGCATTATCATCTGCACCCGGATGGATTACCGGTTCATCACTTTCATTCATAGAGATAATCCCGCCGGTCCCCTGCGAGTCGTAATGCGCAGCGATAATAATATATTGTCCGCTTCTGCCGTCTCCCTCAATAAATCCCACAACATTTCTGGAGATATAATTTTCAATATCCATGGCTTGCGGCATTGGCCCTTCGAGGGGAAACTGCTGGATGTACGTACCTTCATCACCGGCAGGCATCAATCCCGCAACTAAAAACTGATCCGCGATATAATTTGCCACTGCCGCTTCACCGGCCGTACCGGCAAGACGCCCTTCGTAAGCAGGATCTGTCAATTTTTCGATATGGTCCTCAACCGTAATCTCCGCTGAGTCTTCTGTTCCGGGCTGGGCACAAGAGATAAACAGCAGGACAAACAAAGCGAAACCAATGGCTTGACAGACTTGAGATGAATAATTTTTCATAGCGTTGGGGCGTATTTCAAATTCAATGCTAAAATACAGTGATTCCTGAACTTTGACAGCATGAATTTATCATTTAGCGGACTTTGTTTGATGCTGTCATTACAACTCGTTTAGGTAGTAAGCCTGAAATTTTATAATGATCAGTGCAAACTTGCTTGAGCATTTGTACCATGGAATAAGCAGTATTTATTTAGTGCCTAACTCTCTGAATTTTGTATACGTCTTTGGATCAAACGGACTAACGGAAACAATTTTATCATATCGGATTGCCACAGAAAAATCAGATACCTTTACATCAAATTCTTCGGGTTTGTCAATAATCTGTTTATATATCTCGCCATAATAGGTTGTAAATTCTATTTTAAAATTTATTGAATCCCTATATCCACTAGATAATGGATTTAACATTATCGATTGAATTTCATCATTAACACAAAAATACGTATCGGTTACTTTCCCCATATACACCTTTCTGCTATCAAGTGTAATCAGAACTTCACTGTTTCTTTCAAATGACTTTAAAAGTGTCATTTCGAATGCATCATCATCCTGTCTGATAATCCTTTTTTTCATTTCATCTTTATCGAGAATATAATTAAACGTGGTTAGCGCAGTCCCGATAAATACAAGAGAAAGCAAAGCGGGCAATAGTTCTGGATGTGCTAGAAAATCATGAAGAAATTCTATCCACTCAGGTATTTTTGGATTGGCATATTCATCAAGTATAGCAGCTCTCCATAGCAAAAACGAAAAACCATAAAAGGACAGTCCCACCACAGCAGACTTAAAAAGAATCACATACCCATTATCCCTTACTGCCCTAAATCGCGTCAGATAGCTGTATTTTACAAATATAAAACCACCTAATACCGGAATAAGAATTGTGTTCAGAGCGGGCATTCAATTTTAGGTGATCGAAGTAAGCTCTTCTTCTTGTTCAGTTTTTTTGTTACTAAACACTTTACCAAAAGTGTTATTTATCTCTTCGAGTTCTTTTTGGTTCTCCTCGATAGAATAGTATTTGTCTATATCTATACGGAGTCCACCATAGACAGATCCTTCCACATGATACGAAGGCTTGTTATTAAAAAATATCAGATAAGATTTAATTTTTTTCAGCATGATAGACTGATTCGTTCTATAATCAATATAGTTTGCACATTTGAATAACGCAATTTCAACATGTTTATTTAAATGCCACTGCCTTGCATAAAGGCAACTGTTTCTGTCATTCAAGAAAAAACTGTTTACCCGCAATCCTTTCTTGAAGCCCACATCAAACAGCCGTACCTTTTAATCAATCAACCAAAGGTTGGGGGTGTCCCGCAGTAATGGGACTGAGATCATACCCTGTGAACCTGAACCGGGTTATACCGGCGTAGGGAAACCGAGATCTGCAGCATCTGCATGATATCAATCGATATCAGCAAAAATGTTGTGCCCCCTCCTTCAATCGAATCGTAAATTGATGGAGGCATCATGTTTCAAACGTTAAAATTATACTCATTTCTATTTCTGCTGGCCGTTTTCTTCGGGCCGGACCTGCTTTCAGCTCAAACTATACAGGGAACTGTTCAGGATTCCGTTTCAAACGAACCGCTGCATGGAGCCACCATTCTGCAACAGGGAACTCAGAACGGAGCGGTTACCGACCAAAACGGATCGTTTCGCCTTGAACTGCAACAGAATCAGGATAGTCCTGTACTCATCGTAAGCTACGTGGGTTATTTCGCAAAAGAGGTCAGCCTGGAACGGGGCCGGACGAATCAGCCTATTACCATATCACTAACACCCTCATCATTCCGCGGCAGCACTATTTTTGTGGATGACGTGCGGGTAGATGCGCAGGCGCCTGTTTCGCAAACCACCATTCCCCGAGCCGAAATTGAGCAGGATAATATCGGCCAGGATCCTATCTACACGCTGGAACGGCTCACGCCATCTATACTAACGCACTCAGACGCCGGAACCCGTTTTGCCAATTACGGCTACATGCGTCTGCGCGGGATGGATCAAACCCGCATCAACATGACCTTAAACGGCATTCCGCTAAACGACATGATTGACCAGGGTGTGTTCTTTTCTAATTTCAACGATTTCGGAAACAGCATCCAGTCGGTACAAGTGCAGCGTGGTGTGGGTACAACCACTCATGGAACGGCATCGTACGCCGGGTCTATTAATTTTGAGTCCCGTAATATTGTAATGGATGCCCCATCCGCCGGCTTGAAACTCTCTGGCGGCGCTTTTAACTCCTACCGCGCAAGTGCTGAGCTGAACACGGGCTCGATTGACAATTACGGACTCTACAGCCGCTTTAGCAAAACAGAATCAGACGGATATCGAGATAACAGTGGTACCGACTCACGTTCGTTTTTTATGTCGGGCGGATATTTTGGGAGCCGCAATATCTTCAAAGTGACAGCTTTCACCGGCTTCACAAAGAATGAGCTTGCCTACACGCACATCCCAATTGATCAAATTAGGGAAGACCCCACCACAAACAATCTGTCGGTTCACGACATCGATAATTTCGGACAGCAGTTTCTGCAATTTCAGTATGGCAGGGGTTTTACTGATCAGCTCACACTAACCTCATCTCTATACTACGGTGGTGCCGGCGGTGATTTTCCCGTTGGTTATGCAGGACAAGATGGCGAGTTCATTCAGCAAATTTTCAGCTTGTTTAACGATCACTATGGTCTGCAGTCTACCCTTCAGTTTGCCGAAGGAGACCGGATTAATCTGTCTGGCGGTTTGCACGCCTACCGATTCGATCGCGTCAATGAAGAATCGTTTGAACCCCAGAGTGAAACTACTTTTTACAGTGATGAATCTAAGAAGGATGAGATCAGCACCTTCGTGAAAGCCTCGCGAAGATTTGGAGACCTTGAGCTCTATGGCGATTTACAGCTGCGTGCCGTCTGGCTTGATCTGAACCCGGACCTCTCATACCTGGCAGATCAAAACGTCTCTGCTTCGCAGGTTGATGTTCCTACGCGCCAATACACCTTTCTAAGCCCAAAAATCGGGGTTACTTATTTCATTAATGATCATTTTAACGTATACACGTCATTCGGACGAAGCGGACGTGAACCCACCCGGCAGGATATTCTGGGCGCCACAAATATCAATGCCTCGAACCTTGATGTGGTAAGTGATCCCAACTCAGTTAAGCCTGAATATGTGAATGATTACGAGGGCGGATTTCGCTTTCGCTCTACCCGGTTCGCAGGTAAACTGAATGGATTTTTTATGAAGTTCAGCAACGAAATCTCTCCAACAGGCGACTACATTCCGGAAGGATTTATTCAGCTTCGTGAAAATATCGATGAAAGTTCACGTTATGGCCTGGAGGCACAGATACGATGGATTCTGCACCGACAATTCACGCTTTCCGGAAACGCCACGTGGATGCAGACAAACATTGCCTCATTTTCACCAAGCGGGTCTGACCAGGTTTATGAGGATGTTGAATCGATCCTGAGCCCGGACTGGCTGATCAATGGTTCACTTACCTACTCGCCGCAGGCATGGCTCGATGTAACGCTTTCAGGACGTTTTATGGGCGAAGCGTACCTCGAACTGACCAACCAGAGTGATATGATCTTACCATCATTTTTTAAAACAGATCTGGGTGTCGATGCGCGGCTTAGAAACAACATCACCGCTTCAGTTAAAATCAATAACATTACTGACGAACTTTATTTCACAAACGGCGCACCGCTTGATACCAATTTCGATGGCGCAATCGACACACCGGGCTACATCGTTCAGCCGCCACGTCACGTATTTGCTGAAATTGAATTCAGATTTTAAGCCGATTAGAACATTTAACTAAAAAACTCAACTATGTCTGAAGAAAACCAGGATCAACCGCGAATAGCTGGCGTCAGTTTTTCACTCTATCCTATGTGTGATAACTTTGCCGATCTTATTTTGACGGCCATCAAAAAAGTAGATTCGTCTAAAGTATGGATGAAAACGGATCGTGTGAGCACAATCGTAAGAGGCCGTATTCCGCATATATTTGATGTCACTCAGGCTGCGTTTCTGGAGATTGCTAAAACCGGCGAGCATGTGGTGTACAGCGCCACGTTTTCGGTTGGCTGCCCGGGCGATACCGAAGGCCATGCGTATATGGATTCGGATGATGTTCTCATGAATCAAGATTTGATTAAATCTGTCGAACAGGATCTGTCCGCCAAATTTGCCCTTTACCCGATGGGCGGGGGAAATTACATGGATCCGATTTATGAACAGATTGAGGCCATGAAAGGTCATGGTGTTGATGTGGAGCTTACCCACTACGAAACCATGCTCGATGGACCGGCTCAAAATATCTTCAAGGGCCTGCAGAGTGTTCTTCAGGCGATGGAGGAAGCCGGGTCTCCTCATACGGTTATGACGGTAACCCTGTCAGCCAACAGCCCATCCGCTAAGTAACATTTTTACTTGACGCGCAACAGAAGAAAGCTGCAACATCCAAGTTGTGGCTTTCTTTTTTATGTTTCTACCGGAAAGTTTTTGGGTTGATGGCAAAATATGTGAATAATCGCTCAGAACATGTTCAAAATTTTCTAAAATTATAGGCCATTGCTTTTGAAGATCCTTCTCTTCGCCATCAACGACAATGGCTCGATCAGGATGATGCGCTCATTTGTTAGCAAGTGGGCGCGTGGGTGCATTCGTCGTTTTCAATATCGCTTTGTCTTCACGCCGCCCGACACGCCAGCCGAATCATTGTCATTCTGCCTGCCCCTCGGGAATAAAACGGAGGTTTTCCGTATTGTGCCCCGAGAGGGATGCCTTGGGCAAAGAATCTGAAAAAGCAACAGGTTTTGTGCTATAAAATGGCTGGAATAATCTCCTTATGAACCACCTGGCTTAATCAGACCATGCATAGGATTATAACATGGACCCACAAACTTTCTGGTAGAACCTTTTTTATTTAGAATCACCCTAACCCAATATGGCTTGTGAAAAGCTTTGTATCTTTGATTTTCCCGGATCACCGATCATTCTGTTTACTATTCATTTCTTTAAACTCAGCAAACAAAATCAGGCAAAAGGCAGGTATTTATAAACCATAAAAAATTCATCAAACTATTTGAATAAAGTTTATTTAATCGTAATATTACGATGAATAAATCAAAAACCACTTACCCCAAGTCACATGAAACTTTCAGAATTTAAAAAAGCACTTCAGACGGTTGATGGCGTCCGTTTCCAAACACCTGCCGGATCTGACATTCCCGCTCACTTTCACATTACTGAAGCAGGTCTGTCTACCAAACATTTTGTTGATTGTGGCGGCACTATAAGGAAAGAGTCGGCCGTAAGCATGCAGCTCTGGACTGCAGAGGATTACCAGCACCGATTATCTGCTGAGAAATTACTCGGTATCCTTAATAAAGTCGGTTCTTTGATTGGCGACGATGATCTTGATGTTGAAATAGAGTATCAGTCAGACACGATTGGCAGATATGGAGTTGAATTCAGTGATACTCATTTTCAACTGATTCCTAAACAGACCGATTGCCTTGCAAAAGAAACATATGGAATTAAGCCCAGCGTTGATACAATTAAAGCAGTTCAGATGAATCCAGCCTTAACTGCCTGCAGCCCTGGTAGTGGTTGTTGCTGAAAAGTGGAAATGGACGAGAATGACTTTACGCGCTGATTAATTTATAAAAAAACTCCCGTAATTTAGTCACGGGAGTTTTTTTGAAACATATCTTGTAATTGGGCGCTGGTTATTCGTTCACAGGCTCAATTTGTACCGAAACACGTGTATCAGCCCAATGAATGACCATATCTCCGCTTTCTTCCGAAATATCTTCAAAATAGATCAGCATCTGTTCTACGAAATAAGATTCTTCGGCATCAACCTCCACGCGAAGTACATCTTCACTCATATCGTACTGTGTTCCCCATGAGAGTTTATCATTGATAATGATGCTCCATGTTTCTTCTCCTGGTTCTGAATAGAGCGAATATGTGCCGGCCTCAACCCGTTCTCCTTCGATAAGAACATCATCAGAAAAGGTAATAGCCGTTGATTCATTTGCTCCTGTTCTCCAGACTTCATCGTATGGTACCAGTCCACCAAAAATATTTCTGTTGTTCACGCTTGGCCTGCCGTAGGTAAGCGTAACTTCGGTTGTACCAATTGTCTGGCTTACGGCTGCATTGGGGCTAGTTCTTGCGCCGTCGTTTGAGCGCTCCTGGGCAGCAACAGGCAGAGAAATCAGCAGGGCCAGTGAGCACGCGGCAATGATGGTAAGGATTCTGTTTTTAAGCATGGTGGTTGATTTTGGTTAGGTTCAGGTTAGTTAATACTGTCTTGCAGCAAATTGGGAAAATCTTTTTTAAACTTCGCGATTTTTGGAGCAATTACAATTGAGCAATATCCCGCATTGGGATTGTTGTTATAGTAGTTCTGGTGATAATTTTCGGCTACACTATAATTTTTAAGCGGTGTTATTTCCGTAACGATGGGATCTTCCCAAAGATCAGACTCATCCGTTTTTTCCAATGATTTTTCCGCGATTCGTTTCTGCTCGTCATTGTGATAGAAAATAGCTGACCGGTACTGCGGCCCAACATCGTTACCCTGCCGATTGAGAGTTGTAGGATTGTGTGTATGCCAAAATACTTCGAGCAGAGTTTCGAAATCAATAACTTCAGGATCATACGTTATACGCGCCACTTCGGCATGGCCGGTATTTCCGCGAACAACCTGATCGTATGTAGGATCCTCTACATGGCCTCCTGCGTACCCTGACTCAATGTCCACGACACCTTCCACGCGCTGATAAATAGCTTCTACACACCAAAAGCACCCTGCTCCCAATGTAGCTACTTCCATGTCGTTACCTGTTTCATCACCATAGTTTTGGACTGTCATTGATAATCCTATAAATATTAAAGTTAGCATCCATTTCATAGTACTGATATCTTTTTTTGATCTTGGTGTATTCAACGCGAAACTTGATAAAATCGTGCCGTGGCCGGTATATAATTAAAAGGTCCATCAGAAAGACCATATAATGGGAATAAAGATAGTTGCAAGAATCCAGAATATGAGATTAAGTAAGATTCCAATCTTAAAAAAATCAACAACTTTATATTGTCCCGGACCATAAATCATCGTGTTGGTCTGGTAGCCAAATGGGGTGATCAGACTCAGCGATGCCGCAAATGTGACCGCATACAGGAATGGCTCAGGTTCTACGCCCATTGTGGATGCCGACTGGATGGCAATTGGGGCCAGAAGCGCTGCTGAAGCGTTGTTCGACATCACGGCTGTAATAAGAAGTGTAATCAAGAAGAATCCCGACATCAGCGCGGTCGGACCAAAATCTGCAAGGCCTGAAATCATCATGTTAGCGAGTAATTCTGCCGTTCCAGTTTTATCCATAGCCGTGCCAAGCGGCAGCACACCTGCAAGAAGTACCACAACTTTCCAGTTCACGGCATCGTATGCTTCGCTCGTTTTAAGACAGCCGGTCAAAATCATCAGCACAACACCTGTTACAGCACTAACCACAATTGAGGTAATTCCAAGAGCTGCCGTAAGTACCACACCGGCAACTATTGAAATAGCAAGCGGTGTTTTGTTGCTTCGCTGCGTCATGATATCCGGATCGGTAACCATAATGACGGACGGATCAGATTCTATTTCATTCAGTCGTTCGCTATCCATGATCAGCAGCAGTGAATCTCCGCTTGAAAGCTCCTGTTCTGTAAGATCATTATGCTTTAATCTCTCTTTATGACGTATTGCAAGGGGTACGGCACCTAATTTTTGGTAAAAGTTGTACTTTCTTAAATTCGATCCATCCAGACCGCCTTCGGGGGCAACTACCACCTCAACCAATGCATCCTGGCCTTGTTGCAGGTCTATATCAGCCCACTCTCTCGGTGGCTTGAGGCTAATATCTTCCCGTGCCACAAGTTTTTTTATCTCCTCTTTGTTTCCCCTGATCCGAATAGTATCTCCGGACCGTAACTTAACTTTATTCCGCTGGGCTGATGAATCCATATCTTCCCTGAATATCCGTATAACATCAAGATCAAGTTCTTCTGTAAGCTCTTTTTTGTCAAAAATTCTGCCTAACAAGTCAGACTTTGAATTGATAATGATGTCGGTGAGAAAGTCTTGCAACTCAAAATCTTTGGTGAGGTTGCCTTGCTCTCTCCGTTCAGGTATCATTTTTATTCCAATAGTAAACATGAACAGCAGTCCGGAGACGAGAAAAATCAGCCCCATGCCTGTAAATTCAAACATTCCAATGGCATCCAAGCCTCGCTCCACAGCAATAGAACTCACTAAAATATTCGTTGACGTACCAATGAGCGTGCACACTCCCCCAAACATACCGGCAAATGAGAGAGGCATCAGCAGCTTAGACGGGCTAACATCAATGCGGGTGGAGATGCTCATCATTACCGGAATGAAAATAGCCACTGCGGCGGTGTTATTGATGAAAGCCGAGACGACTCCAATGAATACCAGAAGGCACAGCAGCCAGGGGTTAAAGTTAACCAGCATACGTTCAGAGAAGAAATCGCCGGCGGTTTTTAATATACCGGTGCGCCGGATTCCATCACTTAAAATAAACATGGCAGCTACTGTAATAGTCGCCGGATTGCTAAATCCCGAAAGGCCTTCTTGCGGGCTTAGTATACCGCTGACCAGCAGGCTGACCATAATCACAACTGCAGTTACATCGTACGTTATATGATCTGTTACGAACAGGTATGTAGCGATGACCAATAGAATAAGTACGAAAGCGATCTCAAATGTCATTTGAACTCCTTCAGTTGCAAAATCCAAAGAAAGTGAAATTCCTGATAAATGCAACCCACTGATTCAGATCAGGTTGGGTTTAAAAACCTGCCGCTATTGTTAACACAGAATCAGGCTTCCAGCTGCCCATCAAACAGCAGACGAAGTGAAAACAGCCCGCCGATGATAGTCGTTACCAATGCAATGAGAAAGATTGATGGCATTGTGACGCCGCTGTCAAGCCAGAGCCCCATAATAAACGGGCTCGCAGCTGTACTTACAACCATAATTGACGAGAATAGGCTGCGAACAGTACCAATCATTCCCAATCCGAACATTTCTGTCCAAAGAGCTGACTTCACCGTTCCCGCCATACCAAACGTTGCACCAAACAGGCCCATATACACAAACGCTGCCCAGGGTGACGAAAACTGACCGCCGATAAAAAAACCGAGTATCATTGGAATCAAAAAGAATGGGAAAACAGTATGCGCCGAATATTTATCAACCAAAGGGCCTGTAAAAAGTCCCATGAGTATTCGGGTTGCCGCAAACATTATAAATGATGAGGCGATGATTGCAGCCGTCCACCCCAGCTGATCGGCGTATGAAACCTGGTACAGAAATAGACCGGTTGCCCAAAATGGAGGAAGCAGAATTGATGGTAAAACAAAGAGTAGTTTTGGGTGTTTAAATATAATTTTATAGCTCTCTTTTGTTGATACATCCCGTTTTCGTTCATCCTCTTTTTCAGCCACGGTTTCACTTTCACGAACTAAAACCCAAATGGCGGGAATGAGCACGAGAAGTATCAGCGCCGAGATAATCCCCCACGTAACCCGCCAGTGAAATAGTGCCAGCAGCCCCGCAATAGCTACCGGAAAAATCGCCTCGCCCAGCGGAAATCCAAGATTTGATATACTCAGTGCTTTCCCCCGCTGATGATCGAAAAATCGCGCCATTGTTGTTTGTGCGGTATGACTGCTTAGCCCCTGTCCCGTGAGCCGCAGTAACACCAGCGATATAAACAGGATTGATATATGCCAGGAGATCGTCATGAGAACAGCTGATGTGAACAACCCAAGCGCAACAAGCATGCTGTACCGGCGGAGTGCAATTCGATCGATCCACTGGCCAAGGTACGGCAGGGAGACAGCACTTGTCAGCGTAGCAACCGAATAAAGTGTTCCGAAGGATGCGTTCGTCAGGTCAAACGCTGATAGAAAAAAAGGGACAAAAAGCGCGATAAGGAACGTTTGTCCAAAGCTTGAAAAAAATGTAAATGAGACTGCAAATGAAAGCAGTTTTCTCTCTTTCAGTGCAAAAGCAATATAGGTCATTAAACGACTCTATTATGAATTATCAAAACCTTAAAAATACGGTTTTTTACCAGTAAATGAAGGGATTTTACTCACAAAAATGCAAAAGCGCTTTCTGCGGGTTTGATGAAGACCGACAGCGAAAGGTCGTAGTATGACTAAACAATTTTTCTCCGGTCGCCTCACTTCAAAATACTTAACGTTTCTTCTGAAATTTTTTAACCCACCGAGTGTCATAAAAAAAAGGGTCCTACCAGAAAGATTGTGTGTTGGAAGTAAAATCAGTGAACAATCTCTCTGAAGATTTAAAAAAAAATCAAATAATATACCTTTGCTTTTGCAGATCCTTCTCTGCGCCATCAACTACTTTGGCTCGATCAGGATGACACACTCATGGGATAACAAACGGGCGGCGTGGATACAATAGTCGTTTTTTCAATATCGCCTTGTCTTCACGCCGCCCTCCATTCTTGCCGAATAATTGTCATTCTGAATAAAGCGGTGATTTTCCGGTTTATGAAGAATCTGTAAAAGCAATACACTTTGTCCTATCGAATAACACAAATAATTGGTTTTGCGTACTGATTTATCCAACTGTCTTTATGAGACTGTATGAGAAGCCGTATATCGAATATTTTTGTTTACCCACAAACTTTCTGGTAGAACAAAAAATAATTAACTCCCCTATTGACAGATAGTTTAAAACTGCGTAATTAGTTCAACATTAAATAATTAAACATCAATCATAACATCTCAGATATGACTACTGAAACACTCACCAAATGGACAATCGATAAATCCCACTCTGAAATCACCTTTAAAGTTAAGCACCTTGTGATTTCAACAGTAACCGGCAAATTCAAAGAGTTTGATGCATCCATCGAAACGGATAACGACGAGTTTGAAAACGCAACTATTACGTTTGAAGCTCTCATCGACAGCATTGACACCGGAAATGACGACCGGGATAAGCACCTGAAGTCGGCTGATTTCTTTAATGCAGCCGAGCATCCGAAACTAACGTTTACAACAACTGCATTTAAGAAAGTGGATATTGGTGTGTATAAGCTTACAGGTGATCTAACGATCCGCGGCAATACAAAAACCGTAGAGCTGGACATGGAATACGGCGGAACCGTTCGGGATCCATACGGAAATACAAAAGCGAGATTTGAAATCAATGGCAAGCTGAACCGGAAAGAGTTGAGGCTCACATGGAGCGCCGTAACAGAAGCGGGAAGTATTGTGGTATCTGACGAAGTAGAGCTTAACCTTAATGTTCAGTTAACGCTCAACTGATTTCTTCACTTAAAGTAAAATAGCCCACGGTTTAATGCCGGGGCTATTTTACTTTATTGATTTGAGAGCTTTTTAACCTTGTGAGTTCGATTCTTAAATAAAGACGGACATTAATAGTCCCCCTTTCCCGAAGGGATGCCCACGGCGAAAAAAGGGGGATTCAGGGGGATGCGTTAACAAATCGTGGAAAAATCGATGAACACCCCTCGAAATCTCCCCTTTTTATGGGAGACTCCGTACCGAATAAATGAAATTGATTATTAATCGAACTTTGGTTTTTAAATATTCACATTCTGGCCAAAGAGGATCGCATTAATAAACAGGCGGCTGGTGGTATGCCAGTAGCTGCGAAAGTTGGGGTTTTCTGAAAAGAGAATCACCTTACCGCTCCCTTCTTCAGCGACCAGCAACGCTGCCGTATTCCGGATCCGATCCAGATTTTTATCATTTACAAATCCGGCAACCAGTGGATCTTCCGTAAACCTGGCAACCGTTCCGTATGGATTACTGCTCTGTTTCAGGAAGTTGTCGCTTTGCTTAATAAAAAGCTGACGGCGATTCGGTACTCCAAAGGCGATCGGATTCGAGGGATCAATATCAGCTTCCAGAATGATACCCGGTATTGAATTTGCGCGCCGGCGATCGTCCCGTTCTTCGTAATTGAACCGGGGCGACTCTGGGGCCTCTTCTTCCGACTCATCCGCAAGCAGATCTTCCGTTACGATTTCCTGCTGAATGACCCACTCACTGGTTCCGCCGCTGGTAATCAGCACCCCGCCTGCTCGTACCCAGCTTCGGAGGCTTTCCACTGTACTATCACTCCATTGATTATAATTGCCATCAACAAGAACAATTGTGTTGTAACGGTTGAGGTCAGCACGGGAAAAATCACCGGAATCAATCTTCGTGATATCCATCCCAAGATGCCTGTTGAGCAGAAACCACGCTTCACCCGCTTCCGTTGATCGCACCCCGTTTCCAAATACGATGGCGGCTTCCGGTTTATGAACAACCTGCGAATTCCGGCTGCCCAAATCGATTCCGGATCGGCTCAGCCCGGTATCGGTCGCATAGAATGTTTGGTTGAATTCATTTGCCGTGGATTGAATAACCTCAAACAGATCCCGCTCTGAAATATTCTGCTCTGCGGCGGCAACAATAACTGAGCCGTAGCCAAACTCACGTTCTCCTACTCTTGTGGGTGCTACAAACGGCTGATGGGCATTCCGCACGACCAACCCTTCATCAAGCAAAGAATAAAGTGCGGCTGATGCATTGTAATCGCTCCAGGGCAGCAGATAAGCGTAATCGGTCTGCCCCCCTTCTACACCGCCATTCCGTTCAGGAAGCTCAGTCACCTGCGTTCCCCAGTTCCGATCGTAGCTGCCTGATTCTGCTTTCTCATGTTTGATGCCATAACCAGGTGCGAGCGACCAGGCCGTGATATCGTAAAACACACTATCAGCAAAGCTGGTGTGAGATTCAAATACATCGTGCAGAATATGATAATTTGGCTGGCTGGTGGGTACAACAAATCCTGACCCCGGCTCAAATGTTTCTCCGTTTACTTCCTGCTGCTCATCAAGCGCGTACACATCGATGTTATGCGTGAGCAAAAGATTCAGGAATTTGTCCGTCAGAGTCACGTCGCCGGAATCACCAAAATAGTAGGCTCTTACCGGCTGCGATTCAGCCTTTTCAATACCCGTACGGAAAAACTCTTTTTGATAGTCGAACAAAGCTTCTTTTTCAGATACTCCTGCCCTGACCGTTGCAATACCCGTAATCAGGTGTTTGCGGATCGTCGATCGGAACGTCACATCTCCGGATACACTTTCCTGTACCAATCCGCGCGAACTTCCCACTTCAAACGTAATTCCTACACCTCCAAGAATATCCGGATAGGTAGAACCATAAATGGGAGAAATATTATCAAACACCTCTTTGGTCCAGTAAAGCGATCCCAGTTCATCCAGGGCATCAGACTGATATTTACTGATCAACGGGCCCAGCACATCATACCGGTATTCGGGAACCACCGGATTCCAGGTCCGCTCCGGCTGCGTGGGTTCCAAATAGTAGGTGCTGTTGGTTCCCATCTCATGAAAGTCGATCTGGATATTTGGATACCACTGCTGAAAAAACGTTACACGGTTCTCACTTTCCTGCTGCGTTACTGCAAACCAATCCCGGTTCAGATCGTGCAGGAAGTGATTGCTGCGGCCATTGGGCCAAACCTCGTTATGTTCGATATCATTGGGATCGGCCACGGGCGGGAAGGATTTATAGCTGTTGTGCGAGTGAGCCGCCCGATCGCGTCCGTCCGGATTTTGAGCCGGATCAAGCAGAATCACCGCCTCATCGAGAAATTGCTGTGTTTCCTCCTTTTCGCTGGCCACCAGGTAGTAGGCGGTCAAAAGTGCCGCTTCCCCGCTTGATGATTCGTTTCCATGAACGCTGTACGCAAGCGAGATGATCGATTTTGCTGTTTCCGCATCCACGACTTCCACATCCGGATCAAGCAGCGTCAAATGTTCCTGCTGTATCTGTTCCAGGTTGGTATGGTTTTCAGGAGATGTGATGGTCAGAATTACCTGGGGACGAAGCTGCACGGTTTCACCGATTACCTGGAAACTGGCTTTATCAGACACCCGTGCCAGTTCCTCCATGTAATCCACAATTCGGTCATGACGCGTGTAGTGCGACCCGATCGGGTAGCCGAGGAACTCTTCAGGAGTGGGAATCGCCTCATCAAATTGCGTATCACCCGGGAAATAGTAGTCGTTCTGAGCCAAAAGCGCCGGGGTAAACAGAAATGCGATCACGCCGATCAGAAAGAATGATTTAAGTATGCGTGGCAAATGTTTTGTATCTGGTATGGTAGATTTCATTGGGTTGGTTATTTGAAGCTGTTTTCTGATTTATAAAACATCAGTTCGATTTATAATCTATGTCATTTATTCAGTATAAAGTCTCCTCTAACAAGGGGAGAATTAGAGGGGTGTTCATCGTTTTTTCATAGATCTAATGAACATCCCCCTCAATCCCCCTTTTTTAAGGGGGACTTTTTGAAATCATTATTTAAGAGTCGAACTCAGGTTTAAATGTGTTCTCATAAGAAGGTAGTTCTTGCCTTTTAATCCCCAAAATCAACATTTGGGTTTGAAGTTATTTCTGAGTTGGTAATCGGGAAGAACACGCCGGGCGTGACACGTGATGAATTCCACTGGGGCGAGGTTTTCCCAAACCTGTAGAGATCCGCAAGTCGCCGTCCCTGCAAAAAGAGATTCACCTGTCTGGAGTGTTCCAGAAGGTCTCTTGCAGATACCTGGCCACTGAAATCTGTCAATTCATCCAGAGCTCTGAGGTTGTTGATAGCAGTTGTAAAGTCACCGTTATCCTCGCGGGCCGCTGCATCTTCTGCTATGATGAGGTGCAGTTCCCGGGCTGATACGATTGTATAATCTGCGTACTCAGCCGCCGACGTGAACTCTTCGACCTGTTCTACCAGGAATGGCGCCGGAATCTCATCGATCGGATCCTGCAAAGTAACACTGTCGACCCTGGTATTTTCTGAATTTGGCTCTGCGAATGCTTCAGATATCCGGAGTTCGAGTCGTTCATTCACCTGGAAAGCAAGATTATTGCTTGGAGTTGCTGAGGTAACCTCGATCTGGAATCGCCAGTTAGCTTCCTCGCCAATCGCCGCCAGGGCTTCTCGAGCTGCGGTTACCGCCTCTGAACTTTCAACAAGTGGACTCTGGGTGTTCAGCTGAGGTTTCAATCGGTTCCAAAGTGCACGCGAATAGAGAGCCCGGGCTCTTATAGCTTTCAGATTTGTCTCCCATGCCGACCCGTTAGTCGCCAGTGCAATTCCTTCGTCTGTATACTCAATCGCTGTATCGATCAATTCATAGAGGTTTTCCCTGCCAATGGGCTCCCCAGCTTCCTGACGATCTGAGATCACAAAATTATCAAACGATTCAGCAATACTCAGGTATGTTACTGCCCCATACAGATAACTTCGAACGAGCGGAGTTATACTCTGCAGGGAACCTTGCTCACGGAACCCTTCAAGTCGATGGATGGCATTATCTGCGGTCCAGCGTGCCTCGTTGATGGAGGCGTATGCACCGTCTACAAACTCATTAAGCGGATCATCGGTTTCACCATGATTCAGCGCAAGCCAGGCGTCGCGGGTTCCAATCCACGTAAGTTCATCTGTTACCGTGGAGTAAGGAGCGAGCAGATCACCCAGGGCGTTAGTGAGCGTTGCCTCAGCTCCGTTGGCTATTGCCGGTGCCGCCGCAGGATTATCCAGGTCTTCTTCGACGAGGCTGTTAGGATTTTCCACGTTAAGAATATCGCATGCAAGCAGCCCAAACCCTGTAAAGAATATGACTGCTATTGATGGTAATTTCAATTGAAAAAATGGGGCTGTTTTATCTTTCATGATCTTCTTTGTCTTATTTTCAGGTTTGTGAAAATTTGTTCTGAATCTGTTCATTTTATATCCCCAGTTTTAGTGTGAATAACAATCGTCGCGGCAGCGGCATGTTCCAGGCGTCAGTTCCGAGAAGGAAATTATTTTCAAGATTATTACCACCACCACGTCCGATGGCATTCACTTCGGGATCCACCCCCGGATACTTCGTCCAGAGCGCAAGATTTCGTCCCGATACAGTAAAGGAAGCATTTCTAATATTCAGTCTGTCAGTTACATTAGAGGTAAGTTCATAGCTAAAACTTACCTCTCTGAAACGAATAAAATCTGCCGGCTGAATGACATTTAACCCGGCAAACGGGTCAAGAGCAAGCAGATCATTGATCCACTCATTTGCGGCAGCCAATCTTACCTGACCGTTGTTTTGAGGATTGAAATCTGCATCCACGCCTCCGGTCATATAATCGCGCTCGACGCGAGCAGCATCCGGCGTATTCCGTCCGATTCCCGCACTTCGCTGACGAAACCCATCGGTCAGATTATTGACGTAGTAATTTCCGGCCCGATACTCAAACAGCGTGTAGAGCTTGAAATTCTTGAACTGAACGGTACCGCCAAACGATCCCTGCCAGTCGGGTGTGGGTTTTCCAAGGTGATGATCAAGCGGGTCGCCGTCTCCATCCTCATCAGCCAGAAGCACATAGTTGTTCAGATCTTCGAGACTCGCCGTTTCCGGTGTCAGGCTGTTAAGATAGTCCAGCACAAGATCAGTGTTTGCCGGCACTCCTGCAGAAACTCCTGAGGCATCGCGCCCAAGAGCTTCAAGCAGGCCTCTTTGATCGAGTGGAAGGTGTCCTGATGGAGCGTCCTGAAGTTTAGCGCCAAAGTTAGTTCCGGGAGCATAACCCTCTATCAAAAATTGCCGGTATCGTGGGTAACTGCCGCCCACTTTGATAGGAGCCGCACCACCGAGATCCGTCACCTGCTCCCATAGGTAGGCCGCATTTGTAAAAATGTCTGCAGACCAGTTTGTTTTATTTAACAGGTTCAGCTGAAGGCCAAGCTCAAGGCCTTTACCTTTCAACTCGCCAATGTTATCAAGCTGTGGCTGCAGAAATCCGCCGCTCGTAGGGAAGTTCCGCTGCACAAGAGCGTCTCTCACTGTTCGGTCCCAGTAGGTGGCTTCTGCTGTAATTCGCTCGCTGAATAATCCGGCATCGAGGCCAAACTCATATTCAGTAGACACTTCCGGCCGCAGGTTCGGATTCCCGAGATTTTCAGGAACAATGCCTGCTCCATTTGCCGATGTCAGTGAGGTGTAAGTCGTGAGCGCATCAAATGCACCGGGCTGGAGTCCGGATTGACCCACAGCGGCACGTACCCTGAGTGAGGATACCAGGTTTGATTGCTGCCAGAACGGGGCATCCGACAGAACAAAGGAAATCGAGGCTTTTGGATAAAACACGCTATTAAATTCTGCTCCAAATGCACTGTGTGCATCAAACCGTCCGCCAACGGTGGCAAATATATAATCATCGAATCCAAGCTGCTCCTGAATAAACAGGCCCAGTTGTGTCTCCTCAATATATTGTTCGGACAGATTTTGATTTGCTGCTGCGCCTGACACATTCAGGCCTGGTCCCGGAAAATCAACGGCCGTTCCGCTTCTAACCAGGTTCTGTTGCTGATACACCTGGAAACCGCTGATCAATGTCGACTCAAATCGTTCTCCAAGCTGATTTTGTGCCGTCGCTTTTACATCGGCTGTCAGATTGAGATTTGAACGCTCAGACGTTCGTCGTGCTCCTTCCGTTTCGATACTGGCATAATCATTAATATTCCAGCCAAACGGGCGCGAAGATTCACTAAACTGGCTCGTATAACTTGCCCCAAATGTCCCGTCGATCGTTAAATAGTCCAGCGGGCGGTAATTGATTCCAAGGCTGCTGTTAAAGGAATTCACATCCTGGCTGACGGACTGCTGAAGTCTTTCTTGGAGAGTTGCGCTGTATGATGCGCCTGAGCGGTTTTTAAAACCAACCAGTTCCGGTTTACCATGAATAGCACCGGAGGTAACTCCCTGTACGTTGTTTCCTGTTTGAAACGTTTCGAGACCGGTATCACTGTAGGATGTTCCAAACCGAATCTGCAGGTTATCCGCCGGAAATACGCTGATGTTGGCAGAGGTTTGAAACCGGCTTAACTGGTCTTCCGCCAGCGGGCCAAATCCTTCGGGATAGGGAATATTATCTCCACTGTGCGGGCCATCTTCTCCTGTCCACCGAAAGTTTACAAAATAAGTGATACCCTCGCGGCCACCACTCAGAGATCCGGAATACTCCTGGTTGTACCCTGTTTCGTAAAGCTGATGAACATAGTTTTCCGAGACAAGTTCATAAGGACTGATCGTGCCATCAAAGTACACGCTCATTGTGTCGGCCTGGGCCTGTGATCTTGCAAACCCGGTATTATCCGGAAAGTTTTTCGGATAGCTGATTAACCCCTGTGAGACCCTGAAATCAAACTGCGAGTCATCAACCCGGCCATTTTTGGTAAACACCTGGATCACTCCGTTGGATGCTTCTGTACCATAGAGGGTTGCTGCGGCTGCACCTTTCAGTACTTCAATCCGGTCAATCGATTCAGGGTTGATGTCATCCAGCCTTGACGGTGATGCACTTCCCCCGGCACTAACTGAGCCGCCAAATCCACCACCGGCATCTACACGAATCCCATCAACAAAAACGATGGGTTCATTGCTCTGAGAAAGACTGGACGATCCGCGGATTCTGATTCGCGATCCTTCTCCTGTTACACCGCTTGACGGCAATCCTACCATTCCCGGAATGCGTCCCTGGAGTGCATCTGAAAAATTTTGGAGCGGACTGTTTTGAAGTGTTTCTGCATCGATCACGCCAACCGTATTTCCCAGCTTTTTAACTTCTACGGGGCCTCCTGTTCCGGTAACGACGACGGCATCGAGATTTAGCGAACCCTGAGAAAGCTCGATATCGACAGTAAGGGAAGATCCTTGTTCAACTGTAACTTCCCTGTTTACAGGCCGATAGCCCACAAATCGTACGATTAAATTATAGCTTCCCGGCTCTATATTTTCGATGGTATAGTTTCCATCTGCGTCGGTAGACGTTCCCCGGCTTGTTCCTTCCAGGAGCAGATTCACTCCGGGAATAGCTTCATCGTCGATCGCGGACGTGACCGTTCCCGAGATGCTTCCCTGGGAATGACTGTCATTGGGCCCTAAAATCGCAATAAGAAGGGTAAGAGTTAGAAATAGTATCCAATTGGTATTCATCTGTTTATCT
The DNA here is from genome assembly GCF_038150125.1 of Rhodohalobacter sp. 8-1. NCBI lineage: Bacteria > Pseudomonadati > Balneolota > Balneolia > Balneolales > Balneolaceae > Rhodohalobacter > Rhodohalobacter sp. 8-1. The sequence continues at coordinate 11,013 of NZ_JBBVMF010000026.1, read as the reverse complement.
GTTGAGTTTGATGTGGTTGCGGTTACTTGTTTGAAATGATGCCGCACATCAACAGGGAAACAGGCGTTCAAAAAAAACGCCCGCTCACCTGAAATGATGAGCGGGCGTTTTTAAAATCAAAAGGTCTTTAATTCATTACCTGAGATATCCACTATCATTCCAACGGATGCAGTTCATACAGCACATCTGCATTTGCATAGCACACATCATCTTGCACGCGTTGGATTGAAGGTTAAATGTCATCAGGTAAAAATGTTTTTCGATTTTTCGATTTCGCGAAGTATAGCGGATGAAGTTTATAAATCAAAAAGAAATTGACGTTTTGTGAATTAAAAGCGGTTCCAATTTATCTTTGACTACGCTGCCGCCTATAATTGTCGAAAATGGTGTGTGATTTTGATCCAATATTCTTTCTCGATTATCCCGTTATGGAAATAGCTTTTTATCTCATTTAGCTTTTGCAGATCCTTCTCTGAGCCATCAACTACAATGGCTCGATCAGGATGACAGGCTCATTAGATAACAAGCGGGCGGTGTGGGCACAGTAGTCGATTTTTTAATATGGCCACGTCGTCACGCCGCCCTATTTCCCAGAAGAAACTGAAAAAGCAACACATGCTGTCTTATCGAATGTCTAAATGTACCATCAAACTTTCCAGTAGATCCACTTTCAAAAATATCAGCCACAAACAGAAAAAGCCACGCTTCTACACGTGGCTTTTTGCTAAATAAGGTCGGGTTTGATCGAAAATTAGTACCGGTAGTGCTCAGGCTTGTATGGACCTTCCTGCGGAACACCGATATATTCGGACTGTTCATCAGAAAGCTCTTCGAGCTCAACACCAATTTTCTGAAGGTGCAGACGCGCTACTTTTTCATCAAGATGTTTTGGCAGTACGTGTACACCCACCTCAAATTCTTCATTCCAAAGGGCAATTTGCGCCATGGTTTGATTGGTAAAACTGTTGCTCATTACAAAACTTGGATGGCCGGTGGCGTTTCCAAGATTCATCAGGCGTCCCTGCGAAAGCAGGATCAGCTCTTTACCATCTTCAAGTTTAAAGAGATCTACCTGCGGCTTGATGTTCTCCTCTTCAGAGTTCGCTTTCAGCCATTTCACATCGATTTCATTATCGAAATGACCGATGTTACCGACAATTGCTTTGTCTTTCATCAGGCGGAAATGCTCTTCCGTGAGAATGTCTTTGTTTCCGGTCGCTGTTACTACAATATCAGCTTCCTTAACTGCGTCAATCATTTTCTTGACTTCATAGCCGTCCATTGCGGCCTGAAGCGCACAAATTGGATCAATTTCAGTAACGATCACACGAGCTCCGGCTCCCCGAAGAGAGGCTGCAGAGCCTTTACCCACATCGCCATACCCGGCAACAACGGCTACTTTCCCAGCCATCATTACGTCTGTAGCGCGGCGAATTGCGTCTGAACATGATTCCCGGCAGCCGTACTTGTTATCGAACTTCGATTTTGTAACCGAATCGTTAACATTAATTGCAGGTATTGTGAGAGTATCATTTTTCATTCTTTCATAAAGGCGAAGAACACCAGTTGTGGTCTCTTCAGAAATACCACGGATGTTTTGAGCCAGTTCGGGATATTTATCAAGTACAAGATTCGTCAAATCACCACCATCATCCAGAATCATATTCAAAGGCTGGCCATCTTCAAAAAAGAGTGTCTGTTCAATGCACCATTCGTACTCTTCTTCTGTCATTCCTTTCCACGCATACACAGGCACACCGGACTCAGCAATAGCAGCCGCCGCATGATCCTGAGTTGAGTAAATATTACATGAAGACCACTGTACTTCTGCACCGAGCTCTACAAGCGTTTCAATCAATACAGCCGTCTGTACGGTCATGTGCAAACATCCCGCAATACGGGCACCTTTTAGTGGTTTTTCCTCCCCAAACTCATCTCGCGTTGCAATCAGGCCGGGCATTTCAGCTTCCGCCAGGCGAATTTCCTGACGGCCAAATTTAGCCTGCGTTATATCTTTAACTTTATATGGTAATTTGTCGACTTCTTTTTCCATCAAACTTTTTTTTGTAATTGTATTTTTGGATCGTCTACTTAACAGATAACCTTAAAAAAGTGTTCATTAAAAGTGAATAATTCTTCCCATTCACGGTAACACTTTTATGGTCAAATCTTTAGAGGCATGTGCTTTCTTAGAAATATTCCTGAATTTTTGCTTCTGTCTTATTGTAGTCTCCTTCGCGCCCTCTCGAACCCATTTCAATTTCAAGGAGTTCACCGCTGGGTGAAATGAAAACTTTAAACGGAATACCTGCGCCGCCAAGCTCTTCAAACACTCCGTTTTCGTCATACAGCCACGTAAAGGGATAGTCATTTTCTTCAGCAAACGCCCGGGCTTCCTCGGGCCCTTCGGTTAATCCAACGGTAACGGCGAGTACTTCAAACTGATCAGGATACTCTTCGCGAAGATCTGCCATCGCCGGAAACACCTGCAGGCACGGTCCACACCACGATTCCCAAAAATCAATCAGTACAAGTTTGCCCTCAAACTGATCAAGTTCAACAGGATTGCCATCAAGGTCCGTAAACGTTGCATTCTCAATAATAGCCCTCTGTTCAGTCAGGTCCTGTCCGGGAACACCGGATGTTTCTGAACTGGAAGAGGTTTGTTGCTGTTCTGAAGATTCCTGAGAACACCCGCCCAAAAGCATCAAAGCCGCTGAGCAGATAAATAAAATAAAACTCTTTATATTCATGAAGTGATTATTTTTTATCGGTAAAACTTGTCGTTGATTACATCCTATAAATATAGCATTTATTCAACGGAATATCTGCACTTAATGGTGCCCTCCAATTTTACTTTTTCGTAACGCTGGTCTTGCCATCGGTTACCTTTTGATTTGTTCTCAATAAAATCATGGTCTATCTTTTTGAGATAAATTTAATAACAGGTTTAATAAATGGATACTCATCCTACTTTTGATATCACCATCATCGGGGCAGGAATTGTCGGACTTTCATCTGCCTATAAATTTACTCTCGCTCACCCAGAGCTGAGCATACTCGTTCTTGAAAAAGAAAATGACGTGGCCGTGCATCAAACCGGCCGGAATTCCGGTGTCATTCATTCCGGGATCTATTATACACCCGGTTCCTACAAAGCAAAGAACTGCATCAACGGACGGCACCAACTCGTTGATTTTTGCAAAGAACATGGGGTGGAGTACGACATTTGCGGAAAAGTGATTGTTGCTACTGATGAGGAAGAACGACCGAGGCTCCATGGCATTTACGAACGTGGTCTTGAAAACGGCATCGAAGGAATTGAGCTCATTGGCGAAAAAGAACTCCACGATATTGAACCCTATGTTAATGGCGTTGAGGCTATTCGGGTCCCCTGTGCAGGAATTGTTGACTACAGGGGTGTCTGCCGGGTACTCGCAGATTTGATCACATCTCCATCAGACAACAAAATACTCTTCAATCGTAAAGTGGCCGGTGTTTTTTCAGAAAACGGGCACCTGAGGGTTCAAACTGAAAAAGAGAATTTCCAGACAAAACAGGTTATCAATTGCGCGGGATTACAGAGCGACCTGGTGGCAAAATCAGCCGGTGTTGATCCCCAAATTCAAATTGTTCCATTTCGGGGCGAATACTATGAACTCACGCCCGATGCTGAACACAAAGTTAAAGGATTGATTTATCCACTGCCCAATCCTGAGTTCCCATTCTTGGGTGTTCATTTTACGCGAATGGCACTAGGCGGGGTTGAATGCGGCCCCAACGCTGTGTTTGCATTTAACCGTGAGGGGTACGACAAAACTTCCTTCAATTTCCAGGATACCATTGAAACAGTTAATTTTCCCGGCTTCTGGAAGCTCGCAGGCAAGCACTGGCAGCAGGGAATTGACGAATATTACCGCTCGTTTTCGAAGCGGGCATTCTTAGAAAACCTCCAAAAACTCATCCCCTCTATAACAATTAATGATATTACGCCATCACCGGCTGGGGTGCGGGCTATGGCGCTCAAAAAGAATGGCGACATACTGGATGATTTTTGGATCAAAAAACGCCAGGACCAGGTTCATGTGTTAAATGCGCCGAGTCCGGCTGCTACTGCTGGACTGGCTATTGGAGACCAGGTTGTAGAGCAACTTACTTTGGATCCAACAAGTTGATCAAAAATTTAGGTTCTACCGGAAAGTTTGTGGGCAATTAAAATAACCCTGTAAGGATATTTTCTCATAAAATCTAATAAAAGCGATTGACTCGTGCAGCTGATAAGCACTGTAATTAATTGCGGTTGATAGTGCGAGACTGTCTGCTTTTACAGATTCTTTGCCCTGGGCATCCCTCACGGGGCAGGCAGAATGACGTCAAATTAAAAGGATGAAACGGCGGCGTGATCACACATCAGGAATGAACATCTAAGTCGTAACCACGCCGCCTACGCGTCAACTAATGAGCGTGTCATCCTGAACACGCGACCCGTGGTTTTCGGGGCGAGTGGTCCCGAAGGGATGCAATCAAAGGATCTGCAATAGCGTTAAGTTTGATAAGTGACGACATTTAATATGATTGAATCGATCGTTCATAAATTTTACAACCACCCCACGATGTTTCTGGTAGAACCAAAAGTTATTGGGCTGAACTTAATAAGCTTTCGCGAACTTTTTTATAATAGTCCTCGTACACCTCAACAATTCGGCTCTGTTCAAAATGCTCCGCTCTTTTCCGTGCATTTTTAGATAATTCAGAATGCAATTCTTCATCTTTCAGAATTTTCAGTGAGTAGTCGCCCATAGCGTCTATATCACCGAGCTCACACAGAAAACCCGTTTCTCCGTGAACATTCACTTCCGGTAATCCGCCGATATTTGAGCTTATCACAGGTACGCCGCAACTCATGGCTTCAAGTGCTGCAAGGCCGAATGTTTCACTGCCGGATGGAATCAAAAACAGGTCGCTGATTGAGAGCACCTCTTCAACCTGCTCCTGCTTACCCAAAAATCGAACTTTGCCGCAGACTTTCAGTTCCCGGCATCTCTGTTCGGCCCGTTGCCGGTCTGGACCGTCACCCACCATCAAAAGCGTGGCGTCTACACCCCCTTCAACTATTTTGTGGAACGTAGACACAACATCCGGCACCCGTTTCACTTCCCTGAAGTTCGAGACGTGCGTGATCACTTTTTCACCATTCGGGCAAAGAGCTTTTTTGAAGTGGTTTTTGTCGGATTTCTTAAACCGGTCAAGATCTATAAAATTCGGAATGACCTCTATCTTCTTTTTGATATCAAATTTTTTATAGGTTTCCTCCCTTAAGTACTCACTAACAGCCGTTACTCCGTCGCTTTGATTGATGGAAAAATCAACCACATCTTTGTAACTTGGGTCGCTTCCAATCAGGGTAATATCTGTTCCGTGGAGTGTGGTAATAATCGGCACGTGCTGTGCCTGTTCTCCCAATATCTGCTTAGCGAGATATGCACTGGTGGCGTGCGGAATCGCATAGTGGACATGAAGTACTTCAAGTTTCTCAAACTTTATCAGATCAACCATTACATTGGCCAGCGCAAGGTCATAGGGCGGATATTCAAAGAGCGGGTAGCTGCTCAGGTCTACTTCATGAAAGGTGATATCGGTCCGAAGCGAGTCTAACCGGGCGGGCCGTGAATAGCTTAAAATGTGAAGTTTATGCCCTTTATTGGCGAGCCCTTTCGCGAGCTCTGTAGCTACAACACCGCTTCCACCAAATGTTGGGTAACAAACAATTCCTATATTCATTTTTACAATTTTTACCCTATAAATTTACAGTCTAAATTTACACAAAATAAGTGAGGGATACGTTCGGCTACTTTGTAAACGTTTGTGATACTGCGGAACGTTACCTGATGCCCGTAATATTAACTTGTGTACAGTCTGAATTGGTTTTCAACAAATCCCGAGACCGTTTATAAATCTCCGGGTACACTATCTACCGATACAGCCATTGCAGCTCGCCAGGATTTATTCGGCATTAGGTGAAAATTAGCTTTTCCCTTATATTCAAAATTGACAAAAAATCCATTTCAAGCATATAGCTCTATTAATTATGGCAGGACATTCCAAATGGGCCAACATCAAGCACAAGAAGGCGAAAGAAGACGCTAAACGCGCTAAAGCCTTCACCAAGCATATCCGTGAAATAACCGTAGCGGCGCGTGAAGGCGGTGGTGATCCGGACGCAAACCCACGGCTTTCACTGGCTATAGAGAACGCCAAAGCTGTCAATTTACCCAAAGATAATATTGAAAGAGCCATCAAGAAAGGCACCGGCGAGCTTGATGACGGGTCGGGAAATTATGAAGAAGTGACCTACGAAGGGTACGGCCCCGGCGGTATCGCTTATTTCATTGAGGCAACAAGCAATAATCTTAATCGAACCGTTGGCGAAATTCGACATATCTTTACCAAGCATGGCGGTAACCTGGGGACTGACGGTTCAGTGGCCTATATGTTTGATCAAAAAGGATCCATCAAAATAGAAAATTCCGAGCTCGACGATGAAGAACTGATGCTGATCGCTATCGAAGCCGGTGCTGAGGATGTTATAAATGAAGATGACTTTGTTGAGATCATTACGGCACGTGAAGATTTGTTTGATGTAAGCAATGCACTCGAAGAGCAGGGAATTGAGATTGAATCGGCAAATTTGATTCGTATTCCCGCCACCGAAGTCAAAGCCGAGCCCGATACCGCACGTACCAATCTTAAAATGATGGACAGTTTTGATGAGAATGATGATGTTTCAGAGATTTTTACGAATATGAAAATGGATGATGAAACGTTAGAACTTGCCGAAACCGAGTAACGTTAAGTCAAATATGAAATGTCGTAAGCAACCTGTCCGCCGAAGGTACTGCCACAGCGTTACACCCACTGCCCCGAAGGGATCCCTATGGGGGATCTGACAGCGTTGTTTTTGACGCTGACATCCCGAGGGGTCGGGACGGAAAAGCCCCGAGGGATCGGCAATGCTGTCAGGTCTTTATTCGACAAATGAGAATTGAATGACACTAATTTCATAGTTCGCTCAAATTCACAATAAATTATTTACGAATATGAGAATTTTTATTCTGATTCTTCTTACTGCCGTGCTTTCAGCATCTTCCCTGAACGATGCGAGGAAAGCGAATGACGCGTTTCGAAGCGGGGATTATGAAATGGCCGTGGAACTCTACAGAAAGGCGATTGACGAAAACCCGGATGATGCACGCCTTCATTATAACCTCGGCAGTGCACTGGCGAAATTAGGAGAATCGGAAGCTTCCGTTCAGTCATTTCAGATGGCCAAACAGCTTATGACTGACCCGGAAGAAAAAGCCCGGGCCGATTACAATGCAGGCACAGCCCTGTCAGAAGCAGAAATGTACGATGAAGCCCTTGATTTCTACCGCAGCGCACTGAAAAATAATCCCGGCGACCCGGATGCTAAGCATAACTACGAGATGTCGGTGAAGAAACAACAAGAACAAGAGCAGCAACAACAGCAGGATTCATCTGATAATCAGGATGAAAATGAAGAAGAACAGGAGCAGGACCAAAACCAACAAGATCAGCAGCAGAATCAGGATCAGGATCAGGATCAGCAGGATAATGAAAGTGAGGGATCTCCCCAGGACCAGGAAGCCGGAGAACAGAATCTGCCTCAGCCCGATGAAATTAGCCGCGAGGAAGCCGAAAATATTTTAAATGCCCTCGAACAGCTCGAGCGACAACTACTTGAAAATAGGAAAAAAGAAGCCGAAGACCCCGGATCCACAAATGATAAAGATTGGTAATTATTTAAACGGACCCACACTGTTTCTTTTCCTGATGCTTGCCCTGTCTGCCCTCCACCCTACCCGGGCACAGGCCCAGGATGTCTCTCTGGATGCGGTGCTATCGGAAACCAAAATATTTACAGGCGAACAGTTTACACTCAGCATTGAGGTGCAGAGTTCAGGTACGCACAGTACTCAGCTTCCACAGCTTCCGGTTATTAATGGTGCGCACGTCATATCGTCGAACCCGTCCAGGAGCACGAGCATTTCGATTGTTAATGGACAAACCTCACGCACTACCTCGTACATTTACACACTTATAGCCACAAGTATCGGTACTTACACATTGCCGGCCATTGAGGTTGTCGTTGATGGAGAAATTCGTCGAACCGATCCCATCAGCTTTGAGGTGATTGAAAAAGGAAATCTTTCAGACACCGGGCCGCAGATGCCCGACATTTTTGTGCAGGTTGAGGTCGATGATAAAGAACCTGTACCGGGCCAGCAAATCGTAGCCGATATCGTCCTCTATTTTAAACAGGGTATTGAAGTCACCTCATTTCAGCCGTCTTTTGGGTGGAGCACCGATGGTTTCTGGAAAGAGGATCTTGAAAATGCATCACAGCCCCGGGCTGAATCCACTATTTTGAGCGGCGTGCGCTACAGGAAAGCGACGCTTTTGCGATACGCACTTTTTCCATCTCGTAGCGGTTCACTTACGCTGAATGAATATGGCCTCACCGTCGGAATGCGTACACAAACCAGCCGGAATGATCCATTTGGCAGTTTTTTCGGATCCGGGACAAACCAGCGACGGGTTGAATTAACATCTGAACCTGTTGAACTCACGGTTCGGCCCCTTCCCGAACGGGATGAATCCTCTGTAAACATTAATGCTGTCGGTGATATTCAGGTTGAGCGGACTGTGAATAAAACACGCATTGAAGCGGGTGAGACGTTCGAGCTGGAAACCCGAATTTCTGGGGAAGGAAATATTCCGCTGATCCGCCGGCCTGAATTTACGATCCCTGAAGAAATCGAAACGTTCACACCTAACGAAACCAACTCTATTGAACGCGTTGGCCTGACGATACGTGGCGAAAAAATTTATACCCAGCAGCTTGTAACCCGTACCCCCGGCTCGCTTACTATCCCGTCGGCAAAAGTGGCTGTTTTTGACCCGGCTACCGGCCGATATAGATATCGAACGCTTCCGGCCATTGAGCTGGAAGTGACGCCCGCACCCGCCACTGTATCTTCGGCAGACACGCCTGCAAACGTTCTCCAGCCTGTAACAGGCCTTGCCTCATGGCAAGCTGTTCAATCGCCTGCTGTGTATCAGCGGGCTTGGTTTTGGATATTTCTGCTGATTCCGGTATTAGCACTGATCATCGGCCGGTGGAGAAAATATTACATCGACCGCCTTATGGGGGATAATAAATTCCGCCGATCTGAATTTGCTGAGAAAATTGCATCAGAACGCCTCGAGCTGGCGAAATCTAAACTGGCAGATGGCGAAGACACAAAAGAGCTGTACAGTCAAATTCATAAAGCCGTGTCGGGCTACGTGAGCGATAAGCTTGGCCTTCCCGAAGCGGGCTTGAGCGACAATGAAATCATTGAAAACGTTGAGCAGCAATCCGTGAATGGGCAGACACTGAAATCAACGAAGTACATTCTTGATAAATGCAATACCATCAGCTTTGCCCCAACGGCCGGAAAAGATGATATCGAATCTGATATTCAGAAAGCAGAAGAACTTATCACCAGTTTAAAGAAGGCACTTTGAAACATTTTATCTCCATAATGATCCTGTTCCTTGGATTTCAGGCAGCTGCTGCGTTTGGACAGCAAGCCGCGTTCGACCGGGCTACCACTTTGCTTGAGGAACAGCAGTACTCAGATGCAATCAATCAGTATAAAAATATTTACCAGGAAGGATATGAATCAGGCGCGCTCTGGTTAAATTTAGGTGTTGCCTACGCTCAGCTCGACAGTCTTGGAAAAGCAAAATTCTACATGCTGCGAGCTTCAGAGTTCAGTGAAACAGAGGAACTTGCAAGACAATCGCTTGACGTGATCGAAAACAGATTAAGCCGCCGGTCTGCCGTGTTGCCAATGCTCCCATGGGATCGATTTTTTGAATTTCTGGATCATTACCCCGGTCGCACCGGTTTGATGGTCCTCGGGCTCCTGTTTCTGAATTTAACAGCGGCCTTTATGCTTGCGGCTTGGTTTCGACCCGGCTTAAAAAAATTCTTCAAGCGGCTTAGCTCCGTTTCCGCTGTACTTACGATTATGCTTCTCTTCTTTTCCATTTTCCTGTCTCTGCAGGACAACTGGTATGATGTGGGTGTGATCGTGAAGAATGAAGCAACCGTTTACGATCAGCCGGCTACCGACTCTGCAATTGTAAGTACTGCGTATGAAGGATACACCATGCGGGTTCACACCACCGAGCGGGCGCCCGAGGCAGACGGAGATTGGTATTACGTGAGGCTGGCAAATGGCCTTTATGGATGGGTTGACCGCCAGGCTGTTCTGACGTATTAGACTTAGCGAGGCTGTCCAAAAAGTTCGTCATCCCGCGTTTGACGCGGGATCTCCCCTCTCAAAAGAGTCAGGAGATGCCGGATCGGGTCCGGCATGACGATATTAATAGATACATTTTTTGATGCCCGCACACTTTTTGGACAGCTTAGTTGGGAAGAGCCAGCACATTCCCGTTAATCCGCGAAGCGGATGACACCTAGGTCGATCCTGAAACACCCCAATGTTCAATAATAGAGCATCTACATAATTGTTTTTATTGGCCTATAATTTTACAGTTGAAAATGCCGTACTCAGGAATATTACATAACTCAACTTCCGCAAAATGGGGATGTAGTGGCTACAAAATAAGTTTCATTTAAACCTGTAGACCACAGGCAAAAAGAATGGAATTCACTTATTCAGGGTTTAACCAGACCCGTTTCGGGGCGGCATATCCGTAGCCCTATTGGAATGCGCAGCATTTCCGTGGGGTATAATGATGCCTCGTTGAAAAGAAGCTCCGTAGTAGGTGCGGCATCATTCGGAATCTGAATTCACCCTCAGTCATAAAATTCGAACAGATCATCTGAATCGGATTCAATAAAATAATGTAGGGTAAAGAGGGTATGGTCCTTTTGCAAGGGCGCGGATATACCGCACCTACGGCGCTCCCAAATTTTAG
>NZ_JBBVMF010000025.1:0-67119 GCF_038150125.1 Rhodohalobacter sp. 8-1 | reverse complement strand
TTTGCGATTCGCGAGGGCGGTCGTACAGTAGGCGCAGGCGTGGTAACCAAAATTAATGATTAACACTGCTTAGTGCCCTGAATTTGAGCACGAGGTGAAGCCTGAAAAAGGCTTTCACCTCGTGCTATCTACGGGTGTAGCTCAGTTGGCAGAGCACTGGTCTCCAAAACCAGGTGTCGGGAGTTCGAGCCTCTCCACCCGTGCAAACAATTGAATGTCAGCGGAAATGTTGACAACCGTTTAAGTTGAATGAAACCATGCAGAAGATAAAAGAATTTTTAGATGGTGTAAGAACCGAAATGAAAAAGGTGAGCTGGCCGCAGCAACAAGAGCTGATTGATAATACGATCATTGTCGTTGTGTTTACCATTATCATCACGACATTCATTTTTGGCGTGGATCAGGTTTACAGCACAGTTTTGGAGGCTATATACAGCTTATGAGTTCTGACAGTGAATATGAATGGTATGTAATTCGTGTTTTTACCGGACATGAAAAAAAAGTAAAGGAATACCTGCAGAGAGAAATTGCAGAGCAGGGACTTGAAGATAAAATTGAAGAGATACTCATACCTACCGAAACCATTGTGGAAATTAGATCTGGCAAGAAAAAACAGAAAGAGAAAAATTTCTTTCCAGGTTACATGTTGCTGAGCACTAAATATGACGAAGAAGTAAATAATTTGGTTCAAGGGGCACCATCATGTATAGGTTTCTTAAAGTCCGGAAAAAATGAGACGGTACCGCAGCCCCTCAAACAAAGTGAAGTTGAACGTATTTTAGGCCGCGTTCTCGACAATAAAGAAATGGTCGAAAGCGGCGGTGTCGTAGATATTCCTTACAAAGAAGGAGATATCGTGAAAGTTATTGATGGTCCGTTTAAAGAATTTGACGGAACCGTACAGGAAGTATTACCCGATAAACTGAAACTTCGGGTTCTGGTAAGTATTTTTGGGCGTAAAACCCCGGTTGAGGTAAACCTGAACCAGGTTGAATCAACAACATAAGATCTTTTTTAACGTGAGCTATTACGCAGCAAACAGAAGAATGAATCACTAATTGATTCTATATGGCAAAAAAAGTAGATAAAGTGCTAAAACTTCAAATCGTTGGTGGGCAGGCAAACCCTGCTCCTCCGGTAGGTCCAGCTTTAGGCCAGGCCGGCATCAACATTATGGAGTTTTGTAAAGCATTTAACGCAAAAACCCAGGACAAAGCTGGTACAATTATTCCGGTGGAAATCACAGTATTTGCGGATAAGTCGTTTACGTTCAAAACGAAAACGCCTCCCGCAGCAGTACTGTTGAAAAAAGCCGCTAAAATTAAATCCGGATCAGGTGAACCAAACCGTAAAAAGGTTGGGAAAGTCACCCTGGCGCAGTGTAAGGAAATTGCTGAGCAGAAGATGGAAGACTTAAATGCCTTCGATGTAGATCAAGCTGCTGAGATGATTGCCGGAACTGCCCGAAGTATGGGTTTGCGAGTAATCCGAGATAACTAAGAGGATTTAAGAAAATGGCAAAGCGAGGTAAAAAATATCGTCAGGCTGCAGAGCTGATTGATAATGATATGGAATACACAATTGAAGAGGCGTGCGATTTAGTCAAAAAGACTAAAATAGCGTCATTCAATGAGTCGGTCGATTTAGATCTCCGGCTTGGTGTGGATCCACGTCATGCAGATCAGATGGTGCGCGGAACAGTTTCTCTTCCACATGGTACAGGTAAGGATGTGCGTGTGCTTGCTTTAGTAAATGAAGCGAAGGAAGAAGAAGCCAAAGAAGCAGGCGCCGACTTTGTAGGTCTGGACGAATACATCGAAAAAATTGAGGACGGGTGGGCAGATATCGACGTGATAATTGCCACACCTGATGTAATGGGAAAAATCGGAAGGCTTGGACGGCACCTTGGCCCACGCGGGTTAATGCCTAATCCTAAAAGCGGAACGGTTACCATGGATATTGCATCCGCTGTTAAAGAGTTCAAGTCCGGTAAGATTGATTTCCGGGTGGACAAGGCAGGGATTTTGCATACCTCTATCGGAAAAGCTGAATTTGATGCGAATGAGCTGCGTGAAAATGCGATTTCATTTCTTCAGACTATAATGAAGATGAGGCCATCGTCCGCAAAAGGACTGTACATTCGAAGTGCTTATATGAGCACAACGATGGGCCCCAGTATCCAGATCAGCCGATCATCCATTACTTCAATTTAGAAATTAAAAGGATACAACATGCCTACATTATCAGATAAAAAGGCAATTGTGGAAGAAATCACCAAAGAGCTCGAAGCAGCAAACGGTCTCTATATTACCAACTACAAAGGTATGTCAGTTGGCAATATGGCCGATTTGAGAACAGAGTTCAGAAAAGGTGACGTTCGTTACAAAGTGTATAAAAACACAATGATTAAACGAGCGATGGAAGCAATTGGCGGTTATGACGAACTCTACCCATATCTGAATGAACAGAATGGATTTGCTTTTGTAGAGGAAGAGTTCGCAGCACCTGCAAAAGTCCTTAAACAATATATTAAGGATAATAATAAGCCCGAATTTAAAGCGGCTATTATTGACGGTGAATTTTATGGCGAAGGACAGCTTGACGCATTAGCTGCCATGAAGTCTAAAAATGAAGTTATTGGCGATATTATAGGCCTGCTTCTCTCACCAATCTCTAATGTTGTTAGCGGACTGCAGGCACAAGGCGAAACGATTGCCGGCGCTGTGAAAACAATCGCTGAAAAAGGCGAAGAATAACCAATTACACATTTCAACTTATTTAATTATAAAACGACGAACGGAGAAATCTAACAATGGCTGACGTTAAAGAAATCGCAGAACAATTAGTAAACTTAACAGTTAAAGAAGCCAACGAATTGGCTAAAGTGCTCGAAGAAGAGTACGATATCAAACCAGCTGCAGCTGCTGTTGCAGTAGCAGGACCTGCCGGCGGTGGCGAAGAAGCCGCTGAAGAGCAGACAGAATTTGATGTTGTATTGAAAGCTGCCGGCGCAAAGAAAATTGCTGTTATTAAAGAGGTTCGCGGAATTACCGGTCTTGGCTTGAAAGAAGCTAAAGAAATGGTAGACGGCGCTCCTAACACCATCAAAGAAGGTGTTTCAAAAGATGAAGCAGAAGAGCTGAAAAGCAAACTCGAAGATGCCGGTGCTGAAGTAGAACTTAAGTAATCCGGTTTAGTAAACAATTTGTCAGAGCCAACACCGTTTATATCGGTTGTTGGCTTTTGGCGTCTACAACATCTGTACAATTTACGTTCTCAACGTGCAACTACAGTCGTTTCACATCTTATTTTTAACCTAAAGGAGAGGCTTCCTTTTGAGTACTACTATGGAGAAAATCCCATTTACCGATCGACTTTCATTTGGCCGTATTAAACACGTTATAGACTATCCTGATTTTCTGGATATTCAGCTGGAGTCTTTTAATTATTTTGCCCAGCTTGATATTGCACCTGATGATAGGGCAGACCAGGGACTTCAGCGCATATTCAATGAAAATTTCCCGATTAGCGATAGCCGGGAAACACATATTCTTGAATTTGTCTATTATTCTGTTGATACCCCCAAATACAATATGAGGGAATGCCAGGAACGCGGTCTTACCTACGCAATCCCGCTAAAGGCAAAACTTCGTCTGTCATCTCTTGATGATTCCGACGAAGCAGCCGAAACTATCGAACAGGAAGTTTTTCTGGGCGATCTTCCATGGATGACAAACCGCGGTACATTTATTGTAAATGGGGCCGAGCGTGTGATTGTAAGTCAGCTCCACCGGTCACCCGGAGTGTTTTTCGGGCAGTCTGTCCATCCTAACGGTACTCAGCTCTACTCAGCTCGTGTAATTCCATTCAAAGGGTCTTGGATTGAATTCACAAATGATATCAGAGACGTGCTCTGGGCCTATATTGACAGGAAGAAAAAGATACCCGCAACCACACTGTTGCGTGGACTCGGTTATTCATCTGATTTAGAAATACTGAACTTGTTTGGGCTTTCTGAAGAAGTTGAGCTCAAATCCAAGAAATCCTTCAATGAAAAAGCTGTTGGTCAGCGTCTTGCTGTTGATCTCACAATGGAGGTCACCGAAGAAGTTGTAGATGATGAAACGGGAGAAGTAACCGAGGCGACAAGCCGTAAGGTACTGCTCGAACGTGATCACGAAATTGAAGCAGAAGATTGGGATAAGTTTAAAGAAGCAGGCGCTAAGAAGACTCTGATCCAGAAAATGGGTGCTGAGGAGTCTGAGCGCTCGGTTGTGATGAACACGCTCCGTAAAGATCCGTCTCACGATGAGGTTTCAGCTCTGTCTGAAATTTATCAGCAGATCAGAACGGGTGAAATGCCTGATCCTGAAACCGCACGCCAGGTTCTTGAGCGTCTGTTTTTCAGCGACAAGAAATATGACCTCGGTGAAGTTGGACGATATCGTCTGAACAAGCGTCTTAAAGTTGATGTGGATCCTGAGATTCAATATCTGACGAAAGAAGATGTTGTTGCAATTGTGAAAGAAGTGATCCGCCTGAAAGAAGCGAAGTCTCAGGTTGATGACATTGATCACCTTAGTAACCGACGTGTACGAACGGTGGGTGAACAGCTCGGTCAGCAGTTTTCTATTGGACTGGCCCGTATGGCACGTACCATTCGTGAGCGTATGAATTCCCGTGATGCAGAGCAACTGACGCCACAGGATCTTGTAAATGCACGAACGATCTCAAGCGTTATCAACAGCTTTTTTGGTACAAATCAGCTTTCACAGTTCATGGATCAAACGAATCCAATTGCTGAACTGACCCACAAGCGCCGTATGTCTGCACTTGGTCCAGGTGGTCTGACGCGTGAGCGAGCCGGTTTTGAGGTTCGCGATGTTCACTATACTCACTATGGCCGATTATGTCCGATTGAAACACCTGAGGGACCAAACATTGGTTTGATTACCTCTCTTTGTGTACATGCGAAGATTAATGATTTCGGATTTATCGAAACGCCTTACCGAAAGGTACGTGAAGGTACAGTTACTGATAATGTGGAGTATCTCGCAGCTGAGCAAGAAGATGAAACTATTATTGCACAGGCTAATGCTCCGCTGACGAGTAGTGGGAATTTTGAGAACGATGCGATTTTCTCCCGTTTCCGTGAAAGTAACGTTGGTTTGGCTAAACCGGATGAAATTGAATATATGGACGTATCTGCAAACCAGATCACATCTTTGGCCGCAGCTCTCATTCCATTTATTGAGCATGATGATGCTAACCGTGCATTGATGGGTTCAAACATGCAGCGTCAGGCTGTGCCGCTATTGCGACCGGACTCACCAATTGTGGGTACAGGTCTTGAACAGCGTGCCGCTAAAGATTCCAGGGCTATTATTAGTGCTGAAGGAGACGGTGAAGTTGTCTTTGTAAGTGGTGATGAGATCAAAATTAGATATGATAGAACCGAGCTTGAAGAAAATTGCTACTTCGACGAAGGCATCAAATCTTACAAGCTTAAAAAATTCGAACGTAGTAACCAGGACACAACTGTAAACCAGCGCCCGATAGTGAATGTTGGTGATAAGGTGAAAGAGGGTGATGCGATTGCTGATGGGTGTGCTACCCAAAAAGGAGAGCTTGCTCTTGGCCGTAACCTGGTTGTTGCTTTCATGCCGTGGAGAGGATACAATTTTGAGGATGCTATCGTTATTAGCGAAAAAATTGTACAGGATGATATTTATACATCTATCCACATCACAGAATTTGAACAACAAGTTCGTGATACCAAGCGGGGTGAAGAAGAACTTACTCGTGAAATTCCCAACGTCAGTGAGGATGCAACACGTAACCTCGATGAACAGGGAATAATCCGTATAGGAGCTAAAGTAAAACACGGTGATATTCTGGTTGGAAAAATTACTCCAAAAGGAGAAACAGACCCGACACCAGAAGAGAAGCTGCTCCGTGCTATCTTTGGCGATAAAGCAGGCGATGTAAAAGACGCATCCTTAAAGACACCTCCTGGTGTGAAAGGTGTTGTGATTAATACACAACTCTTCAGCAGAAAACGTGATGAGCAAATATCCCGAAAAGAAGAGAAAGCTCTGGTAGAAGCTGAAAATGATCGCCATGCTGAAAAACTTGACGAACTCAACTCCATGTGGGCCGACAAAATGTACAGCCTGCTGAGAGACAAAACATCACCCGGTGTTTATAACTATAGTGGTGTAGAGCTGATACCAAAAGGCGAAAAATACAAGAAATCGGTTTTTGAAGAACTTGAGCCTGTTACGATCAACGAAAATATTTCCTGGGCAACAGACGATGAACTTGTTGAGCACGTAAAACTGCTGTTTAAAAACTATAGGGATCTCCGAAGAGAGATTGATACTGAAGCCAAGCGGCGTAAATATCAAATCCAGGTAGGAGACGAGCTGCCCCCGGGCATCATCCAAAAGGCAAAAGTTTATGTTGCCAAAAAGCGGAAAATGCAGGTGGGTGATAAGATGGCCGGCCGCCACGGTAACAAAGGTGTGATTGCAAAAGTTGTACCTGAAGAAGATATGCCGTTTATGAAAGATGGCACGCCGGTTGACATCGTACTTAACCCGCTGGGTGTACCATCGCGAATGAACCTTGGCCAGATTTACGAGACAATTCTCGGCTGGGCAGGATTGAAACTTGGCGTTAAATACGCTTCTCCGATCTTTGATGGCGCATCTTACGACCAGGTTCAGGAAGAGCTCAGAAAAGCAGGTTTGCCGGAAGATGGCAGAGTTCAGCTCTATGACGGGCGAACAGGATATGCTCTCGATCAGCAGACTACTGTTGGCGTGATGTATATGCTGAAACTGAATCACCTGATTGAAGATAAAATGCACGCACGTTCCATTGGGCCATACTCGCTCATTACTCAGCAACCGCTGGGTGGTAAAGCACAGTTTGGCGGCCAGAGACTTGGTGAAATGGAGGTTTGGGCACTTTATGCGTATGGAGCATCCAACATACTTAAAGAGATGCTCACCGTGAAAAGTGACGATGTGAAAGGACGATCCAAAGTTTATGAAGCTATCGTGAAAGGTGAAAATCTTCCCGAAGGCGACATACCGGAGTCGTTCAAAGTGCTGCTGCGTGAATTGATGGGTCTCGGACTCGAAATTCACATTGATTAAATTTGTTCTGTTAAATAAATCCAAACGGAGGTTATCCTTTGCCGTCAACAAAAACATTAACTGTTACGAAAGACTTCTCTAATATTGGAATATCGCTCGCATCAGCTGAGACGATACTTTCCAGATCCCATGGAGAAGTTCTTACGCCAGAAACGATTAATTACAGAACATTCAAACCGGAAATGGACGGTCTTTTTTGTGAAAAGATCTTCGGTCCGGTAAAAGATTATGAGTGTCACTGTGGAAAATACAAGCGTATTCGCTATAAAGGGATTATTTGCGATCGCTGCGGAGTTGAAGTTACCCGAAAAGCAGTACGCCGTGAGAGAATGGGACACATTACTCTTACCGTGCCTATTGTTCATATCTGGTACTTTAAATCCCTTCCAAGTAAGATTGCCTACCTGTTAGGTTATTCTTCAAAAAATCTTGACCGAATAGTTTATTACGAAACATTTGTCATTCTCAATCCCGGACTCGCAAGAGATCTTGGTTACAAAAAAGGCGATCTGATATCTGAAGAAGAAAAGTTCGATATTTTAGATCAGCTACCAGAAGATCATCACGATTTAGATGATGACGATGATGATAAATTTGTGGTTAAAGATGGGGCGGAAGCCGTTGAAGGACTCCTGAAAACTCAGGATCTCGACAGCCTCGCCTATCAACTGCGATACGAAGTAAAGAATGAAACATCGCAGATGCGGAAGAAGAAAAAGCTGAAGCGTCTTCAGGTTATCGAATCATTTCGTGCGGCTAATCAGCACACCGAAAACCGTCCTGAGTGGATGGTTCAAAGTGTCATTCCGGTTATTCCACCGGAACTGCGCCCAC
The DNA here is from genome assembly GCF_038150125.1 of Rhodohalobacter sp. 8-1. NCBI lineage: Bacteria > Pseudomonadati > Balneolota > Balneolia > Balneolales > Balneolaceae > Rhodohalobacter > Rhodohalobacter sp. 8-1. Next base: position 59,122 of record NZ_JBBVMF010000025.1, on the reverse strand, counting down.
TGGTTCCTCTTGAGGGAGGCCGGTTTGCAACATCGGATCTTAATGATCTGTACCGCCGAGTGATTATTCGTAACAATCGATTGAAGCGACTTATCGATATTAAAGCACCTGATGTTATTCTCCGGAATGAGAAGAGAATGCTTCAGGAAGCAGTGGATTCGCTGTACGACAATTCACGAAAATCCAATGCTGTTCGAAATAACAACCGTCCGCTGAAATCCCTCAGTGATATGCTGAAGGGTAAAAGTGGTCGATTCCGTCAGAACCTTCTTGGTAAACGGGTCGATTATTCTGGACGTTCTGTAATTGTAGTTGGTCCGGATCTGAAAATGCATGAGTGCGGCCTTCCAAAAGAGATGGCCATTGAACTCTATAAACCGTTTGTCATCCGCCGGCTCATTGAGCGCGGTTATGTGAAAACGGTGAAAAGTGCCAAAAAAGTAGTGGACCGTCGTGATCAGGTCGTTTGGGAAGTTCTCGAAAACGTGATTGATGGTCACCCCGTTCTGCTGAACCGTGCACCAACGCTTCACAGGTTGGGCATACAGGCGTATCAACCGGTACTGATTGAAGATAAAGCGATACGATTACACCCATTGTCATGTACAGCGTTTAACGCTGACTTTGACGGTGATCAGATGGCTGTTCACCTTCCATTGAGCCATGATGCTGTGATGGAAGCATCAATTCTGATGCTTGGTTCTCATAACATTTTGAGTCCTGCGAGTGGTGGGCCGGTTGCTGTTCCATCCCAGGATATGATTCTTGGTATCTACTACATGACCAAGATGGGGAATGGCAAGCTTGGAGAAGGGAAAACATTTTCCACTCCGGATGAAGTACTGATCGCATTTGATCAGAATAAACTGAACATACATGCGAAAATTAATGTCCGGGTTCCTGTAACCCAGGAAGATGGAACAATAGCGCCCGAAATTATCAAGACAACTACTGGGCGGGTACTATTTAACCGTATTGTTCCTGCAGGTGTTGAGTTCGTAAACCGAACACTTGGTAAAAAAGAACTTCGGGTACTGATTGATAATATTTATAACACAGTAGGTTCTGTTGAAACCGCTCATTTTCTCGATAAGATGAAAGAGACCGGTTTCGAGCAGGCAACTGTTGGTGGGCTCTCGTTTAGTCTTGAGGATATCATTATCCCGGATGAAAAACGGTTGCTCATTGAAAATGCTCAAAACGAAGTAGAAGAAATCCAGGATAGATATGAAATGGGTTTCATTACGGATAACGAGCGTTATAACCAGGTCATTGACAAATGGACAAGCACCACAAACCGTGTGTCTGAAACACTGTTTAAAAGTCTGACAGAAGATAAAGACGGTTTCAATGCTGTTTATATGATGGCTGATTCCGGTGCTCGTGGTTCTAAAGAGCAGATTCGTCAGCTTGGCGGTATGCGTGGACTGATGGCGAAGCCTCAGAAAAGTTCCATGCAACAGGGTAACGAGGTAATTGAGAATCCTATTCTCTCAAGTTTCCGTGAGGGTCTTACGGTTCTTGAATACTTTATCTCTACTCACGGTGCGCGTAAAGGTCTTGCCGATACAGCGCTGAAAACGGCCGATGCCGGTTATCTGACCCGTCGTCTCGTTGATGTTTCTCAGGATATTATTATCAATGAGAAGGATTGCGGAACGCTTCGTGGTATTAAAATGCAGGCACTCAAAGACAATGAAGACGTTATCGAAAGTCTTGAGGATCGAATTATTGGCCGAGTGTCAATGCATGAAATTATCGATCCAATTTCTGATGAGCCTATCTGCGACGCAAACGAGTTGATTACAGACTCTATCGCCAAGAAAATTGCAGAGACATCCATCGAAGAAGTTGAAATCCGTTCAGTACTTACATGCGAAACCGAACGCGGTGTGTGTGCTAAATGCTACGGACGAGACATGTCAAAAACGGGTATGGTACAGGTAGGTGAGGCTGTTGGTGTTATTGCTGCTCAGTCTATCGGTGAACCGGGTACTCAGCTGACACTTCGTACTTTCCACGTGGGTGGTACAGCGTCTCGTATGGAGGCAGACTCCCAGCACAAAGCGAAATTCGACGGAACCGTTGAGTTCGATAATGTTCGTGTTGTCGAATATGATGACGGTGAAGAAGTTCACAATGTTGTTCTCAGCCGTGCCGGTGAAATGAAAATTGTGGGTGAGGATGGAAAAATACTGAACACCTACAACGTGCCTTACGGTTCAGAAATGATGGTAGAAGAGGGCGATAAAGTTATGAAGGGTATGCCGCTTTGTAAGTGGGATCCTTATAACGCCCTGATCTTCAGTGAAATTGATGGTACGATTGAGTACAAAGATATCATTGAAGAAGTAACCTACACAGCTGATACCGATGCCCAAACAGGTCACCGGGAGAAAGTGATTATCGATTCTCGTGATCGTTCACTTGTTCCTACAATTGTAGTAAAAGGTGACGATGACAGAATTCGTGAAAGCACACTGCCGGTAGAAACACACATCACCGTTGATGACGGTGAAAAAGTGAGTGCAGGTCAGATACTTGCTAAAATTCCAAGAGCTGCTTCTAAATCGAAAGATATTACTGCAGGTCTGCCGCGAGTAACTGAGCTGTTTGAAGCAAGATCACCAAGCGATCCCGCTGCTGTGACAGAAATTGACGGTATTGTCCGAATGGGCGGCCGTAAGCGTGGATCACAGGAAGTGATTGTTGAAAGTAAAGATGGTACAGATGAGAAGACGTACCTGATTTCGCTTTCCAAGCATATTCTTGTACAGGAAAATGACTTTGTAAAAGCAGGTCAGGCTTTGTCTGACGGAACAATACCCGCCCAGGAAATTCTAAATATCCTCGGCCCTTATGCTGTTCAGTCATATCTTGTGAATGAGATCCAGGAGGTCTACCGTCTTCAGGGCGTGAAGATCAACGATAAGCACATTGAAGTGATTGTTCGTACAATGATGCAGAAAGTTGAAGTAACTGATCCCGGAGACACCATGTATCTCGAAGGAGATAAAGTGGACCGTTTTGAGCTCAATAACCGAAATGACGAATTGATTGGTAAATTTGTTGTTACCGATCCCGGAGGCAGCGACCAGAAGCTTGGGGCTATCCTCGACCGGCGTAAAATTCGTGAGATTAACAACGAATTGATCGGCGAAGGGAAAGAAGAGCTTCAAACTCGTGAAGCGGAACCCGCAATTTCTAAGCCGATTCTGCTTGGGATTACACGTGCAGCCCTCTCAACAGAGAGCTGGCTTTCAGCGGCATCATTCCAGGAAACCACGAAAGTTCTTACACAGGCTTCCATCGAAGCGAAGAAAGATCTGCTTCGAGGCCTCAAAGAGAATGTGGTTGTGGGTCATAAAGTACCTGCCGGAACCGGATTACTCCAGTACGATGAGCTAATTGTAGGCTCTAAAGCTGAGTATGATGAAGGAGATGAAGAGGTCGAAAAAGTGTTCGAAACACTTGGGGCCGATGAGTCAGAATCTGAAACATCCGAAGAGTAAAAGCTAACTGTTAAAAAAAAAGCCGCGTTGTGAAAACAACGCGGCTTTTTTTATATCTATATGAAAGGAGAAGGAGTGTTATTTACCGGACTTCTCTATATTTTCGAGAAGTGACTCAGCTTCCTTGATGAGTCCGTCTGCCCGCTGTTTTGCATCTTCAATAACTTTATCACTGTCTTGTTTTGCCTGGGATGAAATGTTTTCCTTTTCATTCTTGAGCTGCTCAATTAATGATCGTAGTTCATCCAGATAGGTATTTAGCTGATAGGAAATTTTACCCCTGGTATTCTTTCCTGTGTCAGGCGCATACAATAGTGCTAATACCGTACCTGCTGCAACACCGGTTAACAGTCCAATTGAAAATCCTTTGCCTGATTTACTCATAATAACCTCGTCTATTGTTTTTGTTTAGTTGAAAATACAAATTCATGTGTCCGCTTGAAAAAATAATGTATCAAAATTGGTAAAGATATTCCGTCTATATTATTGTATTTTTTAAACTATTAACTATAACCAAACTTATATTACTTCATATGAAATTTTTTATTGACACAGCTAATTTAGATGAAATTAAAGAAGCAAATGATCTTGGTGTTTTAGACGGGGTAACAACAAACCCGAGCCTGTGCATGAAAGTTGGCGTTAGTGATTTTGAAGGCCACATTGCCAAAATTTGTAACATGATTGAAGGTGATGTATCAGCAGAAGTAATATCAACAGAATATGACGAAATTGTTGAGGAAGGTCGTAAACTAGCTGCTATTGCTGATAATGTAGTTGTGAAGGTTCCGCTTATTAAAGATGGTATAAAGGCAATAAAAACCTTTAGCGAAGAAGGGATAAAAACGAATTGCACTCTCTGCTTTTCCGCGTCACAGGCACTGATTGCAGCTAAAGCGGGTGCAACATATATCTCTCCATTTATTGGAAGACTTGACGACATTTCAACTGATGGTATGCAGCTAATCGCGGATATTCGGTTGATTTTTGATAATTACGCAATCGAAACGGAAATACTTGCGGCAAGTATCCGGCATCCCATGCACTTCCTTGAATCTGCTAGAATGGGCGCTGATGTAGCCACAATGCCGCTTAACGTCATCGAGCAACTACTGAAGCATCCATTGACAGATAGCGGTTTAGAACGCTTTCTGGCCGATTGGGATAAACTCCAGGAGTCTCTTAAAGACTGATCGTTTTCTGAAAAAAATATGTAAGCCGGCTTGTATAAAAACAGGCCGGCTTTATTTTGTTAGATAGGTAAAGGGTAATATGTAGGTTATGAAATTGTTCAATTTCATCGGTGCAGTTCAAAAAATCGAGAATCGATGGGAAGGGACATTACTGTGGATATTTCAATTTGTCTGGATAAATTGTGCTTCGGATTGATTATGAAATTATACTCCACTGCAACTACAACACTTGGTACTTGAAGTACGGAATAAATCGTTTCGTTTATCCATTGATCACCAGAAAATTGTGAGGCTTTTGAAACAGAAATTTGGTTCCATTGATCTGGAAGCTGGTTCAAAGACGGGAATTTGATAGGATGCTCTGGAATCTCATCTTGAAACAGAATATTTTTCTTCAGTTCTGACCGATCAAGAGCTTGCACCAGAATTTCGAGCAAAGCCAGCGAAAGAGTTCCTGATGTATATACAGCCGGTGTTCCTATTGAATTAAACCGGCCGTCCCAAAGTCTTGCATTTTCACTGGTAAACGCACTTTCAGCGTATCCTTTATTTGTGATTCGCCAAACCCGTATTGATCTCATCACCGATTAAACGGTTATTCCATGCTTGATGCGACCTAAAAGCTGTTCTACAAGGCGCGCATCTGGTTCGGTTTTGGCCAGATCGAGTGGTTTTTTATTGCCCAATGAATGATTTGGCTGTGAAAACCACCGGGCCACTTTATCTGCATCTTCAAATACCTGATAAGCATGATCAGGATCGGTAAGGCGTGCAATTCGGTAGCCATGCTCGGACTCATCGGGAGGCGACGAGGTTTCTTTTTTTTCGGCGATCAAGTGTTCTTGGCAAGACCATGAATAGCTTGGAGATCTGGCTGTTTGAAATTTGCAGTCGAGACTGTATGGTTACTAATATACTTGTTGCTAAGCCTTCGGATATTTTTGATGCTGCTGTATCCAGATCCCAAGCTACATATGGTTCTGATACAATATTATCATCTTTTGACTCTGAGGGATACGCGGAATACACATTTTCTTGAGGCATAGTGCGCAGATTTGCGTTACTTAATACGCCAAATTACTCTTTTATTTCAAGTTTCTCCTTAACGGTGCAAAATTATAACTTTTCCTGAATTAAATTTTCTGCAATCTTAGCTGATGAAAGTACCCCGGGCAGACCTGCTCCCGGATGTGTTCCTGCTCCAACAAAATAGAGATCGTCTACATCTTCACTTCGGTTGTGTGGTCGAAACCAAGCTGATTGTGTAAGGATTGGTTCAACGGAAAATGCCGAGCCTTTATAACTGTTCAGCGTATCCTGAAAGTGAAGAGGATCGATATAGTGCTCGGCTACGATATTTTCATTCAAATCGGGCAGGTAGTTATCTTCAAGAAACTGGATAATTGCGTCGCGATATTTTGGAGCCATTTCGGTCCAGTCGGTTCCGCTATCCAGATGGGGTACAGGAGAGAGCACGTAAAACCCTTCATGGCCTTCAGGTGCCATCGATGGATCAGTAATTGTAGGCATGTGCAGGTAAAGTGAGAAATCATCTGATAACTCTTTTTTGTGAAAGATATCGCTGAGTAAGCCTTTATACCTCTCACCGAGTATTATGTTGTGGTGCGCAAGGCCAGAGTCTGTGTACCGTTTTTTTGTGCCGAAATAGATCACAAAAAGGGACATGCTGTATTTTGTACGTTCAATTTTGCGGTCGGTATATTTTTTCCGGTGCTTTTTATTGATCAGGTTTTTATAAGTAAAGGCTACATCCGCATTGGATACCACAACGTCAGCTTTAATCTCGTCACCGTTTTTCAAGCGAATTCCTTTTGCTTCCCCATTATTAACGAGGATCTCATCAATTTCTGAATTCAGATGAATCGTACCGCCCTGGTCTTCAATCAGATCCACCATGGCATTAACGATGGCTCCGGTACCACCCATTGCGTAGTGCACTCCCCACTCACGCTCGAGGTAATGGATCATCGCATAAATAGAGGTTGTGTCAAATGGATTGCCGCCAACAAGAAGCGGATGAAAAGAGAAACATCGACGCAGAAAATCATCTTTAATATATTGGGATACATATTTGTATACCGATTTGTATGACTGAAGCTTGATCAGGTCAGGAGCAACCTTTAGCATGTCAGTAAATTTCAGAAACGGCTTGTCAGCCAATTCTACAAATCCTTTGTCAAATATTGCTTTCGTTGTGCCCAGGAATTTTTCATAACCTTCAACGTCATCCGGATTACGTTTTCGGATTTCATTCAGCGTAAATTCATGATCGTTATTGTAGTCGAAACTTTTGCCGTCAGCATCAAAGATCCTGTAAAAGGGGTTACACGGAACAAATTCAATATAGTCTTCACGTTTTTTCCCGGCTGCCTCGAAAATGTCATCAAACATAAAAGGCGCAGTAATAACAGTGGGACCTCCATCAAACTTGAACCCGTTGATTTCATAGACATAAGCACGACCTCCAGGTTTATCACGCTTTTCAAACATCGTAACATTATGTCCCTGCGATAAGAGTCGTGATGCGGTAGCCAGTCCGCCAAATCCCGTGCCAATAACGATAATATCTTTCTTCATAGAACCTATAATTTATTGTTGGGGTGATAACTGAAAATAGGTCGGAATCAATCCGGGATATGGAGAATATTTCAAGGATTAAGGAAGAAAGAGAGTCGGGAATTAATTTTCAGCCTGTTTAACAAATCCATCAAGCCCTTGCCGTGCGAGTCTACGCTGGTCGTCTCTTGCGTCAATTGCCGTATCATAAGTTCCATAATAGACTCTGTATACCTGCCGGCCCGAAAGCGTGACCTGTTCAACTCGGGTGCCGTTGGTTCGGCGGGCAAATGCAAGGGCTTCCGCTTCTGTATTGTACGAAGCAAGCTGTATGGTGAATGTTTCTTGGTTTGTAACTAAGCCAGATGCAACAGGTCTGTCGCCTTCTTCTAAAAGAATAATTTGGACGTTTGCTGTCCCGGTGTCTTCCATCTCAATTTCCCTTGCTGCCCGGCGGGACAGGTCAATAATTCTGTCGTCAACATATGGGCCGCGGTCATTAATGCGAACTCTAACGGATTGACCGTTGTCATTATTCAGAACTTGAACAATCGTGTTAAATGGCAGTGTGCGATGGGCAGCTGTGAAGTCGTTCATGTTAAATGTTTCTCCATTGGCGGTCGCTTTTCCATGAAAATTCGGACCGTACCAGCTTGCAACGCCAGACTGAAGTATTCGGCCTTCATCAGCTGATGAAGTTGAAGATACTGAAGGAGAGCGGACAGATCCGACACGGACAATGCCACATGATTGAAAAATCATCGTCATCAGCATCAAAACCAAAATAAGAAGATAATCAGATGAGATACTTTTGCGCTTGTTGTTAGATGGGATATTTGTCATAGGGGTTTCAAGAAGACATTGAGCATCATTTGATGCCGAATCGCAATAGTAATGAGCCGAAGATCGGATTTGAACCGACGACCTATTCTTTACGAGAGAATTGCTCTACCCCTGAGCTACTTCGGCTTTTCAATAGCTTTAAATATATCCACTTTTATGGTAAGAAGGCAATAGGAAGTCGTATTAGAAATCCAGTTTTACTATCTTATAAAAAAATCTATCAGATCCTGTTTTATGGCGGTTACATACGTACTCATTGGTTTAACATCAGCTATTTCCCTGGCTGCACTATACGTTGATCAGCGAATTTTAAATACCGGAATGCTTATTCCATACCGGGTGATTAACCAGCAAAGCTGGTATGAATTGCTTACGGCCGGATTTTTACATGCAAACTTCGGCCATCTTGCGGTTAATATGTTTGTTCTTTTCTTTTTCGGTATCGTGTTGGAACAGAATCTCGGCAGCGCTCAGTTTGCATCGCTTTACATCAGCGGCTTGTTGGTATCGTCTCTGCCGTCGATGCTAAACCACCGAGAAGATCCGCAATTCGCTACACTGGGGGCGTCGGGGGGAGTAGAAAGTGTTCTGTTTGGTTTTATATTTCTCTACCCAACTGAAAGTATCTATTTTATCTTATTACCCATCCCTATTCCGGCCTGGATTTTTGGCCTCGCATTTTTGGCATACAGCGTCTACGAAAGCAAGAAAGGTCGTGGCAATATCAACCACGAAGCGCATATTGCCGGAGCGATTTGGGGCGTTCTTTATCTTTTATTCTTTGTGCCGAATAGCCTCGATCATATTTTGACCGTCATGGGTTTACTGTAAATGTAATCCTTGTAATGATGCAAGGTAAGCAGTGAGTATTCCCGGCTATCCATAGATCAACACTTTTCTGAGCTGTTTTGCAAAGCACTTTAACAGTCCGTAAAGGTTTGCTGTATGATTTATGATATTAAGAGATTACAGCTTGAGGAAGATTTGTAGCTTAACCATTGGATTGTCTGAAATCCTTCATGAAATCAACTAGTGCGTTCACGCTTTCCATCGGGCAGGCATTGTAGATACTGGCGCGTATACCGCCAACCGACCGATGGCCTTTAAGAGCAAGTAACCCACTGGCTTTCGCTTCAGTCAGGAACTTTTCTTCCAGATGATTGTCATTCAGCCTGAAGGTAACATTCATTTTAGAACGCGATTCCTTTTGAACCGTTCCGTTATAAAAGTCATCTCTATCGATCTCGGTGTACAGTTTTTCTGACTTCTTTTGATTGAGAGATTGAAAGTGCTCAATACCACCATTTTGTTCAAGCCACTCCAGAACATAATTTACCATATAGACCGCAAACACCGGGGGGGTGTTGAATATTTTTTTCATATGGGTCTTATAGTCCAGAATAGTGGGGATGTCGATATTTACCTGCCTATCTGCAAAAGAGTCTTTTATGAGGACAACCGTCACGCCGGCCGGTCCAAGATTCTTTTGAGCACCGGCGTAAATCAAGCCGTAACGGTCTAAATTTATTGGCCGTGACAGAAAATCTGAAGAAGCGTCACAGACGAGTGGCACACTTACATGGGGTTCTGTTGGAAACTGAGTTCCATAAATAGTATTGTTGCTGGTAAAATGCAGGTAGCTGGCATTATCGGATAGCTCCAATTCACTGTTAGATGGAATGCGTGTGTAGTTTTCCGATTTGCTTGAGAACGGTACATGTACATTCCCAAATAGTTTTGCCTCGTGAATAGCATTATCCGACCAGGTTCCGGTATCGATATAGTCCGCCGTCCGATCAGAAGACAGAAAATTTTGCGGCACCATCATAAACTGTGAACTTGCCCCGCCCTGGAGAAAAAGTACACTCCATTCATCACCGGCTCCGAGCAGTTTTTTTAGCCGTTCAGTAGCTTGCCTGTCGATTTCAGTGTATTCCCTGCTGCGATGACTCATTTCCAGTATAGAGGTGCCTTTACCTCGGTAATTTGTCAGTTCATTCTGAACTTTTTGTAACACCGGCAGAGGTAAAGTAGCAGGCCCGGCACAAAAATTATGAGCTCTATCCATCAGTTAAAACGTATGAATGATGATTCCTGACTGTAGTTTTGGCTCGAACCATGTAGATTTAGGCGGCATCAGCTCTCCTTTATCGGAAACTTCAACAAGCTCTTCAATACTCGTCGGGTACATACTGATTGCCAGATCTGCTTCACCTTCATCAACGAGCCGTTCGAGTTCTTCTGTACCGCGTACACCGCCTACAAACTCAATGTTTTTATTGATGCGCGGATTTTCAATGCTAAAAATAGGTTTCAAGATTGAACTTTGTAATCTGGTCGCATCAAGGTTAGCCACAACATCCTTGCTTGATGCCTTGGGTAGAGTTAGAGCCCACCAGTCACCTTTATAGTAGATAGATAAATCTCCCTTTTTCTGCGGTGTTTTTTCCTCTGTTATTTTTGCATTAAACTTATCGAAAAGCTGTTCGGCCTGTGATTTTCTAACCGTTATCAGAACCCGGTTGTAGGGTAGAATTTTCATTTGGCTCATGGGAAACAGAACAACCGGAAAATAGTCGTACTCTGCTTCTCCGGGAAAGGAGCGATCTCGTTCCCTGAGGTTTTCGGAAACTCTTGAAGCAGCTTTGCAGCGGTGATGCCCGTCAGCAATGTAAAAATTATCTACCTCGGCAAATGCTTTTGCCAGGTCAGCGGTTGTGAACTGTTTCCAGATTTTGTGGACAACACCTCTCTCATCAGTATGCTCGATGTGTGGCGGATTCGTTGCAATAGTTTTTTCAATTTGAAATTTTACGTCTTCTGAATCTTTAAATGTGAGCATCACCGGTTCGGCATGCGCTTGCTGCATTTGGATATGCTTTGTTCGATCGTTCTCTTTATCGGGGCGCGTGAGCTCATGTTTTAAAATCACATCATTATCGTAATCCTGGACTGATGCACAGGTAAAAACGCCGGTTTGTGTATGAGATTCCGACTCCAGCTGGTAGATGTAGATCGCAGGTTTTTCATCCTGGGTGTAAATTTCAGAATTGAGCAGTTCCTTTAAATTTGAAGCTCCTTTTTGATATACGGCATCATCATAATAAGGTGTCCCTTCCGGTAGATCGATTTCAGGACGTATAACATGCAAAAAGCTATTTGGTTTACCCTCAGCCAATTCTCTTGCTTCCTTTGTGCTAAGCACATCGTAAGGTGGACAAGCCACATCGGAAACGTTTTCAGGTTTTGGAAGCCAGCCTTTAAAAGGTTGAATGATCGCCATGATTAAGTCTGATATTTTGTATTTTTAGTTCAGTTCAAGTATACAAAACCTTTCCTACAACCACGTATTGTATATTGAGGTTTGATAGGATCTGTTATAGGTTTTTACTTTTTTCAGAAAGATTTCGAAGAATCACATTTTTTAGTCACATAAACCATTAAATATAATAAAATTAGAATTATATGTCTCACGAGGAGAAGCAAGACGGGGAAAAATTAAATTCCGATCAGCAACAGCAAATTTTATTCGTTATGCTCATTCAGCAACATGAACAGATTGCACAGATGGGGCTCGGGAAAATTGAAAATCCACAGACAGGTGAAACTGCAAGGGATTTGAAATCAGCCAAGTTTGCCATCGATACAATTGTAATGCTGGAAAAATATACCAAAGGAAATTTACCGAAAGAGATTTCAAACTACGTTACCGAGACATTGAATAAACTGCGTCTGAGCTATGCAGACGAAAAGAAAAAGGAGACTTCATCAAAAGGTGACAGTAGTGAGGCCGATGATAAATCCTGACGCCGTTCAAATAAAAGCAGCCGGGGGATTAGTTATTCGATTTATTAAAGATTCTGATACTCACGAGGCGCTTTTAATTTTCAGAAATGGTGTTTGGGATCTGCCTAAAGGGAAACTTGAAAAAGGCGAAAGCATCCCGGAGTGCGCTACCCGAGAAGTCAGTGAAGAGATTGGCCTGTCGAGCCGGGCTGACATCCTGGCCGATCTTGGGTCAACGCGCCATACCTATACTCTTAAAGGACAACCGGTTGAAAAAGAAACCTTCTGGTTCTTGATGCATCTGGCTGAAACCGTTGAGAATTTCAAGCCTCAGAAAGCAGAAGGTATCACAGATGTGAAATGGGTGCCGGTTAAAAAAGCTATGGAAAAAGTGGGGTTTCAAAACCTGGAAGCGGTTATCCGTCGTTTTATTAACAACCGGGATAACCTCGGGGTAATTGATATTTAGTCCCACTCACTGCCGATCTGAAAGCTTGATCTGCTTAGCTTCCCAGCAAATCATCGATATCTGCGAGAATCTCACCATAACGCACCCAATTGCCTTCCTGAAGAGCGTTACGCATGTCTTCCCAAAGTCCGCGCAGCTCCTGAAGTTCTTCTGATTCAAGATCCTGCTGAATCGCAAGGGTCTCTGGTGTTACTTCGGGATCGGTAGCCTGAGCAGCAATTCTTTGGGCTTCAAAACCGGCACGTTCACCATAGAGATCCAGTATGGCTCCGCCAATGGTTGGCTGCATTGAAATATCGTCGCCAATCGCTACAATCACCCGCTGAAGCTGAGGAATGTCGACACCTTCGGCAAGAAGAAACACGGGCTCAACATACATAAATGAGTTTTCAATGGGAATTACAACCAGGTTACCCCGAATAACCCGGGAGCCTCTTTGGTCCCAAAGGGCAATTTGCCGCGAAATTTCGGGATCCTGATCGATGCGGGCCTCAATCTGAGCAGGCCCGTATATCAGCCGGTCTTTTGGAAGTTTGAAAGCTACAAGTTCACCATAGTTTTCAGGGTCTGATTTTGCTGCCAGCCACGCAATCATATTATCACGATTTTCGGGCGTGAGCGGGCTGATCTGCATAAATTCAAGCTTATCTTCCCCAGGAAGCCGCGCCAGAACATAGTAAGGCTCCATCAAAATCCGCTGTCCACCGTATTTTTCATTTGGGCGTGTCCAAAGGTCTTCCTGGTTATAGAATACCTGTGGCTGAGTCATGTGATAGCGATTAAAGAGCTCTATCTGAATTTCAAAGAGATCCTGCGGGTATCTAAGGTGATTTATGAGTCCTTCCGGCATGTCCGAAATGGGTTTGAGAAGGTCGGGAAATATAGACTCATATACATTTAATATAGGGTCGTTGTCATCAACTTTGTAATAGTCTACAGAGCCTTCATAAGCATCAATTACAATTTTGACAGAATTCCTGATATAATTAAGGCCTTGGTAGCTTTCTGAGTAAGGAAAAAACGACGACGTTGTGTAAGCGTCCTGAATCCAATATAGTTTGCCAGAGAGTTTAACCAGGTAGGGATCACTATCGAGCTTGAGAAACGGAGTGATTTTACGTACTCTTTCCTGCACACTACGCCAGATTTGAAGCCGGCTTTCATCAAGAATATAGTCGGACAGCAGAAAGTTAATATCACCAAGCTCCCATGCAAACAGTAGCTTCCGAAAAAAGCTGCTAAACTGAATGCCGCCCTGTCCTGAGTAGTTAATATATACGTTATCATCACCAGCAGGATAATGAAGTTCTTCCACGCCCGAATTTACAATATAGTATCCGGTGCTATTCTCACCATAATATATAGCAGGATTGTCGACACTGAGTTCGGGATAGTCGTAAATAGGAGGGAGATCGCGGATAACCAGTTCAGGTTCACCTTGTCGGGTAATTTCCGTGACCGGGCTCATGGTGAGACCGAATCCGTGTGTATATTGCAGATGCCTGTTTACCCAGGTATCCGACTGACTGGGTAGTGTACGGGCAATCTCCCGAGCTGAAAGCATCACCTGTGTCATTTGTCCGTCGATCATGTAGCGGTCATTGTCAACTGAGTAAAATTCATAATACGACCGAATCTCCTGAAGCTGCTTGTATGTTTGAATAAGAAGGCGCGGATCCCAAAGCCGGATGTTATCAACGGCATCCTGGTTATTGCGAATATCTTCAATATCAAGCGTATCATCGGCCTGGTACTCAACTTCCCTGACATTGTTGATACCGAACGCGAGACGGGTCATCTCAATATTTTTTTCAAGATGTGGCCTTTCAAGCTCAAGTTCGTTGGGATTGACGCTGAAATTTTGAACCATACCGGGAAGGACAACACGACCGCCGGCGAATACCAGAACACCAAGAATGGCAACTCCCGGAAGAACTTTTCCAAAAGAGATCCAGCGGCTGGCAATCACCATTATTGAAAGCGCCAGGGAAATGAATAAAAGAATCCATAATGCGGGAAGTTCAATGACAACATCTGTATAGGTAGCACCAAAAACAATGCCCCCGGGTTTTAGCAGCAGTCCGTAGCGATCAAGGTAAAATCCCCATGAAAGAAACAGCAGCCAGAGCCCGCCATTAATTGACAGATGATTCAGAACGGATTTGGAAGCCGAGAAGCTTTTACCGGGTTGAAAACCAAGTAAACCCGTAAATAGATAAACGATAGCGAGAATGGCCGTCGTTAAAAACGTGAGTATAACCAGAGATGACTGGAGGAGCTCCAGAAAGGGCAGCTGGAAAATATAAAACCCGATGTCTTTGCCAAACAAAGGGTCAATCTCTCCAAAGGGTTCGTTCCAGATAAATTGGAGTGATTCATCCCATCGGATATAAAAGCCGAATGCAAACATTGCCGTAATTACAATAGCCCCGAGGGTGAAAAACTGTTTGATACGTTTTTGTTGCTCAGAACTCTGTATGTCGATATTTAATCCCTGGAGCGGTGTACCGCTAAACGAGATACGCTGGAGCTGACCGGCAAGATACCGGAAATTTGGAATCAGGTAGCCGCCTATTACCAGCGAAGCGGCTGTAATTAAAATGATCTGCGTGGTTCGCAGTGTCACAAATAATTGAGAATAGCCAAGTTCTGAAAGCCAAAGCCATTCTAAAATCCAGCTCGAGGAAATAGACAGAAGAACGAGAGGTACTAATATAATAAGCAGTAATCGGATGGATTTAAAAGACATACAGACGTTTACTATGGTGCGATATAGTTCAACAAAATCAGCCGGTAAATGAAAATAATGGTAGTCTCAGGCCAGGTGTGTAATCCTGAATGAGCGGTACCGGATGACTTGCGCGAAAATTGATGCCATAAAATACAAAAAAAGAAGTTCAGTATTGTATGGAGGCTGACATCTATTCAGATCAGATAGAATCTGGTAATTTAGTTGTGTTAAAATCAGCTAAAGTCTACCGTTTGAAGGATGTGATTTTAAGTCAGCTTTGGAAAGAATATTCTAAAGTCAGGCGTTAATAAGCTCTTGTTCTTCAGCGGCATCGATAGTGAAGTAGAATGTGGTGCCTTCGTTAACTTCTGTATTGAACCAAATTGAACCGCCATGTTTCTCAACATACTCCTTACAGAGGTTCAGGCCAAGGCCGCTGCCTTTCTCTTTATTGGTGCCCGTACTTGTAAAATGTTCATCAGAAAATATTTTTGCCCGGTCTTTCTCGGGAATTCCTATTCCATGGTCTTCAATGGCAACTTTATACATTCCGTTGCCTGATTTTTCAGATTTAATGTAGATGGCAGACCCGGAATTACTGAATTTTATGGCATTTGCGATCAGGTTCCTGAGTACAAGTTTCATCAGGTCGTAATCCGCGTAAATCATGGTGTTTTCAGGAACTTCGGTGACAAGATTTATACCTTTGGTTTCGAGCTGAAGCGTAAATTGATCCAGAACTGACTGCACGGCAAGGTGCAGATCAAATACTCGCTTGTTTATCGAAAGGCCATTCATTTGTGATTGAGCCCATCCAAGCAGGTTGTCCATCATACTTGAGTTTTCAAGCATATTCTTTTCAAGATTGGCGGTTAGTTCGTTCGTCTCTTTCTCAGAAAGATCGTGTTCGCGAAGCAGGTACAAAAGACTTTGAAGAGAGCCGAGTGGTCCACGGAGATCATGAGCGATAATAGCAAACAGCTTGGTCTTGATATTATTGAGGCGTTCAAGCTCTTCTTTTTGATCCTGCACTGTTTGATTCAGATCTTTAAGCTGCCGGTTGGTATCAATAAGCTTCAAATTTGCGTTTTTTCTTTTTTGATTGATGCGGAGCAGTATCAAGCCTGCAATCAATAAAATGGTTATACCCGATAGAGCCAAAATAATTATCCATCGCTGCTGCTGGAGCTGTGCCTGCTGCTGTTCTCGCTGGAGTTCAACAAGCTGCTTTTCCTGTTCAGACCGCCGAAGATCGAACTTGGTTTCATACTGCGCCCGAAGCCGGTCACTTTCAAGTGATCTCATATCTTCTTCCAGCTCATTTCCTTTCTCAAGCCATGCCAGGGCTTCAGAAGCATTGCCGGCTTGTTTATAAGCGGTGTACATATTATGATAGGAGGCGATTTTCATCGAGGGGTTATCTGTCTCTTCCGTGAGAGACACCCCCATTTGATAGCGCTCAATGGCTTCATTAATATTTTCTGTTTCAAGTGCGAGCTCACCCAGCCCATTCGTACTGTAAAACATCCCGGGAAGAATATTCACCTCTCTGCTGCGCTCAAAAGATTCATTTAGATAATCGCGAGCTTTTCCATAATTGTCTCTTGCAAGATGGAGCATGCCCAGATTGTAGATAACCTGTATCTCACCGGTAACATTGCCGGATTTCTTATGAAAACTCAACACTTTCGAATAGGCGTCTTCAGCGTCATCATATCGTTCGGTAGCCATGTACGTGTTGCCGAGATTGAGCAGTACCCGAACTAAGTTTGTCTGCAACCCTTCGGCTTCACTTACCTCTTTTGAACGGTTTAGATAATATTCTGCCTGATCATAGTTTTCCAGCTCATTATATTTGTCACCCAAATTATTTGTAATAATAGCGATAAATTCATTATTCCCCAGCTCTTCAGACCGTTCCAGCGCTTCAAAATAATACTGCAGACCTTTATTATGGTCACCCTGAGAGGAGTACGCCGTTGCAAGATTGATGAGCACACCAACAGAGTATCGATCATTATCCAGGCTGTCTGCAATAGACAATACGTTCTCATACAGATCAATGGCGATGATGCTGCGTCCAGCTTTGGCGTGGCCGTTGCCGAGACTATTCAAGGCCTGTTTAAGCTTCTCGTTTGAATCGGCGAGATCCCGCGCCTTTTTTGAGTAGTAAATAGTTGAATCAGGGATGTTACGATCCAGAAACTGGCCTGCGAGTGCGAGGGATATATCAAAAATGCTTCCGGTATCACCAGACTGTTCAGCCTTTTTCAGCCCCTGGTGACTTAATTCGTACGCTTTTGATAACTGGTTGCTGCGCATTAAGCTCTCAATATTTGCCTTAATGATATCAAGCTCTGAGCTGTCTTGCGTGGCGGAATTTTGCCCGGGACCCTCTTCAGAAACGTCTTTCTGCGACATATCAATGGCCTGAATTGCCGGGGGCAAAACTGGCGCAGATAAGGCAAAAAAAAGAAGCAATGCTTTTGAAAATTCCATGGCGAGAAAATGGGAGGGAGTCTATAAAACTGTTATCGGTAAAACTGAGTAAATCTTAAGCTGATAAATCTTAAGAAGATTACTTCAAATAAGTATGATTTAATCAATTTTTCGGTAGGCTGATGATACGTAATTAATCCCGATTTCAGAATTTATACGCCTATATTCCGGTTGGTTTTAAATTTTGACAGGAAACAAGTATACGTTGGTTAAGAGATCCAGTACCGGAGCATGGAATGACGATTGATGGAGTTTTGCAAATTGCTTAAAGAATTGAGCACTCATTTATTGGTCTATTGAGATGTTAGGGACGGACGAATAAAGCTCGGATTCTCAGACTGATCTGTGCGTTCGGCATCAATTTTCTGCTGATAGTACCGCTCCACATCCTTCAGCGTATCAACATCATCGGGCCCAAGATCCCATCGAATGGCTTTAAACCGGGGCAGACGCAGGGTATAGCCGGCTTTGGTGCGCTTATTAACCTGTACGTCATCGAACTCAATTTCAATAACCAGTTGTGGCAGAAGGCCAAGGGTAGGTCCATATTTTTCAACCGTAAGCTCTTTTATTTTTTTATTCATTCGTTTGAGCTCCTCATCCGTATAGCCGCCGTATGCTTTCCCAATCGGGATGAATTCTTCCTCGTAGCGTTCATCATCTTTTACCGAAATACCGAGCGTAAAGTCAGAATACGTGCCCCCGCGCTTTCCGCTTCCGGCGTGCGCGTACATCATGACTGTATCGAATGTGCCGCCCGGTTTTTTCACCTTTAGCCAAGATTTTCTGCGCTGACCATATTCGTAGGTGCTGTCCTCTTTTTTCAGCATCAATCCTTCGTTTCCGTGCGACAGTGCTTCATCAAACAACTCCTGCAGGTGCTCCCTGTCGTCAACGGGAAATTGTAGAGTCATGGGTATATTATATGTCTCGGAGATATCACGGAGCTGTGCGCGGCGCTCGTTGAGAGTTTCATCAAAAATAGGCTGACGTCCGTTATACAAAAGATCATAAGCGATAAAAATGACCGGATATTTTTCAAGAATCTTCTTTCCCGGCTTTTTAACACCCATGCGCTTCTGCAGCAGCTGAAACGGCTGGATAGTATTCTCTTTGAATACACAAATTTCGCCATCCAAAACGGTGGGAGGCAGCTGTTTCTCACGGAAATCAGATAAAATGTCCGGAAACGATGTTGTGATATCATTCAGGTCTCTGCTAAAGAGTTTGACCTGATTGCCCTCCGCATGAAGCTGGCACCGCATGCCGTCGAATTTCTCCTCGCAGATGTAGCCGTTAAGCGTTTCCAGCGCCCGGCTTTCTATTGGCGATGCGAGCATGAATGATAATGGATGAAATAATTTGAACGTGGCTTCATCAAGCCGGTTCTTCTTTGCCAGTAGTGCTGTTTTGCCGGTTGATCCCGTAATCATATGGGCATAACGAACGGTTTCTGAATCGTGGTCAAACGCTTTGGCGATGGCCGAAACCAGTGATCGTGTTTCAAACCCGATTCTAAGAGAACCTTGCCCCAGCATGCGGATGAAATATTTGATTTCAACGGGCGTCATTTCCCGCCAAGCGTTAAGCAGAATCTGCTGCTTGTCCGCCCGGCCTGACACATCAAAAAGATTTTCAAACACCTGCTCAACTTCCGGCAGTGACCATGGTCTTGGCTCTCTTTTTCTGCGGGCTCCCGGTGTGGCAAACATGAGTTTTTCAATAGTTTCGGAACTGCTGCCTGTTGCCGTTCGGCATGGTTTAAACACGTGGTCGTAATCAATTTCACAAAAATCAGCAGCGGCAAGCCCTGATGTCCGGCTGCCGACAGATGCACGTTTCCCGCTTACATTTTCGAATGCGCCTTCTCCGATGAAGCGGCTTGCCAGGCTAAGCTCATCATCAGACAATTTCGATAAATAGCTGGCACAGGTAGAAATTTTGGCGTTGCTTCCGCGAGTTTCGCGAATCGTCTGAATGGTGCTGCAAAGGTCGTGAAAAGTGGTCGATTTAGTCATCGGCTTCCATTTCAAGATTCAAAAATGACGAGTTGATGTCTCTCTCATCAAGGAAATGTTTCACCACATCAGGGTTTGGGGTATGTGTGATGTAGACTTTTTTTGGATTAAGATTTTCGCAGAAATCAATCAGCTCATAGAAATCGAGGTGATCGGATATCGGGATCAGTTTATCGACGGTGAGCTGGGTCCGGCGCGATTCAAGTGCTGCCCAACCGCTGCAGTATGCAATTCGTTTTTTTCTCACGTTAGATGCAAATCCGCCCGATAAAGCCGATGACGGGCAAACAAGGATCTTGCCTTCACATGTGTCCCTGTCGTAGGCTTGATAGGGCCCGAGGTCAATTCCTGCGTCGTCGTACACCGGACAGAGTTTATGGCCGGCCCCGTGAATCATAATCGGGTGATCAAGACTGGAACAGAGATGCATTATTTCCTGTGCTTTTCCAAGATTATATGCCAGGAACACAGGAGTATAGTTTTCTTCAAGTGTTTTACGGGCAAACTGCTGTACCTCACCGGCAAGCTGTGCATTAGATTTCCAGCGATAAATTGGCAGACCGAATGTGGCCTCTGTAATCAGGTAGTCAGCTTGGGGAGGTGCTTCAAACCCTTCCGTTGCCGGCGAGGGTGGTGTGCGGTAATCACCTGTATAGAGAAGAGATCCAAGATCTGACTGTACGTAAATCATGGCTGATCCCAGGATATGGCCGGCCGGATATAATGTGACCGAGAACTGGTCTGTTTCAAGTGGCTGGCCGAATTCCAAAGCTTCCGAACTTCCGTTAAATCCACGCAGCTTCATCAATTGAAGCGTCGGTTTACTTGCGTGAGTATAGGCCGATCGATTGCGGTGCATGTGATCGGCATGGGCGTGAGTAACAAATGTGTATTCAGCATCGGTGTGGGTGCCATCCATGGCGATGCCGAGTTCAGGAAGAAAAATTCCCTGGTAGCCGGCTTTCTTGAGGCGCATAAAAAATCAGTATTTAGAAATCAGTATAAAGCATAACAGAAACAATACAACGCCTATAGAAACCATATTGATTCCTGCGAACCGGATTTTTTTGTGGAGACTACTTTTAGAAGCCAAAATTTGTTGTGACACCACAGGCCACTGTAACAGCATCTGCCCCACAGTATAAATGATGATAAGGCTCCATATGGTGAAGATGAGTTCAATCCAGGAAAATGGGAAAAAGGAGAGAATCAAACCGGGGAGTGTAAAGAGCAGTAAATATTTAAGCACAGATTTAAATGCCTGTGGCGGCTCATCGTAAGTTGAGGCAACATCATGCAAATAATCTGCCATCTGATGCCGTTTCACAATCAAATAAATGCCATAGCCAATAAGCAGGGTGCCCAGTGAAACATAATAAGCGGTAAACCACTGAACCGAAAAGGAGGTGAGCATAAATACACTCTGTTTTAAAATGAATAGAGATTATTCAATGACCATTCTCTGATCGGTTTTCATCAGCTCCTCTGGCACAGACGCCATAATAGACTCTCGGAACGCTTTGAGAATGCTTTGTTTAAGATGCTTCCGGCCATAGGCCAGGCGCACTTTCCGAGAGGGAACCGGCTCTTCGAAATCTTTAAGCACAGCATTTGAACAGTTGCCATCGAAATGCTGAGTGGCGGTCCAGGGCAGGAGCGTCATGCCGTAATTTTGTTCCACCAGCTTCTTGAGAGTTTCCAGATTGCCGCTTCGAAACTCAATGGCAGAATTACTCTTTTTTGCTGATTCCTTACAGATTTTCACAGTCTGATCCCGAAAGCAATGTCCCTCATTTAAAAGCCAGATATTAGTTTGATCGAGATCATCAACCGTAAGCTTTTCTTTCTGCACAAGCGGGTGGCTGGTGGATAAATAACCTGCAAAAGGTTCAACGTAAAGATCTTCTGTGTAGATATGAGCAGCTTTTACGGGAGTTGCAATGATACCCGCATCAAGCTCGTCGTTTTCAAGTCCCTCGATGACATCATTGGTGAGGGCCTCTTCGAATACAAGCTCTACATCGGGGTAATCCGTCAGGAATGCATGCAAAAAGCGAGGTACAAGATAAGGAGCTACCGTTGGAATGACGCCAACCCGGAATGTGCCGCTGAGTGACGTCTCCTGGTACTGAACGATATCTGTAATTCGGCGGGCATCCTGCAGGATGATGCGCGCCTGCTCCAATACTTTTTCACCTATTTCTGTTGGAACTACCGGAGATTTCGACCGATCGAACAATACGACGTTGAGCTCGTCTTCAAGCTTATGGATTTGCATGCTGAGCGTAGGCTGTGTGACAAAACTTTTTTCTGCCGCCGTGGCAAAATGTCGATATTTGTCGACTGCAACAATATATTTAAGTTGTGTAAGAGTCATGAATGAATATATTCAAAGTTAGCCATCAAACCTGAGTTCGATTGTTATCATTACTGAATTACATGTGAAGTAGTCCGGCAAGGGCGTCATCACGCGCCTGAAGCGGGAATCTCCCACCCTAAAAAGGCAGGAGATACCACACCATGGCGTGGTATGACATTATTGATAATGAATTAGCTAAATAACCGCTCTTCCAGGACTACTTTAGACATTTTTTCCATATTTTGAATCGAATTCAGGTATCAAGATAATAAGAATTAAAAGATTCAACCATTATGGATCAATCAAAAAAACATGTACGACTTTCAGGCCGGGTTCAGGGTGTTGGGTTCCGGCATTTTACAAAACAGAATGCACAACGGCTTAATATTAACGGATGGGTGAAGAATCTGCCAGACGGTGATGTGGAGGCTGTGTTTGTCGGAGAAGAAGATAACGTAAATAAAATGCTCGAAGAGATGAAAAAAGGCCCGCGAAGTGCAAGAGTGGATGATTTGTCGGTTGATGAATCCAGCGATAAACTGGATGAAACATTTTCGGGATTTTCTGTTCGGCATTAATTGTTATATCAGAGTGAGAAGTGAAAAGGCAAAAGTGAAAAGCTGTAAACGCCCCTTAATTTGAAGCGAAATAGGGAATGAGGTCTTAGAATTCTCACGACTCACGACTCAGATCTATCTTTTCACTTCTCACTTTTGCCTTTTCCCTTTTTACCCCAATTTCTAAAGACCTATGAAAAATAAATATACTACCACAACCCAAAGCTGTGACTACGCCTGCGCGTACTGCGGAGAAGTGAACAGTACATTTGTAGATCCGTCTCAGGGAACCTCACAGCAGTACGTCGAAGATTGCCAGGTGTGCTGCCGTCCCAATTTGCTGAATGTTTTCTACGATGAGTGGCAGCAGGAATTCACGATTCGCGCCGAGATGTCTCAGTGAGATGAGAGATTTAAGATCTGAGTTATGAGAGACCTCCAAGCGTCCGCAGGACCTTGAAGCGTCTCGCATGGGGGGTTGGGAAATGGTATATAATAGATAGTTGATGGACTACAGACATCAGTCTTTCAGTTGTTAGGTAAACTTTACAGGATGTCCCATTTTTTCAAGCCCAAAGTCTCCTTTCACTAATCGTCATTCCTTGTTCAAAATTCAAGTCATCTGAGTCATCCTGGCGCCCGAGCCGGGATCTCCAATCTCGGTGTGAATTTTGAACCCTAAAACTGTCATGAAGAACTTTTTTTACGAGAATGGGAGATCGCGGGTCAACGCCCGCGATGACAGTGAGACGAGACTGAGCCAGGAAAAAGGTCATCCCGGCCTCCGAGCCGGGATCTCCAATCTAAGTGCTAATTTTAAACCCTAACTCTGGCTGAACAGAATTTTTTATAAGATTTATATAAATTTGAGTTACGTTCATTCATGAATAATAACTGAGTACACACCTGTGTGGAAGACGCTGCTTAAATTTATAGCATTTTTATTAATCGGATATCTGTTTATCGTGGGGCTCATTACACTTCTTCAAAATCAGATGATATTCCATCCGTCAGACGACATTTGGGACACTCCCGAAAGACTGGATGTGCCGTGGTCGGAACACCGTGTTGAAGCGCCTGATGGTTTGTTGCTTCACGGCTGGATGATTGGCGAATATGAATCTGAAGATAAACCTGTTGTTGTCTATTCTCATGGAAATGCTGGCAACATCAGCGGCAGGGTGGAGATTGCGGGTGTGATCGCAAACCAGGGGGCCGCCGTTTTTTTGTATGATTATCGAGGTTACGGAAAAAGTGACGGATCCCCGACGGAAGAAGGAATCTATGTTGATGGGAAAGCAGTCGTAGACTATCTGAGAGATGAATTAGAGATACCGCTAAACCGTATGATTTTCTACGGGCAGTCCCTTGGTGGTGCGGTGGCCGCCCGTCAGGCGGCTGAATTTGAAAGCTCAGGACTTGTTTTACATTCAGCGTTTTTGAGCGGAAAAGAAGTTGCTACAGATATTTATCCGTTTATTCCACGGTTCCTGGTATCGGCCGATTTCCCGGTGAATGAAGATCTGCGGCAGGCAAAAACAGAACGCATCATGATCATGCATTCAAGAAATGACAGGATTGTGCCCTACCGGCACGGCAAAGAACTGCGACGTATCGCAACAGAAGATCCGGCAAATTACGTAACATTTGTGGAACTCCGCGGCGGCCATAACACAGGTTTTTCCCAATCAAGGGAGATATACGCCCGGAAATGGGCTGAGTTTATTTCTGTGGTTGATAGCCGCGAATAGAGAGCTCGCTGATCTAACATTAAAAGTTCAGCGAGTTACTTTTCGCCTCAATACCATCCCCATTTCCACCGGCAATCTTATCCAGTGGTGAGTTTTCGTCTCTGGAGGCGTTGCGGGTTGTTAATTGGATAAATAGAATTAAAAAAATCAGATTCTTTTATAACTGAAAAGTATCAATTCACCCGTACTAATTCTTTTTCAGCAGGGATAGGAGTTGGAGGCCGTTTTGATGCGGGCATCTCAATGACTTCCCATTTGATTCTGTCAGGATTTATAACGGTTAGTCGAACTCTTCCGGTAGTTTCAGATAATGACCCCATACTGTACTGCGAGATAAAGTCCAGTTCAATTGTATTGGAATCAATTACATCAAAATTGTTCAATGAAACAATATCGGGGGATGCGCATTCGTCTGCATATGAAGATATAAAGCAATGCTGCCCTTCAATTTGCCCACTATTATTGTTCAGGACAATAAAAAAATCTGTCGAGGCATTTTCCATATCGGGAATTTCCCACCGGCCTGTCCAATCAAATTGTTCATTACTTTCGCCGCCAATTGAATAACTAATGAGAGTTAATAGTAATATGACGATCGTTAAAAGTTTAGTTGAATTTAATTTAAACATCACAAGTTACTCCTCTAAGGTTTTCTGTTGTTTTATTTTCGAATTTATTTGCTCGATTTAACCACCCATTTAAATACTTCTGATTGTTTTTATATTCTGATCTGTTATAGTAGTGTTCTATTCTCGCAGACTTAAAAGAATTATATAAAGACATTATCTTGCCATCATAAAATGCCTGGTCAATGTTGCTCCATGTCTCAGATCCTAGTTTACCATCTATTGAAACTAAATAACCGTTATCATACAACGCTTGCTGTAAGGCTCTTACTGCTGCACTTGGTGCGTTCACGAAGAAGTCAAAATACATTTTCCTCAGATCACCATCTTCAATTCTGTCAGCCTGAGACCAAATCCAATAAGTGTTTTCATAAATAATATCTTCATTAGCCCTTGTTAAGTTCTGCAGGTTACTTGCGGTTGGGCTTTTGCCTACCAAATGCGAATAATTCTGCCAAGTATTCCATGCGATACCATGTTTGGTTTTCCCACCGGAATCATCGGGATCATCTGTATATGCTGTTCCTTCGGAATCAGAAATTGTATCTAATATCTTTTGGAGGGTAGCACAACAATCTACATTAGTGGATGTCCCCTCTACGCAAATTCCGCAACTATCCAGATACGCCAAGCCACCTTCAACACCCATGCAGTCTTCAGTTTCCTCTTCCCCAATACATCCCCCATTCCCATCGGCAATCGTGCCAAGCGGGCAGGATTCGTCGTCGCCATCGGGGTTATCGCCCGGGTTGCAGGTCGTGCATACCCTGCCGCCTCCACCGTTTGGGGGTGGGAGCCATGGATCGTCGGGGTCTTCAGGTGGTGGCAATGAACCTCCGCCTCCTTCGCCACAATCTGTGCAATCGTATATCTCTGAAACCACTTCCACTTCCGGCAGGCCACATCCATCCGGTCCGCAACAGGTGTTCATATCAATGCTATGCCAACAGGTTCCCTCCATGCATGAGTATCCTTCGCTGTTGGGAAGGCTGCATCAGTCCTGCGAATTTGAGGTGAGTAGTGCAACAATTGAAATAGTATTATGGAAATATTAATTATTCCTGATACCTCTCAAGCGAAAGTTCATCGGGAATAACCGTGTGGCCTTCTGGTTGTTCGGTGATTTCCCATAGGAGTATGTTTTCATCCTGAAGGGTTAGCTTAACCTTTCCGTAGTAATCGGATTCAGTTTCAGCACCCATCGCATATTATGTTCGGAAGGTGAATTGAACCGTATCTTCATTAATTATTTCAGGGTTTGTTAATGAGCGGCCGTTTCTTGGTGTGCAATCTTCGCCCACACTTAGTTGATCAGTCCAGCAGTGTCGCCCTTTCAATTCACCATCTTCTTTTACAATTCGTAAAGTAAAAAGTACTCCTTCCTCATCTATGAAATAATAACCGATTAAGTCTGAATCTTGAGGTACGTCACTGTTTGAATTGAATGAGTATACCATCCCTAAAAGAGGTATGATGCCAAGAAATAAAATAATTTTTGTTTTAAACATCACAATTTAGTTTATCCTTTTTTTCAACAATCTCGCCCAGTAGGCAATCCTCCTCTCCGTCGTCATCGAGGTCATCACCGGGTTGCAGGTAGTGCATATGCCGCCGCCTCCGTTATCCGGGGTGGATTCCAGGGATCTCCCGTGATAGTCTATCAAAATTCACTTATTGATTTATCGGATGGTTTAAGACTAAGTTAAAACCTGTACAAACCGGATTTCCGTAATTTTTTCATCGATCGGATCATATAGAAAAGAAATATTCGCAACAGAACCAGCTACATTTAACTTGATCACATGATTTGTGTCTATTAGCCCCCGGTTATCATAGGCTTCAGGGAAAAGAGGGGCTATTTTTGAGATGGAATCATCCACTCGAAGTTCAATATTCTCATACATTAAAAAGGCATTATCATTAGTAATCTTGACTGAAGATAGTTCAACACCGTTTCCAACGCTTGTGTAGTTGATTTCCAATCCGTCATATGTAAAGCTGCAATAGGACTCAATTCCCATAAATGAATCTCCTTCCTTACAATCTTCACTTACAGGTTCGCCTAAAGAATCTTTAAGAAATTCCCAGTTACCCTCAAGGTTGACGAGTCTTTCTATTGTGATTTGATCGTGTATTGAGAAATTTTTGAATTGTTCATAATCTATTTTCTCAGCTATCTGTGCTTGGGTAAAACCAATAGGTAAAAAAGTAAAGAACAATACAATCCAAATCTTCTCAATCATCTTTAAATATTACTTTGGCTTATGTTGATCTCTTTAATCAAATCTGACGATACATTGTATATAAATTCTAAAACAAGAGATGTATCGATCAGTCCTAATCGTACGGAGTGTTCTTCCTCAGCATTCGTGCCTCTCTGATGGTAAGCTTCCTGAAAAATTGAACTTAAAAGGTTGATATTATCCCCCACTTTTATGTTTGTGCCCTCATAAGAAATGTTAGGGATTGAATTAGTCAATCTTGCAGAATCAAAATCGAAAGAGCCGTAACGATCTGTATATTTCAAGATTAACCCATCATAAAAAAGAGTACATCTCGAATATGCTGTAAAATCATTACACTCTTCATTATTAGGGGTTCCCATATAGGTTGTTAAATTCTCTGAACTGAGTTTGGTATTTGATAATTCAACGATAGATAATTTATCATTGAGCGTTATTTCACTAAAAACTTCAAATGGATAGTCAACTTTGTTTTGTCCTTGGATGCAATTTGTTAATAAAAGGAAAAAAAGAGTGAGTATTAGCTTTAAATTTTTCATAATAATTTAATAAAAAGTTTAGGTTAGCAATCAGTACTTGTAATTGGATTCCCAAAACTATCGAATTTTGTTGTCAGGAAATCTTCCGGATCTAATTTGGGGGAGCTGTTAAAACTTACCCCAGCAACTACTTTTCTAACCTCAAGATGTACATGCTGAACGGCTAAACTATCTGATATTGCTTGGCTCAAATTTCCTGAATCGCTTGCTATTCCAATGGGAAAACCTGCTGAAACTTGATCAAAGTTAAAATCACTTTGCTGTAAGTGAGCATACAAGAAATAATACTCGATACCATCTACAATTGATTTTATGATTACAAAATGACCCCACCCAGATTCGTCATATCCTGTTGCGAATAAAGTACCATCATAAAGAGAATGAATCATATCACCTTTATTGTTCGCCAAATCTGTTGCCCAATGAGGTTTATCTACTAATATGCCCTGATTATTGAACTTTTTACGTGCGCCAGCCCTAAACCTTCCTCCCTCTATTCCACTGTTAGCTTGAGGTGCAATCCTTGGATTCTTCACAGGATTCCCCACACACGGCTTCGGATCCTCCTCCCCAATACATCCCCCATTCTCATCGGCAATCGTGCCAAGCGGGCAGGATTCGTCGTCGCCATCGGGGTTATCGCCCGGGTTGCAGGTAGTGCATGCGCCGCCGCCTCCACCGTTTGGGGGTGGGAGCCATGGATCGTCGGGGTCGTCAGGTGGTGGCAATGAACCTCCGCCTCCGTCGCCACAATCTGTACAGTCATCAATTTCTGCAACTACTTCTACCTCTGCTGTTCCGCAATTTATATATTCACCTGTTAGAGGATCAGTTTCACAGCAGGTATTCATATTAAGACTATACCAGCATTTTCCTGGCGAGCACGAAAACCCCTCGCTGTTGGGGAGGTCACAAAATGGATTAGATGATTTCTGAAGTGATGCAGTCATCGTACCTTGCGTAATGTTAGATTTTTCATACATACGAATAGACTCCCGCAGGAGATCGTCCACCATAGATGCGGCTTCTCTGGTTGCAGGAATCACGCAGTTAGCAAGTAGATAAATCTTACCATCATCATCTTTTAGCCGGTATTTATAGGCTGCTTTAGCCTCTCCCGCATCAGAAACAATTACTTCGGGGTAGTGCAGATACACGCTCCAAAACGCGTATGGCGCATTGTTACTGTCAGATAAAGAGCTCAGGTAACAGCCAAAAGAGGATTGGGAACCGGCGGACTTTGCTTTTCCATCCGCGATAAGCGAGGCACTGGTCTGCATTGGGGACATGAGTAAAGATTCCGGGTCCGCGTTTTCTAATTCGTTTTGTTTAGACTGATGGGGGGGTTATGAGATCACATCCTGCAATAAAAAATACTGAAAGCAACAATAGACCAGATAAATATGACGGGTAGAATTGCATAGTTTAGTCGTGTAATTCTGGATGAACGTTCACAGAATTAACTCATTTGATGTATGTAGTACAAATTTTTTTTAGAATTTATTTTTGATGACATGCTCCACAGATGTGGCAGGGTCACCGTGTTTGTTGCGGTATCAGGTTTCATGGTGGTGTCTTATCATACTAATACCGATCAAACACCCGTTCCGACTCATCAATCCCCGTGCTGTACTGAAGGACCAGCTGCTCACCGGTAAGTACACTTATTTGAAATCCAATTTCTGTGCCCGGATTATTGACGTTCGCAAGTATTAGCTCCCTTAAGTTCGATTCGGATGGATCGGACGGGGGGCGGATGTCCCAATAATAGATTTTATACAGTTCGTTATTATAGTATTTCTCAACTATCCCTTCGGTCTTAAATATCCAGCGATTGGGGTAAGAGTTTCCAGCGGCGATCCATATACCGGTAATCGCCGGAGCTTGTATATCTTCCTCTTCAACAGGTACAAACTCATGGAGGAGCTCACGGCAATAGTCTACCAGGTCCTGGATGACTGTTTTGTAATCAATAGTCTTCAAAAAAATTAAAATGGTTAAGTGTCAGAAGTATTAGTTGAAACAGATTTAAGGAGTTTTAGGGATTGATGCAAATTGATATTCGCTAATCGGTTTTAGTTTGATTTGATTTCGATATAACGATATTGATGATTAATGTTCTTATTTAAAATTTTTTTGGCAGCCTCAAATTTGTAATCTGCTCGATAATTGGAGAGTAAAATTTACTGAACTTTGTCTGTGATTGGTTCAAATCTGATTTATATTTCATCCTCGATTTAGCAAAAAAAATCCATCAGCAACTCCCTTTTTATGTACCTGATTTTTGATACAGAAACGACCGGTTTGCCTCAGAACTATTCGGCTCCGCGCAGTGATTTCGACAACTGGCCACGCTGTGTGCAGCTCGCCTGGCAGCTGCACGATCACACCGGGAAACTGATTTCAGAGGGCGATTATATCGTTCAGCCCGATGGGTTTACGATTCCGTTCAACTCTGAGAAAGTACACGGTATCTCTACCGAGCGGGCGCGAAAAGAGGGCATTCCGCTGAACGATGTGATGGATGCGTTCAACAAAGATGTGGAGCGGTCCACATTCGTGATCGGCCACAACCTGGAGTTCGACCTGAACATCATGGGGGCTGAGTACCTGCGGATGGAAAGGGACAATCCGCTGGATAAAAAAATTGACATCGACACTAAGGATGAGTCCACCGAATTCTGTGCCATTCCGGGCGGACGCGGCCGTTACAAATGGCCGACCCTTGCCGAACTTCACGATAAGCTGTTTGATGTGGGCTTTGAAGAGGCTCACAACGCCGCCGCTGATGTGGATGCCACAGCCCGTGCGTTTCTGGAGCTTGTGCGTCTTAGGGTCATCAAACCGCAGATGTCTGCCGATCTTGAATTGGAAAAGAAGGCGTTTGAGCTGATTGACCAGGATCACTACATGCCCAAAGTTGAAGAGCTGAAACGGCGCGGCGTAACAGGAGACGAAGGCAGTGATGATTCCACAATCGATCTGCCGGTAGCTGATGCCGATACAGCAAAAATTACCGGCTCGTTCAGTCATCTTCATACCCATTCAAAATACTCGGTGCTTGAAGCCGCCGCCGGAATAAATGACCTGATTGATAAGGCCAAAAAAGATGGCATGCCCGCTGTTGCCCTTACAGATTTGGGGAATATGTATGGAACCTTCAGTTTTGTCCAGAAAGCACATGATGCAGGCATTAAGCCGATTATTGGATGCGAGTGCTATTTTGTGGAAGACCGCCATCAGAAAAAGTTTACCCGGGATCACCGCGACAAACGATATCAGCAGGTGTTCTTGGCTAAAAATCGGGAGGGCTACCAGAATATTTCAGAACTTTGTTCTCTCGGGTTTATTGAAGGCTATTATTACAAATTTCCGCGAATCGATCGTGAGCTGGTAAAGAAATACCGATCCGGATTGATGGCCACAACCGGCGGACTCCAGGGTGAAGTTCCCGACCTGATTCTCAACAAAGGTGAAGAACAGGCGGAAGAGGCTCTTAAATGGTGGCACGAGCTGTTTGGTGACGATCTCTACATTGAACTGATGCGTCACGGCCTTGAAGAGGAAGAGCGTGTGAACTCGGTGCTGCTCAGATTTGCTAAGAAATATGGCATTAAAGTCATTGCGAGCAACAATGTGTTTTATATGGAGCAGGAGGATGCCAAAGCCCACGATGCCCTGCTCTGTATCGATAATGGCGAGCTGATGAGTACGCCGATCGGGCGAGGACGCGGCTACCGGTTTGGATTTCCAAACGACAAGTTCTATTTCAAGACGCAGGAGGAGATGAAGGCGCTCTTTGCGGATGTACCGGAAGCGATCACCAATACGCAGGAGATTGTGGATAAGGTGGATCCGATTGAGCTGAAACGCGATGTGATTCTGCCCAACTTTGCGCTGCCAGACCCGTTCGAAACGGAAGATGATTATCTGCGCCATCTTACGCTTGAGGGAGCAAAAAATCACTATGGCGAGCTGACTGATGAGGTTACGAACCGGATTGATCATGAGCTGAATATCATCAAGACGATGGGGTTTGCCGGTTACTTTTTGATTGTACAGGATTTTATCGCCAAAGCGCGGGAGATGGACGTGTTTGTGGGGCCCGGTCGTGGGTCAGCCGCGGGGTCGGTGGTAGCGTATTGCACCGGCATCACCAATATTGATCCGCTGATGTACGACCTGCTCTTTGAGCGGTTTCTGAACCCGGAGCGTGTGTCGATGCCTGATATTGATATCGACTTTGACGATGACGGTCGCCAGCGCGTGATTGATTACGTGGTGGACAAATATGGAAAATCGCAGGTGGCACATATTATTACGTTCGGCTCGATGGCTGCGCGATCGTCAGTTCGTGATGTGGCCCGGGTGCTGGATCTGCCGCTGCCCGATGCAGATCGCCTTGCCAAACTCATTCCTGAAACCATAGGGATTTCCCTGGCAGATGCATTTAAAGAAGTTCGTGAGCTTAGCGACATCAAAAAGAAGGATGATCTTGAAGGACAAACTCTTCAGATGGCTGAGACGCTGGAAGGATCGGTTCGTAATACAGGTATTCACGCGGCCGGTGTGATTATCGCTCCAGATAAGCTCACTAATTATATTCCCATTGCCACGGCTAAAGATGCCGATCTCTACGTCACGCAGTTTGATGGGAAAGTGATTGAAGATGCCGGGATGCTGAAGATGGATTTCCTGGGTCTTAAAACGCTGTCGATCTTAAAGACAGCGATCCAGCAGGTTAAAGACAATCATGGCACGGAATACAATCTGGATGATATTCCGCTGGATGATGAAAAAACCTTCGAGTTTTTCAAAAAGGGGCTGACCGTTGGCGTGTTTCAGTTTGAATCGGAAGGGATGCGCAAGCACCTGAAAGATCTAAAGTCGGAAACGATTAATGACCTGATCGCCATGAACGCACTCTATCGTCCCGGCCCGATGCAGTTCATCCCGGATTACATCAACCGAAAACATGGGAAGGAATCTGTTGAGTATCCGCATGATGATTTGAAAGGCATTCTAAAGCCAACTCACGGAATTATGGTCTACCAGGAACAGATCATGCAGGTAGCGCAAAAAATGGGGGGTTATTCACTCGGTGAAGCGGATGTGCTGCGTCGAATTATGGGTAAGAAGAAAGCTGATCTCCTGCCACCGGAAGAGAAAAAGTTTATGACGCAGGCTCAGGAGCTGGGCTACAGTAAAGAGGTCGCCAAGGATGTATTCGATAAAATGGCGTTGTTTGCCGGCTACGGGTTTAACAAGTCGCACTCCGCGGCGTATTCGGTCGTTGCGTACCAGACGATGTTTTTCAAAGCGAACTACACGGCTGAATACATGGCCTCGGTCTTGAGCCATAATATGGGCGACATCAAAAAAGTGTCGTTTTTTATTGAGGAGTGTCAGCGGTTGGAGATTCCCGTGGATCCGCCCAACATCAACACAGCCGAAGGTAAATTTGTAGTTCGAAATGGCCGCGTGCAGTATGGGATGTCGGCGATTAAAGGCGTGGGAAGTAATGCCATCGAGCAGATTGCCGAAGAACGAAAGGAGAGAGGCGAGTTCCGAACGATTTTCGATTTTGCTTCCCGAATAGATACGCGCGTCTGTAACCGGCGCACAATCGAAAGCCTGGTGCAGGCCGGCGCGTTTGATACCCTGCACGAAAACCGGGCGCAGCTTCTGGCCAGCGTGGAAGATGTGATCAGCTACGCCTCACGAAAGCAGGAAGAGGAGCGGATGAACCAGGCGAGCCTTTTTGGCGGTGAAACGGCCGACGGAATTTCTCTGGATGAACCCAAACTCAGAGACTGTCCGAAATGGACGAACATTGAGCGTCTGAACCGTGAGCGGGAACTGATTGGTTTTTACCTGAGCGGGCATCCCCTGGACCGGTATCGAGAGGACATCCGCCTATTTGCGTCTCATACGCTTGCCGAAGATAAACTCTCGGAGATGAATGACCGCGAACAGATAAAAATCGTGGGGATCATAACCAACGTGAAACAGGTGACCGATAAAAAAGGGCGGCCGATGGCGTTTGTTCAGATTGAAGACCTCCATGGTGCGATGGAAGTCCTGGTCTTCAGTGAAGTATTTGATCGTCACCAGGGATTGTTATCTGCCGATACAATTGTTCTTCTTGATGGAACGCTTAGCAGGCGCGGTCCAGCCAAAATCATGGCAAATACCCTGGAACGTGTTGAAAACCTCCGGGAAAAGTTCCAGAATCAATTGATGCTGAAGCTGCAGCTGCAAACCAGCTTGCTTTCGCACGACGATCTCAAAGACATGGCGACCCTCATGAGCATTCATAAAGGTGAAACACCGGTCACACTGAGAGTGGAAAGCGAACATGCCAATGGTCCGCTCAGAATGAACGTAAGAAAGTTTGTGGTGGAGCCAAACAATGATCTGCTCAACGGGCTTCGAAATATCGTCGGCAAAGATGCAGTTCAGCTGATGAGAACGTCTTAGATAGTAGATGTTAGATGGGAGATAAAAGATCTCCCCTCCGTGGGGAGATAATGGAAAGCGTTCAGTTTTTAAACTTGAGGGGTTTTCTTTACCAGGTAACCCGAGGGTTCAATATCTATTTAAAAATCTTATCCATTTACTTACTTTGAATTGAAGCATATTAAAATGTCCTCTAATGAATGACTCAAATTTTAACACAGAAAAACTCACGAAAAAACTTGAAGACTTAAAACCGGTCTTGGCGAAAGAGTATAAAGTGAAAGATATTGGTTATTTTGGATCTTATGCTTCCGGAGAAGAGAGGGAGTCGAGTGATATTGATATTTTGGTTGAATTTGAGGAGCCGCTTGGTTGGAAATTTTTTGAGTTGAAGGATTTTCTTGAAGAGCAACTTGGCAAACCGGTTGATCTAGTTACAAGGAATGCGTTGAAAGAACAGCTCCGAGAGTCGATACTTAGCGACACTATTTACGTATGACGAGGGAGAGTCGGAGTTACATTCATTATCTTGAAGATATGCTTGAATCCATGCGGAGGATTCAAAACTATACAGATGGTTTAACATTTGAAGAATTCACATCAAGCACGCTGAAAATGGATGCTGTTATCAGAAATCTTGAGATCATCGGTGAAGCTTCTAAAAACGTTCCTGATAACCTCAAAAATAAATATCCTGAGATACCCTGGCGCTCGATGTATGGGCTCCGAAATTACGTGGTACATGAATATTTTGGAATTGACTTCGAAAATATCTGGAAAATAATTAGAGAAGAATTGCCAAATAATTTTAAAGAGCTAGAAAGAATTATTGCTATCGAAAAATAGTAATGGATCAACAATTGTGTGAAAATAAGTAATGATTTTCTTGTAGATAAAAGATCTCCCCTCGGAGGGGAGATAATGAAAAGCGTTTAGCTTTTCATTTGAGGGGTGTGCTTAGGCAGGTAAGGTAAACATCCAAGGTTTCCGTAACCTTGCAGGATTAGTGAAGAAAAACTAGTGTTATGTCAATTCTCATTTGTCGCATAAATAGCTGACATTATTCCCGGAGCTTTGCAGAGTTTCTGTCAGCGACAAAAACCAACGCTGTCAGATCCGGTAGGTGCTGACAGGTTGCTTACGACATTTCATATTTGACTTAACACTAGTCTAATTGAGTAAAACTGCCCCAATTTTGATGTCTCACCTATTTATGTAACTTGATCGAAGTTTTGGCCCTTGCTTTAAACTACGCAGGCAAATGGGCTGAAGCATCTTAACCCTGAACGTAAAGTGCCGGTGTAAATGACAAGTGAAACACCTGAAGATTCGGATCTGGATCGTATCGAGCAACTCGAGAAACGAGTCGAGTATCTTGAAAGCGTTATTCGCAACAGCGATCGGGAGCAGGCATCCGCTTATGAATCATCACAAAGGGAGACTCGGGAGAAAGCGTCAGCTCAAACGGAGAAACCGGGAATTGGGGAACGGTTTATTGATGTATTTAGCATGCCGGCTATTTTGAAGGATAACTGGCTGTACTGGATTGGCGTGGGGTTGCTTCTGCTTGGCGTCATATTCCTTTTCAACTATTCCGTAGAGCAAGGATGGCTTATCCCGCCGGTCAGAAGCGCATTTGGGCTGCTTATTGGCGGAACCCTGTTCTGGCTGGGATTCACCAGGTTTGCCGGAGATAAAATCAGACCGTTTCTGATGGGAGCCGGTATTGGCGCGTTTTACATCACCGGTTTTGCTACGTTTCAGCTTTATAGTTTTATCTCTTACCCTCTCGCATTTAGTTTCATGATTGCTGTGACGGTACTCTCATTTGGCACGTCCATTCGTCAGAATTCCTCGACTCTTGCACTTATCGGAACGCTGGGTGGTCTTGCAACACCGTTTATGCTGTACAGGGGAGACGGCTCGTTGTTAATGCTGATGATCTACTGCTGCATCATCATGACCGGGGCCGCGGCTATTTACCAGTTTAAAGAGTGGGGATCACTACTTTGGAGTAAATTTATTGGTGGCAGCCTGGTCCTGCTTGTTGCACTCGTCACCAGTGTTTTAGATGTAGATGATCCGCTGTTTGCTGACCGGTGGATATTACAGAGCAGCCTGATTTACATGCTGGGGCTTGTCTGGGTGCTGCCTGTTGTCAAAGAACTAAAAAAAGGATCTTACCAAGGTCGGACGATGGAGGATGGCACACCACCGGCTACAGATAAAATACGGATCAGAGAAAATCCACACATTCAGGCGCTTGCACTGTTAATTCCCGTTTTGGCCGTTCAGTTTACGCATGGGGTTTGGTCGCTTTCTGAGCCCAATCTTGGTTTTCTTGCCATTATTGGTTCATCGATAACGGCAAGCTTCTGTTTTCCTTTGAGGCGAGCAGGGTTTCGGGATTTGTCGGCTACCCACATGTTCAGCGCTCTCGTTCTCTTTACCCAGGCTATGTTCCTGTTTTTTCAAGGCAACATGCTGTTGATTGTTGTGATACTTGAAGCCCTGGCACTTAGATATGCATCAACACGGTTCCGAGGTCAAATACTCTCCCTGGGGTCGCACCTGCTCGTTATGATAGCGTGGCTTTTGATGGCAGGTGAAACGTTATTTTCACTCGGGGAGTCCACCGCCATTTTAAATATGCAGGCGATGTCTGAAATGCTTGTTTTGATATCAACCGGGGTGTTTATCCCGATATATCTTAAAAACTCTAAGACGTCGGGATTCTATCAGCTGCTGGCACATATAGGGATGCTCGCCTGGCTGGCAAAAGAACTTACACCGCTTGATAATGGACAGATGATTACATCCGTAGCGTGGGGGATTTATGCGGTGATAGTTCTTATTGCCGGTTTTTGGGTCAAACGGCCGAAACTCAGAGGAGTGGGCATGGCCACACTTCTTCTCGTGGTTGGAAAGCTCTTTTTCGTCGATCTCAGCCAGACCAGCGCCTTGCTAAGAATCCCGCTTTTTATGGGCTTTGGCGCAATGCTGCTTTTGATCGGCTACTTTCTGCAAAAGTACTGGTCAGAAGGTGTAGTGCCCGATAGCAAAGAAGGATGATGATATGATATAATACAATATGATGTACTGCCAGCATCTCCCGATTGAGCTCAAACAGTTCATGCAGTATTTGGCTCATCTTTCGTTTTCCGATGATGGGAGATCGCGGATAGAATTCCGCGGTGACCGGAAATGAATATTGAATCTATTGAAGTCATGCCGGCCCCGAGCCGGTATCCAACATTTATGTTTCATTTGACAGTTGTAAATAATCGATAATTCGCTACACCCTTTTGATTCCTTCTTTTATTTTATATATCTACAAAAAATTAAAAATTCATTTATGACATATTCCCTTTACCTCAAATTTTTTCTGCTGATTCTTCTTATTTCAGTGACCACGCTCTCATGCACGTCAGAGGAGCAGAATTCCATCAAAGCTCTCTATATAACTGGCGGCGGCTGGCATGATTATGAAACGCAGGAAGACCTGTTTGTCAAGGGAATGAATGAGCGACTAGGTTCGGATTTTGAATGGACGATTGTGCATGAAGGTAATAAAGAGCCCGACCATCTTGTCTCGATTATGCAGGAAGACAATTGGACGGAAGGGTACGACCTGGTAGTTCATAATACCGGTTTTGGCCGGGTGAATAATGCAGAATTTGTGAAATCGTTTGTGGAAGATCATTACGGGACACCGGCAGTGCTCATTCATTCAGCCGTTCAAAGCTACCGGTATTCAGAACCTGCCGATCCATGGTTTCAGTTTATGGGGCAGCAATCGATGTGGCACGAAGAACAGCGTGGTTTTGAGGTTGAAAATGTGGCAGTTGATCACCCCATCATGCAGGATTTTCCCGAAACATGGCAGAATCCCGATGATGAGCTCTATGTGGTAGAAGAGGCTTGGGGCGACATCACGCCGCTTGCGAGAGCCTATGGCGTAGAAACGGAAGAGTATCACACCGTTACCTGGTCTCATGAAATTGATGATACGAGAATATTTGCAACCACGATGGGACACACAAATCAAGTCTTTGAAACGGATATCTTCCTCGATACCCTTGCAAATGGAATAAGATGGGCGGCGGGCAAGCTCTAATTGACGAATAACGGTAATAGCTTCACTATTATATGATCAAATTACTTTTAAAGGTTGTGTTCTTAGGCGGTCTGATTTTAAGTGGGTGCGGTGAGGACACTCGTGAGCCGATTGTCCAGACGGTGACCGATAGCGAGGCGGAAGATTTAGCTGAAAGAATAGAAATGGAAATGTCTCCCACGGTTGCCGAAGGGTTTGATGTTTCACTTTGGGCGTCAGAAGATCTCCTGAATGATGCCATTGGACTGGATGTGGACGACCTGGGGCGTGTGTATGTTTCTATTACTGAACGCCGGCGAACTTCTGAGATCGATATTCGCGGTCATAGCGACTGGATGATTGAATCTATCACCCTTGAGACAGACGAAGACAAAAAAGAGTTTTTACATCGAAAACTGGCACCGGAAAACAGTGATCAAAATGAATGGATAACTGATTTCAATGGTGATGGAAGTCATGATTACCGCGATCTTGCCGTTAATAAAGAATCTGTTTTACGACTTGAAGATACCTCAGGCAACGGGCACGCAAATCAATCTATAGAGCTCATTCGGGATTTTCATAAAGTTAACACAGACGTGGCAGGTGCTGTGCTATTTCATGGTGGCGATCTGTTTCTTGGCGTATCCCCGGATATGTGGCGAATTCGAGATACGAATGGCGATGGGTATTGGGATCAAAAAGAGTCGATTGCTCATGGATTTGGAACCAATATTGGGTTTGGCGGACATGGAATGTCGGGACTCACAACAGGGCCGGATGGTCGGATTTACTGGTCGATTGGAGATGTAGGAATGAGCGTGGTTGATCAAAATGGTAAACGATGGCACTATCCGCGGCAGGGTGTGATTGTGCGGTCTGAGACGGATGGAAGCAATTTTGAAGTTTTTGCGGCAGGTTTAAGAAATACCCATGAGTTCGTTTTCGATAAGTATGGAAATCTTATCACTGTTGACAATGATGGCGATCATGCCGGAGAGCACGAGCGATTGGTGTACTTGGTGAACGGATCCGATAGCGGATGGCGTCTCAACTGGCAGTTCGGAAAGTACGGCGATCCAAAAAACAACGACTACAAAGTATTGATGGATGAGGAATATTTTAAACCGCGGTTTGAAAATCAGGCGGCGCATATTTTGCCGCCGCTCGATAGCTATGAAAGTGGTCATTCAGGTGTAGCATATAACTCGGGAACAGCGCTCAGTGAAAAATACAGAGACACATTTTTTATCGGGAAATTCGTGGGGTCACCCGCCAATTCCGGTATTCATGCATTTACGCTTGAGGAAGACGGCGCTGCATTTTCACTCAAAAGTGAACAGCAGATACTGGAAGGCCTGCTTCCAACAAGCCTCGATTTTGGCCCGGATGGTTCACTTTACTTCCCTGATTGGATCGAGGGATGGGCCTTAAAACAAAAGGGACGAATATGGAAACTCGATTCTCAGAGCTCAGATGAAACCTACCGTTCGCTCCGCCAGGAAACTGAAACGTTATTGGCGGATGATTTTTCCGATGAATCCGCAAACAGGCTCAGGGATCTGTTGCAGCACGCCGACATGAGAGTCCGGCAAAAATCTCAGTTTGAACTCGCCTCCCGTGATGACACGGATGCGCTGCTTGAATCAATTTCACAAACAGGTCACCAGCTGGCACGTATTCACGGTATTTGGGGAGTAGCACAGGTCGCCCGCCGATCAACCGGCGCAGCAGAGTTGCTTATTCCATATCTGAAAGATGAAGATTCTGAAATCAGGGCGCAGTCTGCGAAAATGCTTGGAGATGTTCGATATGAACCGGCAGCCGAAGCGCTGATTCCTCTTCTTGAAGATGAACAGTTACGCGTGCGCTTTTTTGCCACTGAAGCACTGGGACGCCTTGCCTGGGAGCCGGCGTTTGTACCCATCATCAACATGCTGGAAGACAACAAAGATGAAGATGTGTATCTGCGCCACGGCGGGGCAATCGCGCTTGAGCGACTTGGAAACGAGGAGAAGCTAATGGCTCTTTCAGATCACTCGTCGAAAGCGGTGAGAATTGCAGCTGTTGTTGCCTTGAACAGGCTCGAAAGTCCAGGCGTAATAGAATTTTTGAGTGATGATGATGAATTTATCGTCACAAATGCGGCCCGGGCTATCAATGATGATACCATGATTGAAGACGGCCTCGACGAATTGTCGGCTTTTCTTAATCAGGATAGTTTTATGAATGAGCCTTTACTGAGGCGTGCTATTAATGCATCACTCTATTTAGGCACTCAAGACGCAGCTGACAGGCTAACGGCGTTTTCTTTGAGTAGGGATGTTCCGGTTGAATTAAGAGTCGAAGCCCTTGAAACACTCGCCGTCTGGCCTGAACCATCGCTGCTCGACCGCGTCACAGGCGACCCGAGAGGAGTCGTAAAAAACGATCCTGAGTTAGCTGTTCAGGTAGTAGAGCCCAATTTTGAAGAGATACTTACTGACGGTGATCCGCAGATAAGAATTTCAGCGCTGAACGCAGCCAGTGGATTAAAGTTGACATCAGCCATATCAATGATTCTTCCGCTGCTGCAGCATGATCCATCACCTGACGTTCGGATTGCATCGCTTCAAACACTCGCCACCCTAAGCTATGACGACATCGAAAACGCGGTGTATCTTGCACTTGATGATGAAAATGACCGCGTACGAGGCCGTGCACTTGAAAGTGTTCCGGGACTTGAAATTCCGCCAGAATCAAAAGCGGCGATTATGGGAAGTGTTCTGGAAAGCGGAACTGTTGAAGAACGCCAGGTGGCCTACCAGATACTCGGTACAATGAAAAGTGCCGAAGCCAATTCAATACTCAGTGCTCAAATGGATATGTTGATATCTGATGATCTTGACAGTGAAGTTGAGCTTGATCTTGTTCTTGCAGCAGAATCGTCAGATGGTTCATCTGTGAATGAAAAGCTGCGATTGTATCAGGCCGAAAAAGACAGGTCAGATTCCGTTTCTGTTTACCGGGAATTACTGTATGGAGGAAGTGCAGATTCAGGCCGGCGTGTGTTTTATCGGAACGCGGCCGCCCAGTGCATTCGGTGCCACGTGGTTGATGGTAACGGTAGTAATGTTGGGCCCGATCTTTCTGATGTGGGCAACAAACTGTCACGCAGACAACTGCTGGAATCCATGGTGAATCCCGGTGCGCGAATTGCTCCCGGTTATGGCTCGGTGACGCTCACGCTTTCGGATGGTTCTATAGTTCGGGGGATGCTCACTGCAGAGTCTGCCTCCCGTATCACGATTGAAAACAGAGATGGTGAACGGGTCGTAGATAAAACTGATATTGAAGAAAGAAAAAACTCACCATCCGGAATGCCGGCAATGGGCAATATATTAAGCCGTGACGAACTTCGGGATCTTGTCGAATTCCTGGCAACTCTCGATGGTGGTTCAGAATGAAGATAAATTGCGTTACGAAGAAATATTTATCGCCGGGCCATGATAACCATCAAACTTACACTTTATGAAAGCTGTTCTAATCTTATTAACGTTTGCAAGTTCAATAGTTACGGTAGTGGCTCATCAAACCAATAACACGATGAATCAGAATCAAAATGCGATGACCGTCATGTCCTATAATATCCGGTATAACAACCCGGATGACGGTGAAAACGCATGGCCCAACAGGAAAAACCATGTGACTGATATGATGAATTCAGTGTATGATGCCGATGTTATCGGGGTTCAGGAAGCTTTGAAAGGTCAGCTGGATGATTTACAGGCTCGCATGCCAGGCTATTCGTGGGTAGGCGTTGGCCGCGATGACGGAAAAAATACCGGTGAGTTCTCGCCCATTTTTTATAAGACTGAACGCGTTGAACTTATTGTAACAAATACGTTTTGGCTATCAGAAACCCCGCACCGGCCGGGGAGCAAATCGTGGGATGCAGCAATTACACGCGTAGCAACCTGGGCAAAGTTCAGGGATCGTATGAACGATCAGGAATTTTATGTTATTAACACACATTTCGATCATGTTGGTGAAGTGGCACGGGTAGAAAGCGCTAAATTGATCACTCAGTTTGTGGATGACCTTGAGGAGAACCTCCCGGTGATCGTAACCGGCGATTTTAACATTCCCGAAAGCTCAGAAGCGTATTCTGTTCTGACAGAATCGAAACGGCTCAGCGATGCAAGGTATGAGTCGGAAAGCGGCCATTCAGGCCCGACGGCATCTTTCAGCGATTGGGAAACGCTTCGGCCAGAAGAGT
This sequence comes from Rhodohalobacter sp. 8-1, assembly GCF_038150125.1. NCBI lineage: Bacteria > Pseudomonadati > Balneolota > Balneolia > Balneolales > Balneolaceae > Rhodohalobacter > Rhodohalobacter sp. 8-1. Next base: position 16,606 of record NZ_JBBVMF010000025.1, on the reverse strand, counting down.
CAAGAATTGATTATATCTTCGTGAGTGATGAGGTTGGCGTTTTGTCACACCGCATCGCAGCTGATCGATATGACGGGCGTTTTCCGTCAGATCACCTTCCGGTTGTATCAGAAGTCGTTCTGGATTGATGAAAGACTTCAAATAGTTAATGTAAGAGTGCATCAAACCGATAAAGACTGATCTTTAAAGAGAAAAATATTCCAAGAGTTGAATGTTTGCCTGGAAAATCAAATTAATAATTACGTAGTGTAAGAGGATCACAACTAAAAAATGTTGGTTTATTTGATTTGTGCTCATGATGCTCTTGAGTGGGATCAGGACGAAAAATAAACGAGTCATGACTATGAAACTTTGGATTCTATCGGTGACCGCAGGCATACTGCTTGGTGTTGGCTGGGCGGTGTTTTTGGATTCGTCCGATGACACACCGGATAAGGTAGAATCTGCTGAAAATGATAATCGATTTAGAGTATTGCAATCGATGTCTCCGGCTGTTAACCGCGATTCTCTGCTCTCCGTAACGGCTTCGCTTGATGAGATTGGTCCCATCAGCAGCATCGTCATCGCTCAAAAAGGTGACCTGGTTACAGAAGAGTATTTCGGTCGAATGAATGCTGGCAGAACGCATAATATCAAGTCTGCATCAAAAAGTATTTTGTCTATTCTTGTGGGTATAGCCATTGATAAGGGGTATCTCAAAGGTGTTGATCAGCCGATCGGCGAATTTTTTCCTAAGTATTTCAAGAGCAATCCCGATTCGCTGAAAGAGGCGATTACCATTGGTGATCTTCTCACCATGCGAAGCGGCCTGACATCAACCAGCCGGAGCAGATACGGGCGCTGGGTAATCAGCGATAACTGGATCGAGTACAAGCTTAGTCGGCCCATGTCCGGCCATCCTGGAATCGATCGGGATTACAGCACCGGTAATACGCATCTGCTCTCTGTCATTCTCACCCGGGCTTCAGGGATGTCGACCCGTGCCTTTGCCAACCGATACCTGTTCAACCCGATGGATATCCGGCTCGGCGGCTGGGATCGCGACCCGCAGGGATACTACATGGGCGGGAATAACATGGCGCTCAGACCGCGGGATATGGTCAAAATCGGGGAGCTGATGATGAATATGGGCATTTATAATGGCGAGCAGCTTGTATCGCCGGAATGGGTTGTAGAGTCGGTAAAACCGGTGACCGGCCGGCGGCCCGGCGTGATAAACTATGGATACCTGTGGTTCAGACGGGAATCAGCCGGCCTGGAAACAGTGTATGCATATGGCAATGGCGGACAATACATCCTAATAATTCCCGAAATTGAGGCGATCATCGCAGTGACAACACGGAATGGCGCCTCGGGAACTCGCAGTTACCGCCGGGAATTGTTTCGAGTGATTGATAGCGCAATAGTGCCCGGTTTATACACCTTGTATAAGCCGGCCTGATGATTGAAGTGAATCTTTAATTTAACCGTTGATAAATATCACGCTAATTTACATCTTTTTAAGTGTTAGTAGTCAATGGAGTTAACGCTTTCTGGTGATGCAAAAAAACTTTGTTTTTACTTTTCTTTTATTGTTGTTAACAATAACCTGTATGGCACACGCTCAGGAGAAATCCCGGTTTGGTTTAAGTTTTGAGAGAGATCAGCTACGCAATTTCCGTATCGATAACCGAACGTTTAACGAGAGCAGATCCTATACAATCAGGTTTTCATTTTTCGAAAACAATTACACAAATATCGAGTACAGCCTCCATCACACCAGGGGATACGATGAATTTGTAGCCTACTCTTTTGGGCTTTCGGCAGCCTACGTGATATCAATTGCAGATGATGTAGTACTGAAACCCGGTATTAGTTTCGACGCCTTTAAGCTTAAGGACAGAAAGTGTAAATCGTTCATGAAATCGATGTTTCGCGCGGTATTTGACGTGGACGACAATAAGTGTGATGACGATCAGCACACATCCTTTACTCCACAGTTGACGGCAGAAATAAGCATTTCAGATCCCGTCTCGATTTTCTTCCGGACAGATTACAGGTTAATGTATAGTATCGTTGAATACGAAGAGGTGGTAACCGAAATCAGTTCGAGTGGAGAGCCATCAAACGTTAAGAGATACGGAACAGACCACTCATTTTACGGTGCCGGTATAGGGTTTGGAGCGGGGTTAAAATATAATTTTTAGAAAGCACGGGTTGATGTTCTTTACACTTCAGTTTTCTCGCCTTGACGATTGTTCGGAAGGGGTCACTTTGTGGCATTTTTCGACTGACGAGTAATTATGACCGTAAGCCAAGTTTAGATATTCGTTGAGGAAGGCTTTGAAACCTTTGCAATTCGGCAGTCGATCAACAACAATCGACAGCCGAAGATGGTGCCTCGTTTGACGAGTAATGAGCCGGTACTCAAGCCTCACTCATCCACTTCAGGTAAATCAAATTTTAAGCTGAATTTGCAATCCTATATCAGACCTTCTGCTTCCCTCAATCATATTAAGGCCGCTGCCAATAAATTGTTTGTTCTCATAAAGGGTCGTGGATGCTTTCATTCTTAAGACCAGGAAGTCCGCGGGCTGATACCGAATCACGATGTACGTTCGCTGGCCCTGGTCGAACAGCATGGCGTTTGACATCACATAGAGCAGGTCATTCTCAAACTGAAAGACACGCGAATTGAAATCATCTGTTTCAAACAATGTAATTCTCGCATCGATGGTAAGGGTTGATGTGGGCGTGAGTCGAACATCCTGGTACACAAGATATCCGAAAGAGGAGGGAGAGGACGTGGCGCTCCATCTGACAACATCAAACCGGGTACGCAGGCGGAGAACGTCGAGCGCCTGGTATTCTATATGAAGGCGGGCATTGGACCGCGTTTCGGTTCCCATGGTAATCGTTTCGCGGCCAAACGAGTCTGATGCGTCCATTTGCTGTTCCCAGGTTTTTGATCGCAGCTGACCATAAAATGAGAGGTTGTCGAGAGGTTCAAACTGAAGCCGGGCCAGCCAGTCGAAGCCCGATGTGGGCCGGGTATTGCGAAAACGAGCTACATGTGTGTGAAAAAAATCGATGTAGGCGTTGAATTCTAAAATTTCACCGAAACGCTGACGGATACCTGTAAAAAATCCCTCCTCATTCTGCGGGTTAGACTGCTCTCCGAATCCCGAACCGGATGCTGATTGAAAATCCTTCTCGTAATTGCGGTAAGCGACAGCAAGATCTGTACCCGATGGCAGATTTACCTCGGACCCGGTAATAAATCCAAGGCTGTTATTAGATGACCATGCGAGCTCTCCGAATATCATTGCCGGACCAGCTGTTAAACGATAGTCGGTACCGGCTACTGAAAACCGGTCTCCTTCAAATCCATAGAGCTGGTACGGCTGGGTACCTTTTTCAATCTTGCGATCGTACTGCTGATGATAGCCGCTGGCTCCGATAATTCCGTGACGAAACTGGTAGCGAATCCGGCCGCCAAACGTTTCCTGTTGTAAATTCAGCCTGCGATCATTTTCGGAGAGTGTCCGGTGCAGGCCGGAGGCGGTAGGTGACCGAACGCGTCCGGCTGACGCGTCACTTGCGGTGCGTTTTCGTTTAGAGTAGAAGCCGCTCACCTGGAGTTGTTCGCCATATGTTGCCGCAACGCCCCTGAAGCCGTTCGTCTCCTGGTAAGATGTATAGGGGCGTATTCCGGGATCATTCTTAACGGCCGAGCCTATCACCTGGCTGCTTTTCCCGAACGCCCCGCCGTTCCATAATGTGAGTCCCTGGCCGTAGGAAACCCTGAAATCCCCAATAATTAAGTTTTTCAATCTGCCTGCATTCTGAATAGCTGCGTGCCAGGAGGTGAAATCGAAACCGGTTGGCCCGCTTAGCGGTTCACCGGGATCTTTGTCCTGCGTGAGATTCACCGACAGGCGATCACTTCTATAGCGAAACCGGTGGTTGTATTTTACTGGACTGCCAAGATATCCGCCAAGTGTATCTGGGCGGCTATATCCTTCTTGGGCATTCACCACCCGCTGGTATCGCGTAAGATTCTCAAACGAACTGTTATAGGTCCAGTAGTTGGGATTCAGGTACAAATCCTTACCCAATTCAAAAGATCTGCCAATGGTCACAAACGGCAATAGATTATCGAGTGTCACACCGCCAATTCCATCAACGTCGAGCAGTTCTTCTATATGCTCAAACGGTTTGATGGATTTTCTGTACTGAATAATGGATTGTGCAAGCTGAAGATTCAGCCCGGGCACGCCTGAGAGCTCATCAATTCCGGCACGGTTAATGTTTACCGGGTTTGCCGCAAGTTCTTCAAGGCGTTCAATTATCTCCAGAATCCGCTGTTCTGAATCTTCCGGGTCCAATTCAGCGACAACCCGTTCAATGATCTCCTCAATTCTTTCGCGTGACGATTCAGTTGTTTGACTCCACACCGGCCTGAAAAAACAGAATAGGATTATCAGAGTTAAACCTATTTTATTATACCATTTGCATGAAACGATACCGCCCTGAGCATTGCCTGATATTTTTTGAATTTCCATCGCCTCTCTCGTTAAAATGAAACACCAATATCAATAGCGGGGCTAAGGCCAAGCGGTATATGCTGCTGAAACCCGATATTGATTTGCCATAGGTCCGTATCATATCCCAAACCGCCGCCGTACGTTTCCGGATGAGTTGTGATGCCCGCTCTTGTTCGAAATCCGCTTATCAACTCAACTTCAGCACCGGCCCGAAGTGACATTGGAAACCGAACATCTTTAACGGCATCTACTGTGATCATTACACGAGGAGATGGAAAGTAGCTCAGCCCAATGGCCAGGTCTCTGGACAGGTATTCATCGGTGGGTCCGTATGCAGGCTGATTGATGTTAGTAGCTCGGGCTCCAAACCAAAGTGACTCCAGTATTTGGGCAGCAAGGCCTAAATTCAGGCCTAATGCACCCGCTGAGCCATATCCGCCGCCCTGCTGAACATGCGAATAGTTTATAGAAAGCCCGGCATGAAACTGTTTAAACTGTTTTTTATATCCCAGCCTTAGTTGCGTTTGACTGAACAAATCGAACCCATACCGGTGAAATCCGGCGCCGATTGAACCAAATTGTGCGGGAACCTGTACCGATGCGGCGAGATCCGAAATTTCACTGATGCCAACGTAACGAAAGCCATAAAATGAAATGCGGCGTTCATTCGTTGATATAAGCGAACTGTTAGAAAAGATGGCCCATTGATGACCGGGAAGGGCAACTCCCGTTTGTCCGATGCCAATAGATCGTGCACCGATTGTGGTTTGGCAGTATGAGATTTCAAATAAACAAACACAAGAAATCACGACTACGCAAAAGAATAAATTCCTTTGTATCATGACAACTCCCCTGAATTTTCTCTTGGATTTAGAACTAATATGTGGAATAAAATTCAAAAATTGAAGTCTATTCTTGTTTTTGGCTTGATAGTTTTGGCTTTACTGCCTGAATGGTCATCGGCGCAGGAATTTAATTGTGAGGTAACCGTGAACTCAAGGCAGATCAGCGGATCGGCTTACGAGTACGTTTCTGATTTAGAGGACGAGCTTGAAAACTACATCAACAGAAACCGCTGGACAGACGATACGTTTGAAGAGTTTGAACGAATTAAATGCCAGATTCAGATTGCACTCACCAGTGTGGACGACCAGTTTAATTATACAGCGGAGGCAGTTTTTAGCGTCAGGCGCCCTATTTATAATACAATCCAGGAGTCGGCTGCGCTTGTGCTCAGCGACAACAACTGGGCGTTTGGATACCCGAGAAATAAAAACCTGGTGTTCGATGAACTTCAGTTTGATGATCTCACCAGCTTAATCGACTTTTATATATATGTTATTTTGGGATATGATTACGACAGTTTTGAAGAGCTTGGCGGTAGCAGGTTTTACAGCCAGGCGCAGGACATTTTCGAACTCGGTCGAAACAGCGGAGCCTCAGGCTGGGGGCGTTCCATCGGTGCTCAGAGAAACCGCAACGGCTTGATATCAGACCTCACAAATCCCAACTACCAGCCGTTGAGGGAAGCTTATTACAGGTATCACCGCTATGGCCTGGACCAGTTCACGCTTGATTCCCAAAGTGCCATCAGCGAGGTGATCGATGCGCTGAGTACCATGGAAGAGGCTAAACGCCGAACCAGTAATAATTACCTGTTCGATATCTTCTTCGACACAAAATACACCGAGATTGTTGCTATGTTGCAGGCAGCTGATATCCAAACCCGCCTGGAAGCGTACAATATCTTGCGTGATGTAGATCCCTCTCACTCTTCTTCGTATGAACGACTGCAGAATTGAATGCAGTGAGGCAATGGCTTTAATGAGGACCTACAAGGTTTCTGAAACCTTGTAGGTATGTGGAGAAACTTCCTTAGGATCTGGTGTATTTTTTATATTTTGATCAATGTCTGATAATGATCATGGCTAAATCAATTTTATAAAAAATGAAAGGTATCATACTTGCAGGCGGAACCGGTTCACGCCTGTTCCCGCTCACGAAAGTCACAAATAAACATCTGCTTCCGGTGGGTAATAAACCGATGATCTACTATCCTATTGGAAAGCTGATTGATGCAGGCATTGAAGAGATTTTAATTGTAACGGGAACGGATCACATGGGAGACGTGGTGAATTTGCTGGGGTCCGGTAAAGATTTTGGATGCCGGTTCACCTATAAAGTTCAGGATGAAGCCGGCGGAATCGCACAGGCGCTCGGCCTGGCTGAAAATTTTGTCGGCAGCGACACCATGACCGTCATTCTTGCAGACAACATTTTTGAAGCCTCTCTGGAGAAGGCACTTAAAAGTTATCCGGGTTCCGGCGGACAGATTATGCTACAAAAAGTTGAAGATCCCGAGCGGTTTGGCGTCGCGGAGCTGGAAGACGACAAAATTGTAGGCATTGAAGAGAAACCGGATCACCCCAAATCGGAGTACGCGGTTACCGGCATCTACATGTTTGATGCCGCCGTGTTCGATCTCATCAAAACACTCAAACCATCGGGAAGGGGAGAGCTCGAAATTACCGATGTAAACAATCACTATATTAACAATGGGAAAATGAGATTCTCGGTCCTGGATGGCTGGTGGACGGATGCGGGAACTCCCGAATCGTACAAAATAGCAAACCGGCTGGCATATAAACTGGAGTGATATATGAAGATTTTAATCACCGGTGCAAGCGGACAGCTTGGCCGGGAATGGGTTCGTTATTTAGAGGATTCAGACCACGAGGTTTCGGCGTGCGATTCTACCGCACTCGACATTACCGATCGTGAAGCCGTTCACAGCGTCTTACAAACAGAAGAACCGGACATGCTGATTAACTGTGCGGCTTATACCGATGTAGATGGGGCTGAGGATAATCCTGAAATGGCTTATAGTGTAAATGAAATTGGCGTTCAAAACCTGGCTCACGCATGCAATCGGCACCAGGTGCTTCTGATACATTACAGCACGGATTACGTATTTGCCGGGAGTGTTGAGGATAAGAAGAAACTACCGGATGGCTACGATGAAGAGTTTCCACCGTCGCCCAACAATGTGTATGGAAAGTCGAAGCGCGGTGGAGAAATCGCCATTGAAAAATTTGCCGATCGCTGGATGATTATACGAGTTTCGTGGCTTTGCGGGCAGTTTGGGGAAAACTTTATAAAAACAATGCTGCGCCTTTCACAGGAAAAAGACCGACTTCAGATAGTTGATGATCAAACTGGATCGCCCAGCTACTGCTTCGATGTAGTAGAAAAAACAATGAAGCTGGTGGAGTTGGATCAGACCGGAATTTTTCACGTAAGTTCAAAAGGCGCAATAACCTGGTATAACTTAACACAAGAAATAATTCGCTTGTCAGGAAGCAATACGGCTTTGGAAGCCGTAACTTCTGCAGACTATCCGATGAAGGCAGAGCGCCCCGCCTATTCGTTGCTGAATACACAAAAAATTGAGAACCTGGGGCTTGAACCAATCAGCTGGAAAGATGGACTTAAGCGATTAATGAATCAATTAAATGAACTGAATCATGATCATTAAAAAAACTGAACTTGAACCGGTACTATTAATTAAACCTACTCCTCATCGAGATGAACGCGGCGAGTTTGTAGAAGTTTTCAGGGAGCACATTTTCAGAGAGGCAGGCATCTATGTGTCTTTTGTACAGGATAATATTTCACGTTCTAAGAAAAATTCCCTGCGCGGCTTGCACTATCAGCTTCCTCCATCGTCGCAGGTAAAACTCGTGATGGTTCCACATGGCACCATTATGGATGTAGTCGTTGATATACGCCAGAATTCACCGACATTTAAACAGCATTACTCCACCATACTAAGTGATGAGAACCGCCATATGCTGTACGTACCCACTGGGTTTGCTCACGGGTTCTCTGTGCTGTCTGATGAAGCCACCGTTTACTATAAGTGCAACGATTATTATAGCAAGGATCTTGAGCGCGGTGTGCGGTGGGATGATCCGGAATTGGATATAGACTGGAACTTATCTGACCCGGTGCTGTCTGATAAAGACAGCGAACTGCCGCTGCTTAAAGATATAGACGAAAAAAACTTGTTCTAAACATTGACATCATGCGATTAATAGTCACCGGTGGTGCCGGATTTATAGGCTCAAATTTAATATTGCACCTGCACAACCACTACCCGGATGCAGAGATCCTGAATATCGACAAACTAACATACGCGTCGGATATTTCTCACCTGGATTCCCTAAAGCTCGACCGTCGTTACCATTTCAAAAAGATGGACTTGGTGGATCGAAAGGATGTACGGAAAGCCGTTCAAAACTGGAAGCCGGAAGGAGTGTTTCATTTGGCGGCTGAATCGCACGTGGATAATTCCATCAAAGGGCCGGAGCCATTCGTACTGTCGAATGTAATCGGCACATTTAACCTGATTGAGGAGTGCCGGCAGCTTTGGTTTGATGAACAAGAGCCCATTCATCACCATCGGTTTTTGCACGTGTCTACCGATGAAGTGTATGGTACGCTGGGTGAGACCGGATCTTTTACAGAACAGACACCCTATGCGCCAAACTCTCCCTACTCCGCAACAAAGGCAGGCAGCGATATGCTGGTACGGTCCTACTTTCATACGTATGGTTTGAATACCGTAATTACCAACTGCTCCAACAATTACGGCCGTCATCAGCACGATGAAAAACTGATTCCCACCGTAATTCGGAAAGCGCTGAAGTACGAGCCAATCCCTGTTTATGGAAAAGGAGACAACGTGCGCGACTGGCTGCACGTTGATGATCATTGCCGTGCGCTGGCCACCGTTTTTTATGATGGATCAACTGGTGAGCAGTATAACATTGGCGGTGATAATGAGTGGAAAAACCTTGAGCTTGTTCATAATATTTGTGATATCCTGAACGAAAAAGTTGGTAACGGGCCCGATGGCGACTACAAAAATCTCATCTCTTTTGTCACCGATCGTCCGGGCCATGATTTCCGCTATTCCGTAGATGCATCAAAAATTAAAACCGAACTTGGCTGGAGCCCGACTCAGGATTTTGATGCGCTGCTGTCTCAGACGGTGGAGTGGTATGTTGATCGGTATTCGCAGAAGCGTTCTTCTTAACCTTAGTTTATAAACTGAATTTTTTTTTAAATTCACCCACAACAAGGGTAGACAAAGAGGGGGTCCATCGGAGTTTTTCAATATATTATGAACAACTTACTTTATCCCCGTTTCTCTCCGTACCATCCTTTTAGGAAAGGAGACATTTAATTTTCAGTGCAAAGAATCGAACTAAAATTAAATGCCTCATCTACGACACAACAGTAATCTCCGTATGAAACTCTCCATTCTCACCCATTCTGTCGATCTCTTCGGGAAGCGACTCTGTAAATGCACGATTGAATTGTAGGCCAGGCTGAATAATATTCTTATATGCATCCATTACGGCAGATATTCTAATGGACACTTTTTCTTGTTCCAGACAATTAAACAGTTCATCGTACGATTTCTGCCAGATTGGAAAGGCAAGATCGAATCCCATCGCACCAAACTGCTCCTCACGCCACTCCCGGATGTCCTGCAGATGGAGATCACCAAAGACAAGCTGATTCACACCAAATGGAAATTCTTCAAGATGAGCCTTAAGTGTATTAAGGTATTTCCTGTTTGAGGCAGGATAGGACAACGAGATTGTGTAAGATATGAGGCCAAGATCTACAGCTTGTTGCCGAACCGCTTCAATTGGAATGTTTTGGTGGGGAACACGGCCGCTTTCATCATCAAATGTTGTGAGCAGGACAGGATCATTGTATCCATCATCCTGCAAATAGCGGAGCGCAAGAAACGAATCTTTTCCGCCGCTCCAGAAGAGGATATCGCGGCTTGGTTTTTCTGTTGATTGCGCCATGAATTTGTATCTTTTTGGAATGGAAAAAAGAGTGCAGCCGTTTGAGCTGCATTAATCTTAAAGTAATAAATTAAACATATCTTATTATGAGTGAGCGACAATACTGGCTGATGAAATCGGAACCGGACGCCTATAGCATTGATGACCTGGAACGCGACGGGCAAATTCGCTGGAGTGGCATCCGAAATTATGAAGCCCGCAATACCATGCGCGACGATATGAACATCGGCGACCGGGCCCTGTTTTATCACTCCAATGTAAAACCGCCGGCCATAGTAGGTGTGATGGAAGTCTGCTCAGAACCCTATCCCGATCCGCTGCAATTTGATCCTGACAGCAAGTACTTTGATGAAAAAAGCAGCGAGAGCGATCCCCGGTGGCAGCTGGTTGATGTGAAATTCATTCAGAAATTCGATACCCCGGTGACGCGCGATGAACTCAAAAAACACGATGACCTCCTTGAAATGCAGCTATTTAAGCGAAATCGCTTGTCCATTACCGAGGTTAGGGAGTCGGAGTATAAAAAAATCCTGAAACTTGCCGAAGGTAATTAGTTGATTGGTTGATTTGAGAATTGGGGGATAGGGTTGTTTTAGTAACAACAAAAAGCATGTTCATGACTTTGTTTTAGTCAGTAGGTCACTTTTTAAGTCATCACGGCCATCGAGCCGAGAACTCCCATTTTTGTTCGATGAGTAGATTTAGCCATTGGTGATCATTTCCCGTTGCAGAAATGGGAGATCCCGCATCAAGTGCGGGATGGTATTGATAGCGTCACCTAATTCTCAAATTCCCAAAATAGCTAATCAACTATCACCCAATTCCAAAATACTCCGCTCGCTGTTTGAAATAAGGAGTAAATATCTTCTTCAATGACTCGTGTTCGCTCAGTTTCAATTGTGGATCACGCGAGATGATTTTCCAGGCATCAGACTTTGCCTGCTCTAAAAGCAATCTGTCTTCCACGATATCGGCGTACTGAAATTCAGGGAGACCGCTCTGTTTGGTTCCCAGGAAATCTCCTGGACCGCGCAGTTTTAAATCTGCTTCCGCAATCTCAAAACCGTCAGTGGTTTCTACCATTTTCTTGAGCCTGTATCGCCCGGATTCACTAAGTTTTTGTCCCGGTTTCAATATACAGTAACTTTGCCGCGATCCCCGCCCGATACGTCCGCGTAGCTGATGTAGCTGTGACAGCCCAAATCGCTCGGCGTGCTCAATTATCATCACGTTGGCATTGGGCACATCCACGCCAACTTCGATCACAGTCGTTGAAACAAGTATTTTAAGTTTTCCATCGGCAAACGAACTCATGATGGACTCTTTCTCCTCGCTTTTCATCTGCCCGTGCAGCAAACCCATCGGGATGTCCGGAAACCGGCGCTTCAGTTTCTCGAATCCCATAGTGGCATCTTTCAGATCGAGTGCTTCCGATTCTTCAATTAAAGGATATACCACGTAAATCTGGCCGCCGTCAGCAACTGTTTCTGCCATAAAATTGTGGATGGTCTCCTGGTCTTTATCCGTGCGGACCGCGGTTTTGACCGGTTTTCGTCCGCCGGGCAGTTCTTTGATGAGTGAAATATCAAGATCGCTATAGACCGTCATAGCGAGAGAGCGGGGAATAGGCGTAGCCGACATGACTAACAGGTGCGGATGATCGCCTTTCTGAAGCATTTCGGTTCGCTGTTTCACACCAAAGCGGTGCTGCTCATCAATGATCGCAAGGCCGAGTTTATGAAACTGAACCTGGTCCTGGATAATGGCGTGGGTTCCAACAACCATATTGCAGGTTCCGCCGGCGATATCAGACAGCACATCATCCCGAAGTGATTTTTTCTGCCCGCCGACCAGCAGCCGATAATTGATGCCCAGCGGCTCAAGGTACTTTTTGATGGTATGAAAGTGTTGTTCAGCCAATATTTCAGTGGGTGCCATCAGCGTGGCCTGGTAACCGGAATCGATCGCCATCAATGCGGCTCCAATTGCCACTACCGTTTTTCCTGCTCCCACATCTCCCTGCAGCAGACGGTTCATTTGGGTCTGGCTTTCAACATCACTGCGAATATCAGACAGGGCTGAAATCTGTCCCTTGGTAAGTTCAAAAGGAAGGATTTTTTTAAAAAAAGCAGAGGTAAGTGGCCCGGGTTTTAGAGCGGGCCCTTCCGCTTTGGCTCGTTGCATCTGCTTGATCTTGGCCATGCTCAGCTCAAACAAAAACAGCTCTTCGTATTTAAAACGCTCAAGAGCGTGGGATGCCTCCTGTTGTGATTCCGGGCGGTGGATGGACTGAAGCGCCTCGTGGCGTGGTTTGAATGTGTGTTGTTCGATGATAGCCTGAGGTAGAAATTCAGGGACATCAAGTTTATTGAGGGCTTCATCAACCCACTCTGCAATCATCTTGTGGGTGATATACGCTTTGGAGAGCGGCTTGCCGGATGGATAGATAGGCAGGAGTGTATTATACTTTTCGATATCATCTCTGCTCTGGAGCACTTCAACATCGGGATGCGCCATGCTAATGGAACGGCCAAAGCGTTTTGGTTTCCCAAACAGCGAAACGAGCTGCCCCTCTTTAAACTTAGACATAAAATATTTCCAGCCTTTAAACCAAACTACTTTTAACGTTCCGGTTTGATCAGACACATACACCTCAAGCCTGCGTTTATGGCCATAACCCTGCACCTCTTTAGAATCTACTTTTCCCACGATAGAAACCGGGTCGGCCGATTCGGTCACCATTTGAATGGGTTTGATGTTTGATTTATCGATATAACGCCGGGGAAACAGGTAGAGGAGATCCATTACAGATGATATTCCGAATGAATTCAAGGCATCACGTCGTTTTGTGTTTAGTTTTGAAAGATCAGTCAGCTTCATCTGATATAATGATATATAACAATTGATTCAGAATTTGAATTTATTTCTATACTCATGCTGCATTTAACACAAATCAGGGATGGTCCCCATATATTCAAGAAATAATTTGTCAAAAAAGTTGGTAATAAAATATTAAAAATCCTATCTTAGTCAGCTCTTGATTATACGAAAAAACAAACAGTGAATACGTGCCTACAATAAACCAATTAATCCGTAAAGGAAGAAAAAGCAAGAAGAGCAAAACCACAGCGCCTGCTCTTCAGAACTGCCCGCAAAAGCGCGGAGTTTGCGTACGAGTTTATACAACAACTCCCAAAAAGCCAAACTCGGCATTGCGGAAAGTAGCAAGGGTTCGTTTGACCAACGGAATGGAAGTTTCTGCTTACATCCCGGGTGAAGGCCATAACCTCCAGGAACATAGTATTGTGCTGATCAGGGGTGGGCGAGTAAAGGATCTTCCCGGTGTGCGATATCACATTGTGAGGGGTACTTTAGATACTGCCGGTGTGGATGACCGCAAGCAGGGCAGAAGTCATTATGGTACTAAGAAGCCAAAAGGGTAACACTGAGATCTTTTAATAGTTGATATTATGCGAAGAAAAACGGCAGAAAAAAGAGAAGTACAACCAGATCCTATATTTCAGGATAAAACGGTTACCAGATTTGTGAATAGCCTGATGCGTGACGGAAAAAAAGGCGTTGCACGAAAGATTTTGTATCAGGCATTTGAAATTATTGAAGAAAAGACCGGTGAAGAGCCAATTGAAGTGTTTAAAAGCGCACTTTCAAATGCGACCCCGGTTGTTGAAGTTAAGAGTCGCCGTGTAGGTGGCGCTACTTACCAGGTTCCTATAGAAGTGCGATCAGCACGGGGAACTGCGCTGGGTATGAGGTGGATAATCAAGGCGTCTACTCAGCGAAATGACAAATCAATGGCACTGCGTTTGGGCAGGGAATTGATGGATGCCGCTAAAAATGAAGGTGGGGCGGTCCGAAAGAAAGATGAAACCCACCGAATGGCTGAAGCAAACAAAGCTTTCGCTCATTTCCGATTCTAAAAAATATTTTAAACACACAAGAAAATGTCAGAAGCGACGACAAAAGCAGACCCAAAAATTATAGACCGTATTCGCAGAACGCGAAACATCGGTATTATGGCCCACATTGACGCGGGCAAGACAACCGTTACTGAACGGATTTTGTTCTACACAGGGCGAAGTCACCGAATGGGCGAAGTTCATGATGGCGCAGCTACCATGGACTGGATGGAGCAAGAGCAGGAGAGAGGAATAACAATTCAGTCTGCTGCAACTCACTGTATCTGGAACGATCACCGTATTAATATTATCGATACACCCGGCCACGTTGATTTTACCGTGGAAGTAGAGCGCTCGTTGCGCGTACTTGATGGTGCAATTGGCGTATTTTGTTCAGTAGGCGCCGTTCAGCCTCAGTCAGAAACAGTTTGGCGTCAGGCCAATAAATATAAAGTGCCTCGTATGGCATTCGTAAATAAGATGGACCGTACCGGTGCTGACTTTTACAATGTTGTTGAACAGATGCGCGAGAAGTTAAGCGCTAACCCAATTCCTATTCAGATTCCAATCGGGGCTGAAGAGAATTTCCAGGGTGTTGTTGACCTGATTAACATGAATGGCATAATATGGGATGATGAATCTCTGGGTGCCAAATATGATGTTGTTGAGATTCCTGAAGATTTGAAAGAGAAAGCGCAGGAATACCGCAAGCTTATGCTTGAAAACATCGCTGATCATGACGATGCCCTGATGGAGAAATACCTGATGGAAGAAGAAATTTCTGAAGAAGAAATTAACAATGCTATCCGCATGGCGACACTTGCACGCGACATAACGCCGGTTCTTTGTGGTACAGCACTCAAAAATAAAGGTGTTCAAATCCTGCTTGATAAAGTGATTGAATATCTCCCAAGCCCGCTTGAAGTTGAAGCGGTAAACGGTGTTGATCCCAAAGATGAGACCACAAAAATGAAGCGTAGTCCCGATGTAGACGAGCCGTTTTCTGCTCTTGCATTTAAGATTATGACCGACCCTTATGTCGGTAAATTGACATTTTTCCGCGTGTATTCCGGAACGCTTGAAAAAGGATCTTACATTCTGAACTCCACAACCGGAGATAAAGAACGAATTGGCCGAATCCTTGAGATGCACGCCAATGACAAAAAAGATATCGACATTGTTCGCGCAGGTGATATTGCGGCAGCAGTAGGTGTGAAGAAAGTAAATACGGGTGATACATTTTGTGATCTTGAAAGCCCAATTTTACTTGAGAAGATTACATTCCCAGAGCCGGTAATTAAACTTGCAGTTGAGCCTAAGTCTAAAGCGGATGCTGAAAAGCTGACGACAGGACTTATCAAGCTTGCTGAAGAAGATCCTACTTTTCAGGTCAAAACGGATGAAGAGACCGGCCAGACGACTATTGCCGGTATGGGAGAACTTCACCTCGAAATTATTGTGGATCGTCTCAAGCGTGAGTTTAAGGTTGAAGCTAATGTAGGTCAGCCTCAGGTATCGTACCGAGAAACAATTTCGAAACCTATTGATCACCGGGAAATTTACAAGAAACAGACCGGTGGGCGTGGTAAGTTTGCGGACATGGAGTTTGAGATCGGTCCGATTGAGCACTTCGAAGAGTATGCTGATGACGACAAAAAAGTAACCGTTAGTGAAGGTTTCAAATTTGTGAATGAAATTGTAGGTGGTAATATTCCTCGTGAATTTATCCCTTCAGTTGAAAAAGGATTCCGTGAAGCAATGAAAGGCGGTATCCAGGCAAATTATCCCGTGCAAAATATTGGTGTAAGACTTTTTGACGGATCGTATCACGACGTTGATTCCGATGCCTTTAGCTTTGAATTATGTGCTAAAATCGCATTTCGTCAGTCCGCTCGTAAAGCAAACCCGAAAATTCTTGAGCCTGTGATGAAAGTAGAAGTCATTACGCCTGAAGAACACATGGGTGATGTTATTGGCGATTTGAACGGACGACGTGGAATCATCTCAAAAATGGATAACCAAAATGATGGCGCTCTTGTAAAAGCTAATGTGCCGCTGTCTGAAATGTTTGGGTATTCAACAGAACTCAGGTCTCTTACCCAGGGACGAGCTTCTTACTCAATGGAATTCAGCGAATATGTTGAAGTACCAGAGTCGAAAGCGAAAGAGATTATTGAAGAGCAAGGGTAATAAAAATTTTAATATTTAATTATATATAGTCATGGCAAAGGAGACATTTCAACGTACCAAGCCACACGTGAATATCGGTACGATCGGT
>NZ_JBBVMF010000024.1:0-72667 GCF_038150125.1 Rhodohalobacter sp. 8-1 | reverse complement strand
GATCCCTTCGGGACAAAACGGACCGCAAATCCCGACGGAAGGAATCACCAGCCCGGCGGGTTTCACCGAAGGTATGCCTTGGGCATGCGTACTTTCTTCTTTTAGTCCTGCTTTAGCGGGGTGTCCGTTCAAAAGTAAGGGGAAAAGATGTCAATATGGGCTAATGTTAGTACCATTACTCTCCGAGAGGGGAAATGGATCTGAAAACGGCGGTACGCAAATTTTCAGACCGAGGGATGTGTTGTTGGGGTAGTTACCATGTCTTATTGGGCCCGCATTTTGTTAGATAGAGACATAGCGTGTCTCGTGAATCCAAAATTTTGACTAACTGCCAGGCTCACACTAAATTCCTCAGCCGAGCAAAACATTTTGCCATCAGACATACCATGTCTTGCTGCGCTACTTGATCAGCGATAACCCAATCCGGCCGCGTTCAATATCAATGGATTTGATCTCTACATTAATGATATCACCCACAGATACCACGTCGTGCGGATTCTCGATCCGTCTGCGCCCTTCGCTCATTTGCGAAATATGCAAAAGCCCATCCTGTTTCACTCCAAGATCAACGAACGCTCCGAAGTCCACCACATTCCTGACAGTTCCTTCCAGCTTCATTCCGGGCGAAAGATCTTCCATCTTCAATACGTCCTGGCGAAGCAGTGGTTTGGGTAGTGATTCCCGCGGATCTCGTCCCGGTTTCTGAAGGTTTTCGATAATCAGCTCAAGCGTTGGCACACCTACGCCGACCTGTTCCGCTACCTGGTCTGTTTTGATATTGGCAAACGCAGACTCAATTTTCTGCTTTTCATCCTGAAGGTTGTCAATGTCGATACCAAACAGATTACAAAGCTTTTCAGTAGCTTCGTAGCTTTCAGGATGTATCGCTGTATTATCGAGCGGATGTTTTCCGTCCGGAATTCTCATAAAGCCGGCGGCCTGCTGAAAGCGAAACTCACCAACGCCGCTGATACCTTTCAGCTCCTCGCGGCTCATAAACCGTCCTTTGGATTCGCGGTGATCCACAATGTTCTTTGCTACTTTCCGGCTCAGTCCCGATACATGCGTCAGCAGCGATGAACTGGCCGTATTGAGGTTGATACCCACATCGTTGACGCAGCTTTCAACAACATCGTCAAGCTTTTTTGCAAGCTGCACCTGGTTGATGTCGTGCTGATAAAGGCCCACGCCAATAGATTTAGGATCGATCTTCACAAGTTCTGCCAGGGGATCCTGCACGCGTCGCGCAATTGAAATGTTACCGCGCTGCGCCGCATCCAGTTCCGGGAATTCCTCTCTGGCAACGGTAGATGCCGAATAGACCGACGCGCCTGCTTCACTGATGATAAGATAGTGCAGTGTTTCATCGGGGTGAGACTCTTTGCGGGCTTGGATCAAATCAGCAATAAACTGCTCGGTTTCACGGCTTCCTGTTCCGTTGCCTATGGCGATGAGTGTGACATTATATTTGTCAATCAGATCATTGACTACCTTTTCGCTCGCTTTGATTTTCTTTTGAGGCGGCGTTGGGTAGATGGTCGTTCCTTCCTGGTAGGTTCCCAGCGGATCGATGATCGCCACCTTGCAGCCGGTTCGATAGGCCGGGTCGATTCCCATCACAACCTGGTTTTTGAGAGGCGGCTGAAGCAGCAGGTTTTTCAGATTGGTTGCGAAAGTCTCAATCGCATGTTCATCTGCCATATCGGTCAGTTCATTTCGGTATTCGCGTTCAAGCGAGGGGAGCAGCAATCGCTTATAGGCATCTTCAACCGCATCCTGAAGACGGGGCGTAAATATTGACGCATCGTTTGATATAACTATATCATCGAGTTTTTCAAGCGTGATGTTTTCATTCAGCTCAAGGTTCACGAACAGAACATTTTCGCGCTCGCCGCGGTTGATGGCAAGCACCTGGTGAGGTTTCAGTTGATGTCCGCGAGAGCTGAAATCGTAATAGTCTTCGTAATTGGTACGCTCATCAATAGCTGGGTTTTTCCGCGTGGAGATCAAACCATGTTTTCGGATAATATCTCGCAGCGTGTCGCGAACCTCCACTGATTCATTAATCCACTCCGCCACGATATCAAGTGTTGTTGTCAAAACTGTTTCGGCATCCGGAAGTTCTTTTTCTTTATCAATATACTCTTTGGCATGCTCAAGCGGATCCCCGGATTCAATTTCCTGGTCCCAAATCTTTTTGGCGAGTGGCTCAAGGCCTTTCTCTTTGGCCATATCGCCCCGGGTTTTTCGTTTCTTTTTGTAGGGAAGATAGAGATCCTCAAGGGTCTTCAGATCTTTACAGTTCTTGATTTTCTTTTCAAGCTCATCGGTCAGTTTGTCCTGTTCATCAATCGCTTTGAGAATAGTTTTCTTTCGATCTTCGAGCGTTCGGTGTAGATCAATCTGATCGCGAACGGCTCTTAACTGCTCTTCATCAAGCCCGCCGGTTGCTTCCTGTCGGTAACGGGCGAGAAATGGAATGGTGGCACCATCATCAATAAAATCGGCAACTTTTTTGATCTGTTTTGCTGATAGATTCAGAGTGTTGGCAATCTGATCAAAAATCTGAGAATCGGTCATGGAAATTGTATCTTTAAAAATTATTATATACTCCGTAATTATTTCCCAAAAATAACCACAAAGATCGACAAACCCTGATGGATTTTAATCTCAATACATTACGAAAAGCCGCTGTAGAAATTGCAGGCATCGGAGGTGATTCAACACTAAATTTTTTCAAACAGTCGTTCGACCTTGAGTTTAAAAAAGATGATTCGCCCGTCACAAATGCCGACCGAAACGCTGAAATGCTGATGCGTGAAGCGATTAAAAATCGTTTTCCCGATCACGGCATCATTGGCGAGGAGTTTGGCAGGGAGCGCGATGATGCCAGCGTGGTTTGGGTTTTAGACCCCATTGATGGTACGCAATCGTTCATTCATGGCGTTCCGTTTTATACAACGCTTATTGGGATTTTAATTGGTGGAAAACCTGAAGTTGGCGTAATATATGCGCCTGCGCTTAATGAAATGGTGTCTGCAGCAACCGGAACCGGCTGTTACCTTAACAGAGAGAAGGCAACCATCAGGCCGTGTGAAAAGCTCTCCGAAGCAACGTTTCTGACGACCGACATGGAGCACGTTTACAAACACGGATATATTAAACAATTTGAGAAACTTTTATCGGAAACTCGAATACACAGAACCTGGGGTGATGCCTATGGGCACATGATGGTGGCTACAGGACGAGCAGATATTATGTTTGATCCGATTTTAAATTTGTGGGATGCCGCCGCGCTGCTGCCGGTCGTGAAAGAAGCGGGGGGCAGCTATTTTGATGTGGAAGGAAATGAATCAGTCACATCAGGCAGTGCCATTTCGACGAATCCTGCTCTTAAATCATCGATTTTATCATTTTTTGAATAACGCCTATTATGAATAAAACTGCTACGATTGTCGGTATTCTGTTTACACTTCTGTTTTTAGTTCAACATCTGCAGGCACAAACATACGATTATCAAGCCTTTCCCCGGCTCGATGTCACTTATGAACATATGGAAGGCGATCTAACCATTAGTCCGCAGGGCGAGATCAGGGGAGAGGTATCGTATGATATTCGATTCAATGTTGAAAAGAGCGATTCTATTGAGCTTCATGCCGTCCGAATGCTTGTTGAAGATGTTTTGATTGATGAACGTACAATGGATTTCGAGATCCACAACGACACGCTCATTGTCTATTTGGATGATACATTTGCACGATCACAGGCCGCAAATTTGAGAGTTGTTTATTCTACTACGCCGGTCTTTGGTGTTTTGAGAACATACAGAGGCACCACATTTTCATCACAGCATCCCCGGACGACACGCCACTGGCTGCCGGTAGCCGATTATCCGTCTACGATGCTGTCGTATGACCTGACCGTTCGTCATCCCGCGGGCAAATCGTTCGTTATGAGCGGTTCACTTGTCAGTAACGAAGTGGCTTCAGTTGATACGGAAATCACCCGATACAGATCGGCTACTAAACGGCCGGTCACCTCGCTATTCTTTGCCCTAAGTGATTTTGAATCCACAAGCCGTGTGATGAATTTCAGGAATTTCCGGCTGCATGTTGAGCTGCCTAATGTTGTGGAATTTAATCCGGATGACCTGATCAATTTGGCCGATGAGACAATTCGGCGCATGGAAGATCTGACCGGCAAAAGCTATCCGTACGGTAATCTTCATTTAGTGGCTGTTCATGATCTTGTATGGGAGCATCGAACATTTGGTGCGGGGACAATACTTATCGATGCAAACGGGGATATTGATCAGCAGATTAGGTTTGGTGTGATGGGGCAGTGGGCCGGTGTTCAGCTGCGTGAAATGCAGTGGAGTGATGCCGATGCATTGCAGCTTTATCATGGCTACTTCGGGAATCAGCTCGGGCTTGAGAGTTTGCAGAGAGATACACTTTTGGCGTGGAATTCGCTCTACAAACAACTTTCTGCAGACAATATTGATCGATACCGTTACCATCTGAATGATAACCAGCAAATAAATAGATTTCTTACCGCATCAAAAGAGAATGTGTTCGGTGATACTCAATATCCCTCAACCTGGCAGGATTTTACAAGACAGGTTTACCGCGTGACAGGGCGACTTTTGACCAGCAGGCCTGAATTTTCGGAGCCGGTCACAGAAGAAGAAACTACTTATGTTTATGATGTTTTGATCGATCTGAATGAAACCCAAAACGAGGCGCGAATTCAATTTTCGACTGACGGGCCGCCTGTTGAGGAACTTGTAAGCCTGCAAATTACGCAATATACATTCAATGATTTGAGCTCAAGCGAATTAACATTTACCGGGGGGAGTGACGAGGTTGTGGTGAATCTTCAATCTGGCCTTGAGAATATCGAACTTCAGGTTCAAAATCGGTCAGATATCGAGCTGGATGTAGAAAAGCCATTCATGTACTGGATATATCAGCTTCAAAACAGTGAGAGTGAAAGTCAGCGGCTGAAAGCAGCTATCGGGTTGCGGCAGTATGCTGATAACCCCGACCTCCAGCTGGCTATATTAGATATGATCAGGAATGAAACAAGTTCGGAGGTAAAGGCTCAAATTCTTGAGACTCTTCGGATGGTTACGGCAGGCGCAAGCGGTACGTCCCAATTGTTTCTCGAGCGAGTAGGAGAGGATCAGCCCCAGTCTGTGCGGCTTACAGCCATTCGTGCGCTTGGCGCTTATTCCGGCAATGAACGAGTAATCCGAACACTTCAATCGATTATCAGATCGGCCGATCAGGACGAATTAAAGGTTACTGCCATTCATTCATTGGCGGATGTAACTGAAACTGACCAGTTTGTATCAATAGTTGAATCATTGATCGTTCAAGAAACTGTATTGATGCAGGTTCCGGTACTTCTTAATGCCATCGCAGATAAAGGCGCTGCAGAAAAAGCGGTTCAGCTTTCTGATACATTTCTGAGTTCCGAATTCCCGTATGACGTGCGGGTAGGAGCTCTAAATGTGATACTGGATAACGATGAATCGCAAGAGGGATGGAGCAACCGTCTTGATGAGCTTTTTACGGACGGCGATCCAAGAATTCGGTATAGAGCAGTTGCCGGTCTCCGTTTTCTGAATGAACGAGATCGAAGTCAATTGGCTGAAAGCCGACTGATTGAAGAATATGATCAGCGTGTTGCGTCAGCTCTTAGGCGTTACCAAAACCAGTAATACAGACTTTTGACGAACTATATTTTTTGAGCTTGTTGTGCGTTTAAGCAGTGATAAATGATAACTCCGAATGATAACACTGATCACTAAACTCAATTGGCTGATCAGCTTCAGATTATGGATATTGGGATAATTCGTTCCGCGTTTTAAAGGCGGTGCGAAAATGCTTATATTTATTTATTCTAGATAAGAATAAGTTACCTATCAGCGCACCGGAGCCGAACGTAAGGTTCGGTTGAAACGTTGAAATCTACAGCAATAAAGTACTGAATTTTTAAAATTTTCGGATCGACATGAGTGAAACAAAAGAATTAGAATCGATGATTGGTGAGGAGTACAAATATGGCTTCTCAACTGATATCGAATATGAAGATTTTCCTAAAGGTTTAAACGAAGACATCGTCCGTAAAATATCTGCTATTAAGGAAGAGCCTGAGTGGATGACGGAATTTCGTGTGAAAGCTTTTCACGCGTGGAAAGAGATGGAAGAACCTGAATGGTTCAACGCCAAATATAATAGTCCGGATTTCGATAACATCCAGTACTACTCTTCACCAAAGGATAAGCCGAAGAAAGATAGCCTTGATGACGTAGACCCAAAAATCCGGGAAACCTATGAGAAACTCGGGATTCCTCTCGATGAGCAAAAAATGCTCTCAGGCGTGGCCGTTGATGCAGTATTTGACAGCGTCTCGATTTTCACAACATTTAAAGAGAAGCTTGGTGAGGCGGGTGTCATCTTTTGTTCCATCTCTGAAGCTGTACAGAAATATCCGGAGCTTGTAAAGAAATATATGGGATCGGTAGTGCCGGCCCGGGACAATTTTTACTCAGCACTGAATTCTGCGGTCTTTTCTGATGGATCCTTTTGCTACGTTCCAAAAGATACAATCTGCCCGATGGAGCTCTCTACCTATTTCCGCATTAACAACATGGATTCAGGGCAGTTCGAGCGGACACTGATTATCTGTGAGGATAATAGCCACGTGAGCTACCTTGAAGGATGTACAGCGCCGATGTATGATAAAAATCAGCTTCACGCCGCTGTTGTTGAATTGGTAGCAATGGAAAACGCCGAAATTAAATATTCAACGATTCAGAACTGGTACGCCGGCGATGAAGATGGAAAAGGCGGTATTTTCAACTTTGTAACCAAACGCGGCATGTGCAAAGGCGATAATTCAAAAATTTCCTGGACACAGCTCGAAACAGGATCTGCCGTAACGCTGAAATACCCAAGTGTGATCATGAAAGGTGACAATTCCGTGGGAGAATTTTTCTCCGTGGCGGTTACAAACAAGCGCCAGCAGGCAGATACGGGGACAAAAATGATCCACCTCGGTAAGAATACTAAAAGCACGATTATCTCGAAAGGAATCTCCGCCGGAAACTCGAATAATAGTTATCGCGGAGCTGTAAAAATCAGTAAGAAAGCTGAAAACGCACGGAATTATTCACAGTGCGATTCTATGCTAATTGGCCAGACATGTGGCGCTCACACGTTCCCGTATATCGAGTCGGCCAATCCAACGGGCAAAGTTGAGCATGAGGCTACGACATCGCGTGTAGGGGAAGATCAAATCTTTTACCTGCAGCAGCGCGGACTCAGCGAAGACGACGCGATCTCGCTGATTGTGAACGGATTCTGCAAAGAAGTGCTCAAAGAACTGCCGATGGAGTTCGCAGTTGAAGCTAACAAACTGCTTGGCATCAAACTTGAAGGCAGCGTGGGCTAAAATGGCAACTTGCCTTCACGTCAGATATCAGATTAAATGCTCCTTGACATGAAAGAGGAGCGTTTCTCTAAAGAAGAGAAAACCATTGAGACCAATTTAAATTGATAAACTTAAAAATACAGAACAACCGTGTTAGAAATTAAAGATTTACATGTAGAAGTTGAGGGCGAGGGAATTGAGATCCTCAAAGGAGTGAACCTCAGCATTGGAAAAGGTGAAATACACGCCATTATGGGCCCCAACGGAAGTGGTAAAAGTACCCTTTCAAAAGTTGTCGCGGGCCATCCTGAATATGAGGTCACGAAAGGCGATATTTTATACAACGGGGAAAGCATTTTAGACCTTGATCCAGACGAGCGGGCACACGCCGGTATTTTCCTGGCGTTTCAGTATCCGGTTGATGTTCCCGGCGTAACAAATAATACGCTGCTCAGGGAGTCGTACAACACAATTGCCGCATCACGGGGACGTGAAGAGCTTGATCCGCTTGAGTTTGAAGATTACATCAAAGACAAACTTGAGCTGGTTGAAATGAGCCCTGAATTTCTCGGCAGAAGCGTAAATGCAGGATTCTCAGGCGGCGAAAAGAAACGTAACGAGATTTTTCAAATGGCAGTGCTGAATCCACAGCTTTCATTTCTGGATGAAACAGATTCAGGCCTCGATATTGATGCCCTGAAAACTGTGGCTGAGGCGATTAACCAGCTACACGGAAGCGAAGATTCTGTTGTGCTTGTGACTCACTATCAGCGCCTGCTGAACTACATTGAGCCCGATTTTGTGCACGTTATGATTGGCGGAGTTGTAGCCAAATCAGGTGATAAAGAATTGGCGCATAAGCTTGAAGACCAGGGTTATGAATGGCTGAATGCGTACGGAACTGTAAATGGAGAAGGATAAGACATGGTAAAACCTGAAAATGTACAATCATCTGTATTACATGATCTGGCCGGATATGCGCCGGATGTTGAGAATGCTCTGATGAAGAAAATCCGGGAACAGAGTTTGTTAAAACTGAATACATCTCCTTTTCCAACCCGGAAAATGGAAGACTGGCAGTTTACGGATCTAAAACCTATCACAAGAACCGAATTTTTCACATTTGACGAAGCAGGCATTCATCCCGCGATTAATGTCGAGAAGTATTTTATTCCCGAATCGGATCGCAGCAGGCTTGTCTTTATTAATGGAAAATACCAGGAAAAGTACTCATCAATTGGTGGACTTGGAAATGGCGTGACCGTTGGAAATCTGCCGGAATACCTCGATGAAAAAGAAGCAGACGAATTTCTTAATGAGCTGGTCGATTACGAAAATGATCCGTTTGTTCACTACAACGGCCTCATGTTTACTGATGGCGTTTATATCCATCTTGAAAAAGGGGCGAAAGCTGAAGCACCCATTCACGTGCTCAATTTATACACGGATTCATCCAAACCGTACATTGCCACTCCGCGAATGCTGGTTCTGGCTGATGAAGACTCAGATGTGACGATTATCGAAGATCACGTGGGCCTTTCCGACAATAAGTATATGACGATCCCGGTGTGTGAAATCAAAGTGAAGCAGGGCGCTCACATCCATCACGCAAGAATACAGCGCGATAGTCTGAACGCTGTTCACGTGTCGCGGCCGATTACCTATGTTGAGAAAAATTCGGAGTATCACTCTTACACTATAACGCTGGGAGGCAAACTGACCCGGAATGAACCGAAAGTAATTCAGGAAGATGAGGAAGTTGACTTTACGCTCGACGGACTCGTTTTGATTGACGGCGATCAGATTGCCGACACTCATTCCACGATGGATCACAAGTTTTCGCACGCCGAAAGTCATCAGTTGCACAAAGTGGTGGTAAATGGCAATGCTCATTCTATATTTAACGGAAAGATTTTTGTCCGCAAAGATGCGCAGAAAATCGATTCATTCCAGGAAAACAGGAATCTGCTTCTCTCCAGAGACGGATTGGTAAACACTAAACCGCAACTGGAAATATTTGCTGATGATGTGCTCTGTTCACACGGCGCAACGATCGGTCAGCTTGACCCGGAAGAGGTGTTTTACCTTCAGAGTCGCGGAATGACCGAGCAGAAAGCAAAAGAGGTGTTAACCTATGCGTTTGCGCTCGAAACCATTGAGAATATTAAAGTTGATTCCGTGCACCAGCTTCTGATTGATGAAGTGTACAGATACACGAAAGCCAACAATGTTGCAAAAGTAACTGCATGAACAAATCTTTAGCATCCATATCGGAACAGGTAGACTTTGATAAGATTCGGGACGATTTCCCGATTCTTAAACAAGAAGTAAACGGGCATCGGCTCGCTTACCTCGATAATGGTGCGTCGAGCCAAATGCCTGTACAGGTTGCGGATCGGATTGATCACTATCACCGATATGAGCACTCAAATGTTCACCGTGGTATTCATACACTGAGCCAGCGGGCAACGGATGCGTATGAGGAAACACGCGGAAAAATTCAGACGTTTATCAACGCCCGGTTAAAAGATGAAATCATCTACACAACCGGGACGACTGACTCCATCAACCTGGTGGCAAACAGTTATGGCGGGCAACATCTGGGCAAAGGTGATGAAATTATCCTCACTGAGATGGAGCATCACGCCAATATTGTGCCGTGGCAGATGATTGCAGAAAAAACCGGCGCGGTTATTAAAGTTGTACCGGTTGATGACAGCGGTGATCTCGATATGGAAGCATATAAATCAATGCTTTCCGGTAAAACGAAAATTGTCTCTGTGATACATATTTCAAACGCGTTGGGTACCATCAACCCGGTGAAAGAAATTACCGAACTTGCGCACGAAGTCGACGCTGCTGTTTTGATTGATGGCGCACAATCTGCCCCGCATGAAGTGATCGATGTTCAGGAATTGGATTGTGACTTTTACGTTTTTTCAGCACACAAAATGTGTGGCCCCACAGGCTTTGGAATTTTGTATGGCAAGAAAGAGTATCTCGATAATATGCCGCCGTACCGTGGTGGCGGAGATATGATTGACAAGGTGAGTTTTGAGGAGACGACTTATAATGTGGCTCCGTTTAAATTTGAAGCCGGCACGCCCCCGATTGCTGCCGGAATAGGACTTGGCACCGCGGTTAACTATCTGAGTTCGATAGGAATGGATGCAATTGCCGACAGGGAACATGCTCTTGTAGAATATCTTGTTGAGCGGCTGAAAACTGTTCCGGGTTTACGTTTGATCGGCGAATCCGAACATCGTGCGTCAGTGGCCTCATTTGTGTTCGATCATATTCACGCATCGGACATGGGAACACTGCTGGATAAACGCGGAATTGCGGTTCGTACGGGGCACCACTGTGCACAGCCAATTATGAGACGATTTAATGTGCCGGCAACAACCCGGGCATCACTTTCGTTTTACAATACGGAAGAGGATATCGATCAGCTGATAGACGGAATTAAATACGTAAAAACATTTTTTGAATAGTTTACTTGTACCCATTGTTTTTTTTAGAAACCAAGAAATAATCTGACTTATGCCGAAGATTAAAGAAATAGAACGAACGCCCAACCCTGATGCAATGCGATTTGTGCTGGGTGAACCACTGACAAACGGAGTTACAAGATCGTTCGAAAACAGTGCGGAAGCCGAGCATGATGAGCTGGCAAGCGCACTGTTTAATATCGATCATGTGATTAACGTCTACTATGTTGATAAATATGTGACGGTTACGCAGGACGGCAAGGAAGTATGGTCGGATCTGCTGCGTAAGCTTGCCCCTCCGATTCGTGAAGCTACGCCGCAGCTTGATGTCGAGGAAGATTCAGAAGTTCATGCTACCCGGGAAGTGCAGGACACCGATGATCCGCGACTGCAGCAAATCAACCAGATGCTGGATGAACAGGTACGCCCGTATCTGTTGGCTGATGGCGGCGGACTCAAAATTCTGGGCCTTGATGGCAACAGGCTGAAAGTCCACTACCAGGGCGCATGCGGCACGTGCCCCACGGCAACATCCGGAACACTCTATGCCATTGAAAGTATGGTGAAGCGCATTGACCCGGAACTTCAGGTAATTTCTGTTTAGAAAACGACTATGTCTATTTCAATAACAGACCGAGCGGCCAAGCGAATTGAAGAGATCCGCCAGAATAATAGTCACCCGGAAGGAACTCCGCTGCGGGTGAGTGTTGTGAGTGGCGGTTGCTCCGGCCTGACCTATGATCTCGATTTCGATACCGACACCGGTATGAAAGACGGGGATAAGGTTTTTGAACAGGACGGTATCAAGCTTATCGTTGACATGAAGAGTTTTCTATACCTCGCTGGTACGGAACTCGATTACACGGACGGACTCGAAGGGCAGGGCTTTCATTTCTACAATCCGAATGCAGTTCGTACCTGCTCCTGCGGCGAATCATTTTCGCTCTGATCGGTACAATTAAGAATATAAACGGCTTACAGGCAGCACCATGGGAGAGATTGTAAATAAAGTAAAACAGTCGAAGCTCGAGACAGTCGATCTGGAGAAGTTCGCTGAAGGAATCATCATCAAAGAGCTGGATCTGAAAGATTTTCTGTTCCATGAGATGATTCTCAAGGAGAAAGAGTTCAGAGAGAAACTGAATAACTTAGACTGGTCACAGTTCGACGGAACCTATCTTACCGTCCACTGTTCAACAGACGCTATCATTCCAAAGTGGGCGTATATGTTGGTTGTTCAGCATGCAGAAGAATTTGCTCGAAACGTCTACTTCGGTACAAAAGAAGAAGCAATACGTCAGTTGTTCAAGGAGAAGCTGGATCTTGTTGACTGGCGAAAATATGACGGCCGTTTTGTACTTCTGAAAGGGTGCAGCAAGATGGATGTACCTCCTGATGTTTATATGTATGCAACAAAGAAATTACTCCCGCATGTTCAAAAACTGATGTACGGTGAAGCGTGCTCGAATGTACCGGTGTATAAAAAGCCCAGGAAATAAGATGTTATCTTGAAATTGGTTTCATGCTTACACGTTTTATGAGTGTCCCCCTTCTGGAGGGTATGAAAGAACTGTCAATTAAATCCTCAGGTTTGTCATTTTAGCCACAAAGGCACAAGTTCACGAAGATATACTAAATTTAATAATTTCAACCATTAATCCTTTGTGATTCTTAGTGACCTCGGGAATTCGTGGCTATATCACGTAATTTAATTTATTGTTGATACATTATTTTCTCAAAGCCTCTCTGAAGGGGCAATAGGGGATAAGCAGAAGTGACTTTAAAGCTCAAATTAAAATATTAGAGATAGATAGTCCATGTCTAAAAATCTCACTGGCAACGTCAAGTTATGCTCCTCAATCTGAGAACTTTATAGGCTCAAATCCATTTCCATAATACATGGTAATATAGTTCTCAGCCCTATATTAAAATCACCGCCCATTCCTCATAATCTGCCGAATATCAGCCAGAACTCCTGCTGAAGTAACCTCTTTCCCTGCACCGGGCCCCTGGATGATGAGAGGTTGATGGCTGTAACGCCGGGTGTGAATCTGAATAATATTATTGGTTCCCTGCAGGCGGGCCACCGGTGAATCAATATCAAGCTCCTGAAGACCTACTGTTATGTCGTCTTTTTTCATCTTTCCCAGATAGCGGAGCGTCTTGCCTGCTTTTTTCAGTTCCTCAAGTTTAACTTTCCATTCAGAATCAAATTCTGGCAGACGCTCGAGAAATGTTGCCGAATCAACATTTGCCAGTTCTTTTGGCGTGATGGGTTCTACATTAAGATCTCCCCGTTCAACCGTATATCCGCTCACTCTCGAGAGAATCATCATTTTCCGTGCTACATCTTCTCCGGACAGATCATCCCGGGGATCAGGTTCGGCATATCCAAGCTGGCGTGCTTTCAGTACTGCTTCGCTAAAGGGAAGGCCTGCATCAAGCTGCGAAAAAATGTATGTCATCGTTCCAGAGAGAACTCCGCTCACTTCTGTGATTTCATCACCGCTTTTCACAAGGTCTCTCACGGTACGAAGCACGGGCAGACCGGCACCAACATTTGTCTCATATAGAAATTTGACGTCGTGCTCGTCCGCAGTTTTTTGAAGGAGATCAAAATACACTTGCTTTCGTGTGTTCGCAATTTTGCTGGGCGTTACCACATGTATCCCTTTTTCGAAGAGTTTCAGGTAGAAGCCTGCAACTTCATGGTCGCCTGTGGCATCAACAAATACAAGCTCCCTTCCATCGGCAGGCTCAAGCTTTTTTATGATGCGGTCCCAGTTTTTTGCTTCACTATTTGCAAGAGCTTTCTTGTTTATCTTAAATTCTTCATCATCTATCCATAGAGTCCGGGTAGAATTGCACGCCCCGATAATGTTAAAGGAATCGGCATCAGAAAGATTACTGATTTGACGAATCAAGGTTCCGCCTACGGCGCCAATCCCCGCGATGAATATATCCGTTTTGTTCGATTTAGTTCCGGGGACAGGTAGATGTCTGCTTAATGCTGAAATGTTGCTCATATTAGTATGTCAGTATCGACTGAATATCTTTAAAAGGTTTTATAATATTGTGAAGCTGTTCAAATTCAATTAGAAAGGCATCGTGTCCATAAGGGGATTCGATCAGGTGCAGGCGGCTGTTGGGAAGTAACTTTGCCAGTTCTTTTTGCTCGGAGACAGGGTAGAGGTGGTCGGAATCTACGCCTATGACCTGAACGGGAATTTCAACTCTGTTTAGCAGAACTTCTTTCGAGGGTCTGCATCGTGAGATATCATGCGAGTCCATCGCCTTTGATAAGATTACGTATGAGTTTGCATCAAACCGTTTTGCCAGCTTTTCACCCTGATACTGCAGATAAGATTGAACCTGGTATTGATCTGAGCCTTTCTGTTTTCTGCGCCCAAATTTGGTATCGTAGTTGTCGGGCGTGCGATAGGTAATCATTGCCATCATCCTTGCGGCCGCAATGCCTTGGTCCGGACCGTCATCAAAATCGTAATTTCCGCCGTTCCATTTCGGGTCTGCCTTGATGGCGGCCCGCTGTGCCTCGCTGATACCAATTGCCCATGGACGATGCGCCGCTCCCATCGCAATGAGGCAGGCTGATTGAATGCGGCGATCCATGACGGTAAACTCAAGTGCCTGCATGCCACCCATCGATCCGCCGATCACAAGTTCAATTCCCCGGATATCGAGCTGATCGAGCAGCAACTGCTGAAAGCGAACCATATCTCTGATTGTGATGTCAGGAAATGACGATCTGTAGGACTCGCCGGTTTTGGGATCGTTAGTCCACGGGCCTAATGAGCCGTAACAGCTCCCCGGAACATTGATACAGATGATGAAGTTTTTTGCAGGATCATAAAGTTTGTTCTCTCCAATCAAACCGGGAAACCACTCATCAGCCGCTGCATGGCCTGTAAGCGCATGACAGATCAAAATCACATTATCCCGGCTCTCGTTGAGAGTTCCCCATGTTTTATAGGCAACCTCCGGATGTTCGAAACGGTGACCAGATTCAGTGATAAAATCTTTTTTGAGATGAGTCTTTATAATTCCCTCATTCATGGCTTTTCAGTTATTTATGATTCAATTAGTGCTTCACGTTTGATGACCGGCTGATCAGGGCCTTTGTACGTTTGATTTAAGCGAACAGACAATCGAACGGTCTCTTCAGCCAGGTTTTTCAACCTTATGATGACGCCCTCATCCGTAAGCGTTCCCTCTGTAAAGTGGCGGTTGGATGCGTAAACCCCACCGGGAACGGTGTAGGCATTAAAGTACCCAAACAGCGGCTTGAACTGATGCTCAATGGACAAGTAGTGATGATCTGAACCACCGGTTGCTATGATACCTACAACTTTTCCTTTGAGAGCATCGTTTGGAATCAGATCGAAGAGGTTTTTAAACGCACCTGAATAGGTTCCCCGGTAGATAGGGGAACCTACGATAAGGGCATCTGCATCAGCGATTTTATCGAGAGCTGTTCGTGTGTCACCGGTGTAACTGTCAGGATTACGGCCATCACAAAACACAAGATCACTATTTGACAGCGTGATGAGGTCCGTGTGAATTGATTCATCCTGGCCTGATGCAAACTCAAGCGCTTTTTGAATGACCAATTCAGTTTTCGATTGCATGCTCAAACTTCCTGAAATTCCAAGTATGGTCATGCTGCTACTCCTTTTTCTTTCAGCTGTTCTTCTTTTTCACGAACCAGCGGAATGACTTCCTTGCCGAATCGTTCGAGTTCTTCATCATAGTGAAAGAATCCGGTTAGGATTAGATCAACGCCAAGTTGCTTGAGTTCGATTACGCGGTCGGCAACCTGCTCAGGTGTGCCAATGAGACCCGTCTTGAAACCATCGTTATACTGAACAAGGTCTTCAAAGGATGAATCGGCCCACATGCCTTCACCTTCTTTTGATGAGGCACCGGCTTGCTGTACGGCATCACGGAAATCGTTGACCGCATCTTCATTTGCATGACCAATGATTTGTTCAAGCTGGTCGATTGCTTCTTCCTCTGTATCGCGGACAATCACAAACCCGTTCAGGGCAAACTTCACGTCCCGGCCTTCCTTTTCGGCGAGCTGTTTAACGTCATCGATTTGCTCTTTGATGCCACTGTTGGTGTTTCCATTCATAAAGTACCAGTCGGACACCCGTGACGCCATTTTTCGTGCTGCTTTTGAATTTCCGCCCTGGAAGATCGGAATACCGTCTTTCCTGGGTTTGGGTTTGTGAGGAGCATCGCTGATTTGATAGAAATCACCACGATAGTTTGCATTCTCTTTCGTCCAAAGTTCTCTCAGAACTTCAATAAACTCTTCGGATCGTCTGTACCGTTCATCATGCTCCAGCCACGGTTCTCCGAATGAGGTGAATTCACCCTTAAACCAGCCGCTCACTACATTAACGGCTACACGTCCGTTGCTTATATTATCAATGGTAGACAGAATTTTTGCGTAAACAGCCGGATGCCAGAGCCCCGGATGTACAGCCGATATCAGGTTAATCTTATCTGTTACGGCTGCAAGCGCGGATCCGAGGGCAGCTGCTTCAAGCTGGTTATCAGCGCCATAACTGGCGATAAACCGTGTTTGCAGCAAGGCGTACTCAAAACCAACCCGCTCTGCAATTTGAGCGTATTTCTTGTTTGCTTCAAAATCCCAGCTTGTCTTTTGTGGCAGTTTAGACACCACAAGACCTCCGCTGACATTCGGTACCCAGTATGCGAATTTTACGTTACTCATTTGTATATTAGATTTAATCTTGATGCCGACATGTCCCAGCTAAAAGTCACTGTCGGCGTTATGGATGATGACCCGGTCTCGATTTTCGAGGTCGGGTTTTTTTATTAAAAGAATCCCCTCTTGAGAGGGGAAAAGTCCAACTGAACATGCAGAGCAAGATTCAGATGGCCGAGGGGTGTGTTTATAGAGTTGAGGAGTTTGGATGTTACTCCAAACCACATCAAAGCTGTAAAACCCACCTCTGATCAAACTCTGCACGAGCTGTTCTGTCACCTCCGTGGGAGGAGAGATATCTAAATCCCCCCTTGAGAGGGGACCGGATAATCGCGTTTAGCGATTCTCCAGGGGTGTGTAAATAGAGTTGAGAAGTTTGAATGTGACTCCAAACCCCATCAACGCCATTGTCCCCGCTCTAAGATTTTACCTTAATCTTCTTAAATGCCCCTTCGAAATCGGCAATGATATCATCGATATGCTCGATACCAACTGATACTCGTATCAAATCCTGCTTTACACCACCGGATGCCTGCTCTTTTTCAGTGAGCTGCTGATGGGTGGTGGATGCGGGATGAATGACCAGGGTTTTTGCATCGCCAACGTTGGCAAGATGACTCGCAAGCTCTACATTTTCGATAAACTGCAGGGCTGCATCATAACCACCTTTCACGCCAAAGGTTAGCACAGCGCCAAATCGGCCTTCACGCAGGTATTTTTTCCCGTTTTCGTGATGCGGATGATTAGGCAATCCGGTGTAGTTTACCCATGACGTGTGTTCGCTGTCATCGAGCCATTTTGCAAGTTTGAGTGCATTTTCAGCATGACGCTCTGCACGCAGTGACAGGGTTTCAAGTCCCTGAAGCAGCAGAAAACTGTTGAATGGTGATTGTGCAGGTCCCACATCACGCAAACCTTCTACGCGTGCACGGATTGCAAAGGCAATGTTTCCAAACGGTCCATCTTCCCCGAAGACTTCCCAGAAGTTCAGACCGTGATAGGCGGGGGAGGGGTCTGTAAAGAGTGGGTATCGGCCGTTGCCCCAGTCAAAATTACCGGCATCTACAATCACTCCGCCAATACTAGTCCCGTGACCACCGATCCATTTGGTAGCTGATTGTACCACAACGTTAGCACCGTGATCGATCGGCCGGGCAATAGATCCTGCGGCACCAAATGTATTATCTACGACCAGTGCGACTCCATGCTTCTTAGCTACGGCCGAGATGCCATCAAAGTCAGGTACGTTACCTTTAGGATTACCAATACTTTCCACATAGATTGCTTTTGTATCATCATCGATTAATGCTTCGAAACTCTCAGGAGAATCATCTTCTGTGAATTTTACATTGATGCCTAATCGTGGAAAAGTCACCTTAAATTGGTTATATGTTCCGCCATACAGATTTTGGGTTGAAACAATATTATCACCGCTTTGTGCGAGGGTGATAATCGTAAGAAACTGAGCGGACTGACCTGACGCAGTACCAACGGCCGCTGCTCCGCCTTCGAGTGCAGCAATGCGTTTCTCAAACACATCCGTGGTTGGATTCATGATCCGGGTATATATGTTACCAAACTCTTTTAGAGCAAAAAGTGTAGCGGCGTGCTCGGTATCATCAAACTCATACGACGTGGTTTGATAAATAGGTACGGCTCGCGACCCGGTTGTTGGATCTGGTTCCTGGCCAGCGTGGAGCTGCAGGGTTTCATATTTGTAGTTTTTTTCTTGTCCGTTTGTGCTCATGGTAGTTTTGTTTGTTTTTTTGGTATTGGTTCTTTAGAAAATTGTTTTGGCGAGGAGTGTGTTTGAGGAGTTGAGAAGCCTGGATATATATCTAAGCCTAATCAACGTCCCGAAAACCCACCTCAGATCAAAACTCTGAACGAGTTTTGATCTGTCTCCTCCACGGAGGAGAGGTTTAAAAACTCCTCCCCTCGAGAAGGGTTTTATTGGCCATTCACCTGGTCTTATCCCTGTCTCGAATTAGGAACTGGTGATCGACCTTCATACAGCGATTTTGTACCATTAAAACTCCGTTATTTTGTACTTTTTCTATTTCTTCAGGATGTTCACCGACGCCAAGCTGCAGCCAAATGACTTTTGGATTGACTTCAAGCGCCTGATCTACAACTTCAGAGACATATTCCGGCTTAATAAAAATATCTACTGCATCAATCTGTTCAGGGATTGATTTCAAATCCGGATAAGCCTTTTCACCGAGGATCTCATCAGCGCCGGGATTCACCGGAATAATATTATAACCGGCCTTTTGCAGGTAGCGGCCCACAAAATGGCTGTCTTTATGTCTGTTTCTGGATATTCCCACAATGGCAATTGTTTTAATGTTATCAAGCCAGTATTCAATGGTGTCGGTCTCCTCCGATAGTTCAGGAGTTGCCCGCATCTTCTTGTCGTACCAGCCGTTAAATGTGCTTCTCAAAGGTTCGTAATGATTTTACTGTTAATGATAAAATTAAACTTATAAACTTCCCTCTCGGGAGGGCACAGTCACGCCGTCGGCGTGACAGGGGTGGGTTCGTGAGGTTGAGAAGCTTGAATGTAACTCCAAACCCAATCAACGCCCGGTTAACCCACCTCTGCTCAAACTCTGCACGAGTTTTGATCTGTCTCCTCCGTAGAGGAGAGGTCTAACAAAAAAAAGCCTCTTCCAAAAGTCCTGGCCCAATTGTGGGAGAAGGATTTTCAGAAGAGGCTTTTGATTACACTAATGGCCTGATCATCTCATCTTTCCTCCCCCGACATTTGCCGGCGTTGGCAGGATTTAGCACCTAACATAACGACATCGCTGCCGGAACTGGTTGCTAAGGTTTCACAGGGCCTGTCCCTCCACCTTTCTGGATAAGAGTTCAAAAATATAAAAGAACGAATCTCAAAAATATGAACAACAAAAAAGCCCTGCCGGTTTCCCAGAGGGCTTAAAATTCTTTCGAAAAATAATTACACCCTCTGCATCATGTGCGACAACATATACACATCATACAGGGACAAATAATATTTTGGGCTTTTTTATTCACTCCCTAAACATAGGTTAGATTATATATAGAATGCAAGATTTATTTTTTAAAATATATAAACCTAAAAAGAAGGACTGAGATGTACTTGGAACCACTTTTGGTATAAATTCCGGGTATTTATATGATGAAGTCCTTTGTTTATAATGATTTTTTCAGAGAGAGAATTTAAACCAACGGTTATCTGATTAACTAAAATCAGGGATCAATCATCATAATTATATCTTTCAATCCGTCCGTTTATTCCCTCAATTGCAAGCGGGAGCTGGTCAGGAGTAATGACCTTCATATTATCATGCATGTCATAGGTACTAATACTGAAATCACCGGAACCATCATTTTGTTCAAGTAATGTAATAGTTCGTCTTGGAGGACGTTTTGACCCAATTAAAGCACGAGGTCCGCTGCCTTGTGCCCCTGAGTGAATCATTTTCAGGCCATCTTTTACTGCGGGATACCATGCGTGATGATGACCGCTAAAATAATAGTCAACTCCATAATCGGTCATCATTTCAAATAGCTGGTCTGCATCGTTGAGTACTTCACCCGGACGATTACGCCCTTCAGCAATGGCATAAAGCGGCAAGTGGCCAATAATGAGTCTGAGAGCTGCATTTTTGGCTTCCTCCTGCGTTAGTTGTTCTTTAATCCAGTTGATCTCTTCTTTACTGATAAGGTGACCCGACGCATCCCAGCTGATCACGAAAAGATCATCGAATGAAAAACTGTAGTAGAAAGGAAAATTTTCATTGTTGATGTATGTTAGATCAGGCATTCGGGTGCTCCAGTATTCCTTTGCCAATTCTCGCTCATGATCGAAATTCCCGCTTTTAGAACCGTCATGATTACCGAGCGTGAAGGCAAACGGTATGTTCAGATCTCTCAAAGGCCCCCCGATTGTCTCATCAAAACCAGACCACATAGCGCGAATCTCGGTTTCACTAAGCTTGAGGCTTTGACCGGCAATCATATCCCCGGCGAATAGTACAAGATCAGGCTGCCACTTTTCAACGTATGCCATAGTGCTGTCTACAAAACGGCCGTAGTGAGTTGATCCATAACTTTCATTTAAGTCCGACATTAACACAATTCGCAAATCCGGCTTATTGGTGTCAAGTTGAGCTATTAGGTTTGCCTGAAATAAATGAATAGTGAGAAGGCAAAAAAGCAGGACTTTCATGCTGATATACTTGAAATAGCAAGTTAAAATTTGATGATTGATGTAGTACCATTACTATACACAAATTCCGGTAATCTCAGTAATCGGAATCGGTTCCAAAAGTATCAGTAACCAAGATTTCTAACCCAGTTCTCTTTTTCACGCCATTTTTCTCGCACCTTTACGTGTAAATCCAGAAATACTTTTTTGCCAATAAACTCCTCAATAGAGGCGCGGGCAGCAATTCCAAGATTCTTGATTGCCTTGCCGCCTTTACCGATCAGCATGCCTTTTTGTGATTTCCGGTTTACAATTATCTCTGCGCTGATGCGGTCTATGTCAATGTCTTCAGCATAAGAAATAACGTCTACTGTACAAGAGTAAGGGATCTCTTCCTGGAACTGCAAATATACTTGTTCACGGATAAGCTCAGAAACGAAGAACCGTACGGGGTGTTCACTTAAATCTTCTTTTGGATAGTAGGGCGGTCCTGGCATAAACAATGAGCGGATATCATCGATAAGTTCAGAAATTCCTTCACCCTTTAACGCAGAAACATAATGAATGGATTTGAACCGAAGCTGATCTTTAAGTGCGGATACTTTTTTCTCTGCCTTCTCAGTATTGATGACATCAATTTTGTTGACAACCAGGATTATTGGTTTGTTAATTGAGCGAAGAAGCTCAATAACTTCATCCGTTGGATGTGAATCCGTCGGATCAAAAATAAAGAGAATGACATCTGCATCACTTCGGGCCCGCTCAACGGTTTTCATCATTGCCTTTTGAAGCTCATAGGTTGGAGAAATCACTCCGGGGGTGTCGAGGAATATAATCTGAGTATCTTCATCCGAATAAATACCCACCACCTGGTGGCGCGTCGTTTGAGCTTTATGCGTAGTGATGGAAATCTTGCTGCCGAGTATGCGATTCATCAGGGTGGATTTGCCGGCATTGGGCTTTCCTATGATGGCCGCGTAACCTGATTTATGTGGTTGTTTATCTGTCAAATTGCACTGGGTGAGAATGTTTATGATTAAGCTTTCAAAATATCCGGACCTGGCAGTCACTTGATATTCGAATCCTGTAACGAATTAATTTTTCATCAGACTTAAATACTCTTTCACTGTTTTTTCAAGACCCCAGTAAACAGCTTTGGAGATTAATGCATGACCGATACTAATATCTGTAAGGTGGGGCACATGTTCAATCAGCTGCGGAAGATTATCAAGATTTAGCCCGTGCCCGGCATTTACAGTCATGCCGGACTCGTGAATAAGCTGTGCTGCTTTTGCCAGACGCTCAAGTTCATTTTTACGGTCGTCATTGTTAACAGCATTGGCGAAAGTGCCTGTGTGAAGTTCAACGGCATATGCACCTAGTTCGTGGGCAAGTTCAATATCTTTTGGGTTGGGATCGAGAAACAGAGAAATATCAATTTCACTATCTTTTAAAGCGGGAAACACCCGGTTTTTAAAATCATTAAAAACGGTAGTCATGTTGAGGCCGCCTTCAGTTGTGAGTTCTTCGCGCCCCTCGGGTACAAGCGTCACCAGATCCGGCTCTGTCTCAAGACAAATACCAATCATTTCATTTGAAGCCGACATTTCAAAATCCAGGATGCCCGTAACAGATTCTTTAAGCCGCTGAACATCATCATCTTTGATGTGCCTGCGGTCTCCCCTTAGGTGAAATACGATTCCTGCAGCGCCGGCGTTCTCACAAACAATGGCAGCCTCAGCTGGGTCCGGATAACCTTCGCCACGGGCATTACGAAGTGTGGCAATGTGGTCGATATTTACAAGTAATCTCATCATATTTAATAAGTTATTTTTAACAAGATACAAACATCATTTGCCAATGTGCACCCAGGTTATTTTCGATTTTGTAACACCACGCAATGCTTTGCTGTTCGCGCTGTTTTTAATTCTATCATCCTGCGGCGTAGTAAATGAGCAACGTGTTCCGCAACAGGCAACGCGTACAGCGGCCCAAGAAAGTCATGTGTTGGATGCATTAAATCAAGCTCACAATAACTGGAGGGGTACGCCTTATGTATTGGGGGGAGCAGGAATGGGAGGGGTCGATTGCTCGTCATTTACTCAGATTGTTTTTAAGGATTATTTTGGAATTGAATTGCCCCGGAATACAAGACAGCAACTTCAGGAAGGTACCAGTGTGAGGCGGAACTATACCCGCCCCGGCGACCTCGTGTTTTTTAAGACTGGCCGGAATATGTTACATGTCGGGATTATTATGAAAGGTGACAGGTTTCTCCATGCATCGGTGTCCTCAGGAGTGATGATTTCAAATATTGGTCAGAGATATTGGGCAACAAAATACCTCGGAACCCGGCGAATTTTGTAACCGGGTGATCAAACATTAAAGTGCGTGCTGAATTAAATCGAAATATTTTCAATTGAGAATACAAACCTATTGAACTGTAATAACATAACGTTTGTTTAAAAGATAAGTTAGAAGTAAAAATCTAAAGTAATTAACCCCGTTATGAGTAATAAAGATAATAAAAATCTGTCGACGTACACATCTGACCTCCATGCACTTGAACGACATTTTATGAATGCCGTTAAGAAGCAGAAAACATCTGATAAAGTAACTGATGAGAGAGCAGTAGAGTTGCTTAATGAGCTCGATAAAATGGCGTCCTCTCATGTTCAAAAGCTTGAATCAGAGATTGAGCAAATGGGTGGTGAAATGAAGTCTGCAATCAAGTCTAAGATTGCATCTTTTGCTGGATCTATTGCAGGTATGATCGATTCTGTAAGAGATGATGCACTGTCAAAAATGCTGCGTGATGATTATGCGGCACTTTCAATGATAACAATTGGGTACACAATGCTTCACACTCATGCACTTTCTGATGAAAATCAGAAGCTGGCGGAACTCAGTAAGAGTCACCTGGAAGATTGTACAATACTGATTACCGAAATTAGCAAAGTGGTTCCAATTGTAACATCCTATGAAATAAATAGTGATACCGAAAGAGCTGAAGAGATTGGTTCGAAAGCACTTGAAAGTACACAAAGTGCATGGAAGCCCAAGCATGTGAATAGTAAACCTGAAATTGTATAAACTATAGTCACATATTAAGTTTGAGAAAGCCACGCCTGATGCGTGGCTTTTCTATTTAAATTCAGTCCATGGCTTACTATCTGGAAGATCAGCAGTAAAGGTCATTTTCTCATCTAATGTGGGATGCTTAAGTGTAAATCTGTAAGCGTGAAGAGCTATGGATCCGGATGATGTCTGCTTGCCATAACGCTTATCCCCCCAGATGGGTGAACCGATTTCTGCAAATTGTACACGGATTTGATGAGCCCTGCCTGTTTCAAGATTAACATCCACGAGCGAAAGAGAACCTTTTGTTAATAGTGTGTTAAACGAAAGTTTGGCAAGTTTACTTTTTCGGGTAGCCTTGTCTACGATGGTAACCATATTTTTAACGTCATTCTTGACCAGGTGATGTTCAAGTACTCCGTTTGGTGGTGGATTTCCAATGACCACTGTCCGGTACCGTTTGCGGACTTTACGAGCTCTGATCTGCTCACTGATTCGCGATGCAGCTTTTGATGTTTTTGCAAATACCATCACCCCACTAACCGGTCTGTCCAGACGGTGCAGCAATCCCAGGAAAACATTGCCAGGCTTGCTGTACCTTTTTTTAATGTATTCTTTACAAAGTGTAAGTGCATCGGGCCTACCTGTATGATCTTCTTGTGAGAGTAAGCCGGCTGGTTTTTGAATTACAAGCAGATGATTGTCTTCGTAAATGATTGGGATATCGGGTTGGGTTCCGGTGAACTGCATAATTTGTTTCTTTGAGTGGTAATAAAAAAATGTTGGCACTGGTGTGATAGAGACATGGGTTGTTATATAAAATAGTAGATGATGCCTGTATTAATTAACTCTATACAAATATTTTTTGCCGCTATCATCGCAAAGTATAAAAATCAGGTATAGATCTCCGGGATTTTGAATCTATTGGTTGGTTTCCATCAATAGGCTAATATAAATGTTTTTACCCAAGTCGTCTGTTTGCTATTTTTGTGAAAATTGAAAGTTGCTCTTATGTCCATTACTGTTAAGGAAAAAGTTGATCATTTACCCCTCAGTCCGGGCGTCTACCAGTTTAAAGACAGCCGGGGGAACCACCTCTATATAGGTAAAGCAAAAAAGCTGAGAAATCGTGTTCGCTCGTATTTCCAAGAATCTCGTCATCACGATGGCCGCCTGAAAGTGATGATTTCTAAAATTGAAGATGTTGAAGTGATTGTCACGGATTCGGAGTCTGAGGCCCTGATCCTTGAGAATAATTTGATCAAAAAGCATCAGCCCCGGTACAATATCATGTATCGTGATGATAAGTCATATCCATATATTTGCATCACTAACGATTCAAAGCCCCGGGTGTTCCCCACACGAACAGTGGTTCGGGATGGCAGTAAATATTTTGGTCCCTATGACCATGTTGGGCATATGCGCCGGATGCTTGAAACCATCAGAAAAACATTTAATCTCTGCACGTGTGCTGTGTCACCCAAAATGATCGATAAATCACGTGGGGCTCCTAAATGGCATTCCTGTTTTGATGACTACCTTGAGAATTGCTCCGGTGACTGGGATGATGATGAATACCGAGATGCTATGGAGAAGGTGGAGCGTCTGCTGACGGGTAAAACGGAAGACTTGATCAAAGACATCAAAGAAGAGATGCAGATCGCATCAGATGCGCTGGCATTTGAAGAGGCGGCAAAGCTGCGCGACAGTATGGAATCTCTTGAGAAGTATAATAAGAAGATGAAGATCGTGGATAATAAACAGGTCAACCGCGATATTTTTGCGATTGAAGTAGATGAGGAGCTTCAGGAAGCCTGTGGCGTTCTCTTTAAAGTACGCGAAGGGAAACTGATTGGGAAATTCCATCGGTTTTTGAAGAATATCACCGAAACCTCCCGCGATATTATGATTCAATCATTTGTGGAAGATTACTATACCGGACAGTTTGCGGGCGCCATTCCTGATGAAGTCTATATCAGTGAAGAGATGGAAGATTCAGAGCCATTGGCTGAATATCTATGGGAGATGCATCAGAAAAAAGTACCCATCAGAGTGCCAAAAATTGGTGAAAAGAAACACCTGATCAATATGGCGATATCTAATGCAAAACTGAACCTGGGGCAGCGTAAACTCGAGAAGCAAAAATTTGAAAAAGAACGAATTCCTCAGTCAGTCAAAGACCTGAAAGAGTATCTGCACCTTCAGCGGTTGCCTCGCCGAATTGAATGTTTTGATAATTCAAATATCCAAGGTACTGATCCGGTCGCCTCAATGGTTTGCTTTGTGGATTCAAAACCGAGAAAGAGTGAATATAAACGTTTCAAAATAAAAACGGTGACTGGCGCGGATGACTTTGCATCCATGAAAGAGGTTGTGATGCGCCGATACAAACGGGTGAAAAGGGAAAAACTACAGCCGCCTGATTTGATTCTGATTGACGGCGGTAAGGGGCAGTTAAATGCCGCGGTCCAGGGTTTACGCGAGATTGGTTTCGAAGGGGAGTGTGAAATTGCGGGAATCGCCAAGCGCCTTGAGGAGATATTCGTCCCCGGCAAGTCAGCGCCTTACATGATTCC
The DNA here is from genome assembly GCF_038150125.1 of Rhodohalobacter sp. 8-1. Lineage (NCBI taxonomy): Bacteria > Pseudomonadati > Balneolota > Balneolia > Balneolales > Balneolaceae > Rhodohalobacter > Rhodohalobacter sp. 8-1. Next base: position 46,132 of record NZ_JBBVMF010000024.1, on the reverse strand, counting down.
AAAGACGTCGTCAGCATTAAAGTTGCTACAAAGGGCACGGGATGAAGCTCACCGCTTTGCGATTAATTATCACCGTGATAAACGCAGCAAGCGAACGGTAAAAACCGAGCTAACAGAAATTGACGGGATCGGGGAAAAGACAGCAGCTGACCTAATTCGAATATTTGGATCCGTGAAACAGGTGAAAGCCTCAGAAGAAGACCAGTTAAAAGAAGCGATTGGGGAAAAGAAAGGAGAAAGTGTATACAGCTATTTTAATAAGCCTGTTGATTCAGTTTCTGTGTAGAGCAATACTAAGAACTTGACATTTTCTTTGAATTTTCATGCGGATTAAAACTCTGACTATCATACTAAACGTAATGAAATAATAAAGTTAGAAAATGACTCAAGAAACATTTTTACCACTTACCTGTACAAATGATGGATAACGTGCCTGGTGCGTCTGATTTGTTATAATCAGTAACCCATCAAATAACATCAATATGTTATAGACTATTGATGCAGGTTGTCTTTTATTGTATTTGTAGCGGTTTTCGCCATCCGATATACAAATTATATCGTAATCGAATGTAAAAGCCCGGCTATTTGTTAGTTTATACAAGTGAAGGAATATTAAATCACCATTATTATGCGACTGAATAAATCAAAAAATATCCCCGAAAGTTACGATCAAATGAAAGATCGTGAACTTGTACATCTATATCGCGAAAATGAAGATCAGCTCGCTTTTAAAGAACTGATGAATCGCCACCAGGCTAAAGTCTATTCTTATATTTTCAGCATGGTCCATAATCGTGAAGTAACCAATGATATCTTCCAGGAGACCTTTACAAAGGTGATCACCAAAATGGATGACACTTATAACGAGCAAGGTAAATGGATTGCCTGGGTAATGAGAATTGCACATAATGCAACAATTGATCATATTCGAAAACAAAAACGATTTGTAGACGTTAAAGGATCGTATGATGACGATTCTAAAACTGATTTTTATGATCGTTTACCGGATGAAGATGCCGTTGCTCAGGATGAAAAGCTTGAGCTGGACGAGTCAACATCTGAACTCTTAGAACATATTTCGAATTTGCCGGAAGAACAGCGAACCGTTGTGATGCTCCGGCATTATTACGAAATGCCGTTTAAGGAGATCGCAGAATTGACTGATGTATCCATCAACACGGCTCTTGGACGCATGAGATATGCGCTTATTAACTTGAGAAAAATGTTTGATGAAGAGCTTGAGAAAGAACCGAATAGTGTATGAGTAAAGAAGATACAAACAGTATAAAATACATACTCGATGAAATGGATCCCGCTGAAAAAATTGAATTTGAGCGGAACATGGCCACAAATCCCGATCTCAGGATCGAGGTTGAGTCTATCAGGAGAATGAAAAAAAAGTTAAATTCATTGCCTGATTTGTCACCGCCGAAGCATATAACAGATTCTATATTATCATATGCAGCCGGGCAGTCCAACAAAAAATCAGGAATGAGAAGTGGTTATTTTTTATCAGCTGCGGTTGTAATTATAGGTCTCACAACGGGTTCGCTAATCCTAAATAATCCATTCGATGAGAGCCTTCCAGCGTCAAACGCTTCATCCGCTTTTCCATCCTATGGACATGAGTTAATTCAGCAGTCTGAAAACCGCCCTGCAGATTTGAAGCCCTGGATAGATAGGGAGAATGTACTTCATTTAAGCGGATTCGAGTCTGTTTCTAATGCAGCTTTAGGAAATGAATCGGAAAACAGATTCAATAAATTAAGGCCGATAGGTAGATATCCCGATCTTGCACCGTTTAGCCGATCAGTTCAGCTCACCGGCAGCAATCGCTAAAACCTTTTTAACAGGTGCACAAAGGGCAGTTGAATAAAGATATCAACATTCTGATGTGTATAACTTCTTTTGGTAAGGGCTTTATAGTGGCTTATATTCATTTGAATTAATCTTAACCTTGCCTCTATTATTGAATGGGAAAAGTAATTTCGATTGCAAATCAGAAAGGTGGTGTAGGTAAAACCACATCCGCCATAAATTTAGCAGCAAGTCTTGCTGCAATTGAGCACTCAACACTTATTATCGATATTGACCCACAGAATAACACTACAAGTGGCCTGGGTATTGAATCGAAGTCGGTTGAAAACTCAATTTATGAGGTTATGGTTGACGGCGTGAACATGTCTGAGACTATATGTAAAACGGAACTCGATTTTCTCGACCTGGTTCCATCACATATCAACCTTGTTGGAGCCGAAATAGAAATGGTCGACCGTAATCAACGTGAGAGAATTCTCGCTAAAGCTGTAGAAGAGGTCAAAGGTGATTACGATTTCATCATTATAGATTGTCCACCGTCGCTTGGGCTGTTAACCATTAATTCACTTACAGCTTCAGATTCCGTGCTAATCCCTGTTCAATGCGAATATTTTGCGCTTGAAGGACTTGGTCAGCTATTGAATACGATTAAAATTGTTCGACAGCACATGAACCCGGATCTCGATATAGAAGGTGTTTTGTTGACGATGTACGACTCCCGAACACGCCTATCCAATCAGGTAGCTGATGAGGTTAAACGGTATTTTGATGACCGCGTTTTTAAGTCAGTTATTTCACGAAATGTACGGCTTGCCGAGGCACCAAGCTTTGGAAAACCGGCAATACTATATGATGCGTCGAGTGTAGGGGCAAAAAACTATCTCTCTCTTGCACGAGAAATTATACAGCAAAATAAGAAGATGTTTAAAGACAGCCCCGTTGTGGCTGAATAGGAGATTTTATGACAAAAAAAGTGCTTGGACGAGGTCTTGGGGCTTTTTTCCCAGAATACAATGATGATGAGGGAGAAAATGCCAGCCGGGAAAAAATAAAAACTGCTGTCCCTCTCGAGCCATCCGAAAAGGTTAATGTTGTTCTCGATATTCCAGTTGACCATATAAGGGCAAACCCACATCAGCCACGAAAAGATTTCAATCAGGAATCGCTTGATGAACTTGCCGGGTCAATTAAGAAACACGGCCTTATTCAGCCAATTACGGTTCGCTACATTGGCGAAAAACGCTTTGAGCTGATAAGCGGCGAACGGCGACTTCGGGCATCGAAATTAGTTGGTGTTGATGAAATACCTGCCTATGTCCGTGAAGTAAATGATGAGCAAATGATCGCCTTTGCGCTGATCGAAAATATTCAGCGTGAAGAGCTTAATCCACTCGAGGTGGCAATGGGGTATCAGCGCCTGATGGAGGAGTGTAACTATACCCAGGGCGAAGTGGCCGAGCGTGTTGGTAAAAACAGGAGTACGGTCACTAATATGATGAGGCTTCTTCAGTTGCCGGATTTTCTGCAAGCGGCTTTACGTGATGAAAAAATTTCAACCGGACATGCCCGTGCCCTTATAAGTGTCGAAAATGAGTCTGATCAAAAGACAATCCTGAAAAAAATCCTGAAGAAATCATTATCTGTTCGTCAGACAGAAAAAGTGGTGAGATCACTTTCTAAAAAGGATGAGCAGGCCGATCGGGGGAAAACAAAAATAAAGGATTCTCCATTTTTAAATCAGATCGAAAAACGACTCAGAAACAATCTTAGCACGAAAGTAAATATCCGGCAAAAAGGTGATGGGGGAGAGATTCGTATTGAGTATTATTCAAACGATGACCTTGAACGACTTTTACAGATTCTTGATGAAGAGAGTTAGTCTGCTGATGTTTTTTTGCGCTTTCATCTCATCAATTTCAGCTCAGCCTTCTGTTGTCCAGAAAAATTTTTTCTTATTTGAGAACAGGATAGCCGACCGGCCTATAAAGCAAGATACTACTGAGGCGAATAGTGAGAGCCGTGAGTTTCCCAAACCGACATCTGTTATGTATAAATCGTTAATGGTACCCGGTTGGGGACAGATTGTTAACAAACAAGCTTGGAAGGTTCCAATAGTTTATGGATTATATGCCGGCATTGGCTATTACACATACACGGTTCACCAGGATTATAAAGACTACAGAGCAGCTTTTTATAACGCTCAGCGTGGCGAAGATACAGATCTTAAATTTGGACCTACACCTGAGCAGTTGCAGGGGGTTAATCAAAACCAGTTAAGAACCAACCGGAATTCTCTGAGAAACAGGCGTGATTTAATGTTTGTTGTATTGGTACTTGCACACGGGTTAAATGCTGTTGACGCATACGTATTTGCCCATATGAGAAGCTTTGATGTTTCTGATGACTTATCTGCGAGAGCAACAATCTCGCCTGAGCTTCTTGCTTTGTCTACACCCGGAATAAAATTATCATTTAAACTAAATAAAAAATAAGTATGTCAGTGCCTGAGTATTTTTCAAAAGAAAATATGCCGCCGGATCATTTTGAAATGCAGGGGAACGATGATCTTTGGAGTGTTTTCAAGATCATGGGTGAATTTGTAGATGGTTATGATAAGATGATGAAGGTCGGGCCATGTGTATCCGTTTTTGGATCTGCGCGGCTCAAAGAAAACAGTGAGTACTACCAAAAAGCTGTTAAAACGGCTGAATTAATCGCAGAAAATGGATTTGGAGTAATCACAGGAGGTGGCCCCGGTATTATGGAAGCGGGCAATAGAGGAGCCAAAAAAGCGGGAGGTAAGTCGGTTGGTTTAGGTATAGACCTTCCACATGAGCAGGGAACAAATGACTATGTTCATCCAATGTATGAAATCAGTTTTAAGTATTTCTTTGTTCGTAAAGTAATGTTTGTAAAATATGCTCAGGGCTTCATCGTTTTTCCCGGTGGTTTTGGTACTCTTGATGAACTATTTGAGACACTGACGCTTATTCAGACCAATAAAATTGAAAAAATACCTATTGTACTTGTCGGTACAGAGTATTGGGAAGGATTGCATTCCTGGATTGAGAAACAATTGGTTGAAGGGGGATATATTGGGGAAGATGACACATCACTGTTTCATATGACTGATGACCCGCAGGAAGCAGTGAAACATGTCTGCGATTTCTATCAGAAACGCCGGCCAAGACCCAATTTTTCATTTTAAGAAACTTTATGACTCAAAATTAGTTAATGTTATACAGTAGATTGACAAAATTTAATTTGAAAATTTATTAAGTTAAGCTCGTTTTATTCTAAAAATCACAACAAAACACGTATCTATTATGAAATCTTACAGCAAAATATTGCCCGCACTGCTATTATTTGCGATGATTTTGGGCTTCACCCAACAAGTTGCAGCCCAGGAAGAAGCAAGAGGTGAAGCTGTTACCTTGTACAACCAGGCGCAGGAGCTTGCCGGAGCTGGTGAACTTGAAGACGCTATAGCAACCTATCGTGACGCACTTGAAGTAGCGGAAAATAATGAGTTGCAGGATATTTCAGAAAGAATTAGGGCCAATATTGCAAGGGTTTATTATACCCGGGCATCCCGTTCCTTCCAGCAATTTCAGCAACAGAAAAGTTTAGATGCTGTAAATCAGGCCATTGAGTATTTTGAAGACGCTCAAGAAGCTGGCCGGGAGTTTAATGACGATCAGGTTGTTCAACAAACGTCCAGAGCACTCCCACAGCTACACTATTTGAAGTCGACGATACAATTCAGGAATGAAAGCTATGATGCAGCAATGGCGAGTTTGGACACTGCAATTGAATTAAATCCAAATTACCCAACTGCGCATTATCAAAGGGCTATCGTTTACAAGAAGCAAAATCCAAACGATAATGAGAAAACTTTTGAATATTACGACAGGGCAATAGAACTTGCTGAGCAGCTTGGCGACAACCGTACCCTCAATAACGCAAGGACAGGGGCCGCGGAAGAATTGATTTATCGAGCAAATAATCTAAAGGAAAACGATAACTACAGCGAAGCTATAGAACTTTTGAACCGGGTTTCTAAATATGATTCTGACAATTCAGACGCTCATTACAGACTTGCTGAAGTACATAATCTTATGGGAAATTATAATAATGCGATTCAGCATGCTAATCAGGCCCTTGAATATGAAACAGGCGGTGTAACTGCACGGGCAAAAATTTATTTCGAATTGGGTACTGCTTACAAAGGGCTCGACCAGACTGGAAATGCGTGCAGCGCTTTTGAAAATGCAAATTACGGAGAATTTTCCGATCCGGCTTCTCATGAACTCGAGTTTGTGCTGGAGTGTGAAGGCTACTCTTCAAATCGAAGATAACCGATTCTTTTATAGAACAAGATGGTTCAAAAAACCGCGCAAAATTTGCGCGGTTTTTTTATGCAATTTCATTTTTCTGTAGTTAACATCTTGTCTATATTTGTGACTTGACATAAAATTCATACTCTTAATGAAATCTATGAGCACTGCCGAAAATCTCGATCAACTCTGCGTAAATACAATAAGAACTCTTTCCATGGACGCGGTGCAAGCTGCTAATTCCGGCCATCCGGGAATGCCGATGGGAATGGCGGATGTTGCTTACGTACTTTGGACAAAATTTTTAAAACATAATCCAAAGAACCCTCAATGGTTCGACAGAGATCGGTTTGTGCTGTCAGCTGGTCACGGGTCGATGCTGCTTTATTCGCTTCTGCATCTTACCGGTTATGATTTACCTCTTGATGAGATAAAAAATTTCAGGCAGATGGGAAGCATCACACCCGGACACCCTGAATTTGGTATGACCCCCGGCGTTGAAACCACAACGGGCCCGCTGGGACAAGGATTTGGTACCGGTGTTGGTATGGCCATGGCAGAACGTTTTATGGCGTCTAAGTTTAATAAAGACGACAGTACACTTGTAGATCATTATACATACGCAATTGTGAGCGATGGCGATTTGATGGAGGGCATATCACACGAAAGTGCTTCCCTCGCAGGTCACCTAAAACTTCACAAGCTGATTTATCTTTACGACTCCAATAAGATATCTATTGACGGATCAACAGATTTAGCATTTACCGATGATACGAAAAAACGGTTTGAAGCTTACGGCTGGGATGTACAGCAAATTGACGGACACAGCCATGATGAGATTGAACAGGCGATAAAAAAAGCTCAGCAAACTGACACGCCATCTCTCATTGAATGCAAAACTACAATAGGGTTCGGAAGCCCGAATAAAGAGGGTACAGCTGCATCTCATGGCTCTCCGTTAGGTAGAGATGAAATTAAACTTACAAAAGACAGATTAGGCTGGCCGTATGATGAGCCCTTCGTTATACCCGAAGAGGTCAAAAATGAGTTTCGCAAAGCAGTTGAAAAAGGTGAAAAATCTGAAGCTATCTGGGAAGAAAGACTTGATGATTTTAAAGAAAAATACCCGGCCGATGGCGTGCTTTTCAATTCATTTCTAAACAGAGATCTGCCAGAAGATTGGACGGAAGTGATTCCTGAATTTGAAGCAGATGAGGCAGGACTTGCCACCAGGAATGCATCCGGTAAAGTTCTAGACCAGATTTCTGACCACATTTACAATCTTGTCGGCGGGTCAGCAGATTTGACCGGAAGCACAAAAACAGACATGGCCAATAAGGGAATCTACCAGGCTGATAATTACGTGGGCAGAAACTTGCATTACGGGGTTCGTGAGCACGGAATGGCTGCAGCAGTAAATGGATTAGCCTTCCACGGAGGAATTATTCCATTTGGAGCTACCTTCCTCGTGTTTTCTGACTATAATAAACCATCAATACGGATCGCGGCATTATCACACATTCCATCGATATTTGTATTTACGCACGACAGTATTGGCTTGGGAGAAGATGGCCCGACGCATCAGCCTATTGAACATCTCGCAGCACTTCGGGCGACTCCGAATGTAGCGGTTTTTCGCCCGGCTGATGCTAATGAAACCGCATGGTGCTGGAAAGCTGCTATACAGAAAGAGGATGGCCCATCTGTGATGGTACTTACCCGTCAAAATTTGCCAACGCTTGATCGATCTGTGTATGCTTCCGCTTCACATACCGAAAAAGGTGCATACATTTTGAAAGAGGCAGGCAGCGGAACTCCCGAATTGATCCTGATGGCAACCGGCTCAGAAGTTGAAATAATCGTGAAAGCAGCTGAACAACTTGAAGAAAAAGGTGTGGCGACTCGTGTGGTCAGCATGCCATGTATTGATTTGTTTGAAGAGCAGGATGAAGACTACAAAGAATCGGTTCTGCCTTCAGATGTAAGTGCAAGAATCTCTATAGAAGCGTCATCTCCATACGGCTGGCATAAATACACGGGCAGCAATGGTATTGTAATGGGCATTGACCGCTTCGGTGAATCTGCACCATTTGAAGAGGTTTACGAACAACTTGGACTCACAGTGGGAAAAGTTGTTGAAAACGGACTGACTCTCACAAAATAAAAGTAAGTAAACTATTTACTTACCGGCTGAAAGTTTGTCCGAAGGATTTCGATGCACAGTAGCAAATGTTATGTCATCCAAATTCTTTTCGTTACCGATGAACGACTCGAGGGAGGATTGAACCTTCTTCGAGATCGTCTTGGAATGGAGTGATCCGTATATTGACATAATACCGTCTATTCGCTCAATTCCGTATTCCTCTCCAAACTCATTTCGCGCTTCCGTAAGTCCGTCAGTGTAAAACAGTATACTATCCTGCTCGGCGAAACGAAATTTTTTCTCCACTACTCTTTTCTTCAATAACGGCGTGGAGGTCATTCCAAGGGCAAATCCTTCTGTTCTGAGTTTAAATGTTGAATCGTGGCTTTTACTGTAAAGAATTGGTGGGTTATGCCCGGCTCTGGCATATGTAAAAGAAAGATCATCATCAGGAAAGAAAGCGACACACCCTGTAACAAATGTCTTATCTGATTTATTTGATTTGATGTAGTCATTTAGTTCAAGCAGAAGCTGCTTGGGTGATGGATGATCTTTTTCAATTAAGAGATGAACAAGTGCCTGAATTCTCACCATGTAAAGTGCGGCCATCATACCTTTACCGGATACATCAGCTATTATAACGTACGTTCCTTTATCCGTTTTCATTACGTCAACATAATCGCCACCAACCTCTCGTGCGGTAGCTGCAAATGAATAGATTTCAAGCGAATCATTTTTAATAGTGGAGGGAGGGAGCAGGCTGAGTTGTATATCCCTTGCTACGTTAAGCTCTTGCTGCACATCAGATTTTTCGAGCAGTTCTATTAGAAGAATGACCAGAACTGATACGAATGAAAGAGGTAGCAAAATTGGCCGTAAGCTGCTTAATATAAATATGTTAACAAATTCAAAAATTGTCAGGACAAAATAGACCAGGAAGAATACCAGCGATACACCAAATACTAATCTTCGAACCGGATTCAGGCGTTTGGTGAGGGATGAAAGTAAACTAAGCAGGCGCTGAAAAAACGGAATTTTTTCCGGTTCAACATGTGGGTTATTTTCTTTTAGTGCATCTCGATAGAGTTTTTTCAGGCGTTCAGAATCAGACTGAAATTCTTTGCCAAGTTGCCGGGAATTCATCCCGGAAACGTATTCTCTATAAAAGGCCTTTGTATCGTAAATGGATTTCGCTTCGTTTTCTAATCCCATATTTCATTTTAAAATCTGATGTTCGGACTATTCTACGTGTATGTATAATAAAAGTTATGAGGTAAGGACACGCTTTTTGAATCTCAGTTCAATCATAAAACGTCTTTAGTTCTGTACACGGTTCCTTTCATAACTGCGATAATGTCGGAAGCCTGATTTGTGACTTTGATATCAAAAAGTCCTGTTCGATGTGTCATATTAATGGCTTCAGAACGGGCCGTAAGTGTGTCACCAAGCCGTGCCTTTTTTGTATATGAGATCGAATTATTTAGTGCGAGGGCTACGCGCCCGCCGGTGGCCGCTGAAAAAGCAAGAGCTGAATCAGCCAGTGAATAAATAATACCTCCGTGAGTCACCCCAAATCCATTGATCATGTCTTCCCTGACCCTACACCGTGCGGTACAGAACCCTTCATATACCTCAATGATTTCAATTTTCATCCAGTTGCTGAATGGATCCTGGCTGAGGAGTTTATCTACAATGTCTTTATATTGCGTTGAATGAGTATTATTCATAAAAGAACTCCCCGTTTCTTACTTTTCGCTTGAGTAAAGGATTTGGGCGATAACGGTCTTCGCGATATTCTACCTGTAGCGCGCTCATCCAGTCTAAAATGGTAGATGGCCCGATATCATCAGCCCACTTTAACAGGCCTTTAGGATAATTAACGCCGTGGGTCATCGCAAGGTCTACATCTTCAACTGTGGCTACATTCATGAAAACAGCATCACAAGCTTCGTTGATGAGCATGGCCAATATTCGATAAAGTATTTTTTGGCCCAGGTCTTGATTTTTTACCGGGTCTGGATTCTCTGCATTTTCTCCATATTCATAAAACCCGATACCAGATTTTCTCCCAAGGCGTCCGGCTTCCACTAAACGTTTTTGTGCAAACGAGGGTTTAAACCGTGGATCATAAAAAAATTCTTTAAACACAGTTTCGGTTACTTTATAGTTGATGTCATGTCCAATAAGATCCATCAGCTCAAAGGGTCCCATACGAAATTCACCCAGCTCCTTCATTGCCCAATCGATTGTGGCGGGTTCCGCAATACCTTCTTCATACATGCGCAGTGCTTCACCATAAAATGGACGTGCCACCCGGTTGACAATAAATCCGGGGGTATCTGTTGCCAGAACCGTAGTTTTTTCCCAACCGTCAATAAATGCTCGAACGTCATCAAGAACACGTTTGTCAGTAGAGATACCGGGAATAATTTCGACAAGTTTCATAAGCGGGGCGGGATTGAAAAAATGAACGCCCAACAATCTCTCAGGCTTCTCCAGACTTGATGAGATTGATGCAATTGACAGGGAAGAGGTGTTGGTTGCCAAAACACAGTCTCTTGACACAATGGCTTCCAAGCGGGCAAACTGATCTTTTTTGGCCTCTAAGTCTTCAACGATTGCCTCAAAAACAATACCGCATGTCTCAAAAGCATTCATGTGTTCTACAAAGTGAATTCGGGACAAAATACCATCGACTTCGTCCCGGCTCATCCGTTCTTTTTCAACCTGACGGCTCAGAATTTTAATAAGTCCTTCTTCAGCATCTTTCAATTGCTCCCCGAATGCATCAAAAAGAAAAACGTCATGACCGTGAGTGGCTGCAATTTGGGCAATTCCACTCCCCATCGTTCCGGCTCCAACAACTCCAACTGTGGTATTTTTATCTAAGCTCATAGTTAATTTTTATTCTATAATTACCTGTTGAAAATAAGCAATCAGCCGTCAAAACCAAGGTGTTGACAAACCGTTTAAAAAAATGATATCATAATGATAACAATAGAATGAAACGGGAAAACCTATGGCAGACGTACTTATCAGAAATATAGACAAGGAAACACTAAAACAGTTAAAAGAGAGGGCGAAGAGCAATAACAGGTCGCTTCAAGAAGAATTGAAGGAGCTTGTAGATAGTTATGCAAAACCTGATATTGATGAAACCCGGAAGAGGGTCAATGATATACTTACAAAATATAAAGCATCCGGTAAGTCCTTTCCTGATAGTGGCGAAGAACTCTCTGAAGACAGGAATCGATGAATATTCCGGTTATTGATGCTTGTGTTGCCATTAAATGGTTTTTACCAGAAAATAATTATCAAAAAGCGGTTGACATTCTTTCCAGCTACAACCGACTTTATGCACCTGATTTGTTTCAATTTGAAATGGATTCCATTATTACAAAAAAGGTCCGCCAGCACTTAATTGAACCGGATGATGCATATAATATCTATGAAGAAATCCGCAATATTCCGATCCAGATTATTCCTTATTCGCTGATAGGAAAACTGGCGTTTGATTTATCAGTTGCGCTTCCCATCACACAATACGAGGCTTGTTACCTTGCCGTGGCCATTGAGTATGGAGAGAAAGTGATCAGCGCGGATATGCGATTTGTAAGAGGCATGAGGGGAACGCCTTTTGCAAACTACGTGAATGCACTTTAATTGTTTGATGTAAAGGAATACAAACATGACTCATATCGGAACTGTCTCCTTTTAGTATTTATTTATATTTTTTTTGTAAACGTTAACCTAAAAACAATCTTTCCCAATGGACTACAAACTTTTAGGAAATACCGGACTATTTGTGTCAGAACTCAGTTTTGGAACCATGTCTTTTGGCGGCGAAGGGATGTGGAAATCGGTCGGTCAGCAGCAGCAAGATGAAGCTGACGAACTTATACAAATGGCAGTGGATGCCGGCATCAACTTTATTGACACGGCCAATGTGTACTCGTTTGGTCAGTCAGAGGAGATTCTCGGAAACAGCATAGATAATCTTGATCTCAACCTGAATGAGCTCGTTATTTCCACAAAAGTCCGCGGAGCCATGGGTGAGGGGCCGAACGATCAGGGGCTGTCGCGTTATCATATATTTAACTCCGCTGAGGATAGCCTGACCCGTTTAAATGTAGATCAGATTGATCTTTTATACGTGCATGGTGTGGATAGCGTGATGCCGATTGAGGAGATCATGCACAGCCTCAACGATCTTGTTGATACAGGCTATGTGCGATATCTGGGGGTTTCAAACTGGCCGACGTGGATGGTGGCCAAAGCAAATGAGATTGCCCGGTCAAAAGGCTGGCATCAATTTAAAGCAATGCAGTATTATTATTCGCTCTCAGGCCGGGATGCTGAGGATGCTCTGATACCGTATGCGGAATCCGAGAATCTTGCATTTGTACCATGGAGCCCACTTGCCGGTGGTTTTTTGACTGGCAAATATACCCGTGAAAAAGAAGAATCCGGAGAAAATGCTCGCCGCGACGAATTTGACTTTCCCCCAATCGACAAAGAAAAAGCGTACGCCATTGTGGATCTGCTCAGAGAAATTGCTGACAGCTATGATGTGTCAATCGCAGAAACAGCGCTTGCTTGGGTTCGCCATAAGCCCGGAGTGACTAGTACTCTTATCGGAGCAAAAAGCACTGATCAGCTTGAATCAAATCTGCGCTCAGCGGAGATTGAACTTACAGATGAGGATCTGCAGGCGCTGGATGAGATTTCTGCCATTCCTAAACGGTATCCCTTCTGGATGGCAGAATTTCAAAATCAAAACCGGTATCCGGGAGAAGAGAGGGAAATGTAAATTATTTGACACTCCCATAATTTAAAAGCAGGGCAGCCGCTATAGGAAGCTCTTTTTATTTACCTTTAAATCTTGGTTGTCTCTTTTCCAGAAAGGCATTGACCCCTTCACTGTAATCGTCAGTTTTTCCAGCCAGTGCCTGGTACTCGGCCTCGAGGTCAAGCTGTTGGCTCAACGTATTTTCAAATGATTGATTAACCGCCTTTTTATAGAGTCCAAACCCCTTAGTTGGCAAAGAGGCAAGTTTCTCTGATAAAGCTTTTGTCTCCTCCTTAAGGTTGTTATGATTAACCGACTTATAAATAAGCCCGGCGCTTACAGCATCTTCTGCCTTTAATGGTTCATCAAGCAGGTACATCGCATTTGTCCTGGCGGGTCCAATCAGGCGGGGCAGGAAAAAGGTGCCGCCACTGTCCGGAATGAGGCCGATTTTACTAAATGCCTGCACAAATTTGACTTCATGTGACGCTATCACAATATCGCAGGAAAATGCCAGGTTTGCTCCGGCGCCCGCAGCCATTCCCTGAACCGCGCAAACCACCGGTTTATTGAGATTTCGGATTGATCTTATAATAGGGTTGTAGGTGGTACGAACTGTATCGGCGAGCGTGTAATCATTATCGCGGGCTCTTTCAACAACTTCAGGCAAATCCTGGCCGGCACAAAACGCTTTTCCATTTGCATTAATAATAACACATCTGATCTCATCGGCTTCAGCATCTTTCAAAGCTTTCTGCATATCCAGAGCCATAGGTTCTGTGAAGCTATTGTACTTTTCAGGGCGGTTCAGGGTTATAGTTAGTATGCTGTTTTCTGTGGAAGAGAGTATTAGAGACATGATATTAAGATCCGTAGGAGGCTATAGATGTAGTATTATTCAAATACATTTAAAGTGTTCAAACGGCTGATTACAATTGTTGCAGTAATATTGCGATTTGCACGCCGTAGATCCAAATTCGCTTTGCAGAACTGTATCGAGTGAATCACAATAAGGGCACGGTACAACTTTTTGTGAGCCTTTCAATGTGGTTAAAAAGTCATCATTGGTTTCAGTATCCTCCGGAGGTGCGATACCGTAATCTTTTAGTTTTTTTCGGGCGTGATCTGTCATCCAGTCGGTCGTCCAGCTCTCTTTGAAATCTGTGCGTATCTCAAAATCCGAGATGCCCTCCTCTTGTAATTTTTTCCTAATCTCCATTTCTATGGCATTCATTGCCGGGCAGCCGGAGTAAGTTGGCGTGATGGATATGATCACCGACTCCCCATCAATCATGACATCCCTCACAATTCCCATTTCAACCACATTCAAAACAGGAATCTCCGGGTCGATGACTTCTTCAAGCAATTTCCAGATCTGGTCTTTTGATATGGGTTCTGTTATTTTCATTGAGTCATTAGAATTGAGTCGTGAGTCGTATGTCATGAATTTATCAAATATCATGACTCATGACCCAAATCTATTATTTCCATTCCGCATCCGGGTAAGATCGCCTCAGAAACTGCATTTGAGCCAGCAGCGGACCCAGATGTTCAGTGTGTCGTCCCTGCCTGGAGCCCGAGAACATATATTGCTCTTCATCCGGCACGGTGATCGTTGCCTCTTCAAGTGTTTCTGTAACCAGTTTTTTCCAATCCGGTTTTATTGAGGTAACGTCAACAAAGAGGTTATGTTTGATAGCAAAATCATCAGACTCATCCATTTCAAACAGCTCGCCGGTGTACATCCAGAGGTCGTTAAAGGCTTCCTGAATTCGCCTGTGGCTTTCTTCAGTGCCGTCACCAAGCCTCAATACCCACTCACGACTGTGGCGCAGGTGGTATTTAATCTCCTTGAAATGTTTCTGAAGCATCCCATTGAACTGCTCGTTATCCACCGTCTCAATCAAATCTTTGTAAAGAAAATAACTGAACGTACTGAACAGAAACTGACGAGCAATCGTAAATGCAAAATCGCCGCGCGGTAGTTCAACAAGAGCTACGTTTTTAAAATCAATATCATCGCGGAAGTAAGCGTAATAATCTTCGTCCTCTTTTTCTTCGAGCTCTGCGGCGTATTTATAAAGGGAAGCTGCGTGGCCAATCATATCGAGAGCAACATTTGCAAGTGCAAGGTCCTCTTCCAGCTCCGGGCCGTGACCGGTCCATTCAGATAATCGGTGTCCGTGAATCAGGCGGTCGTCGGCAAGCCGGAGAAGAGTTTCTACCAGTGCGTCTTGTTTCGTTTGTGGTATTGTATCGAATGTGCTCATATGTGTAGTCTTGAGTCTTGAGTCGTGAGTATTGAGTCTTGAGATCTCATATCTCAAGACTCAGGGCTCAAATCCAGGATTATTTTCTCTTTTTTACGACTCTTGGTACGCTGTAAAATTGTGGATGTCGATAGGGCTTGTCGTTTGCCGGATCAAAAAAAGGTCCCTGGTCTTCGGGAGTTGATGCCGTGATCTGATCTGATGGAACGACCCAGATGCTGATTCCTTCATTCCGTCTCGCGTATGTATCACGAGCATTTTGCAGGGCCATTTCTGCATCGGGAGCATGCACATTACCAGCATGTTCAAACGGTTTTCCATCTTTAGGTTGATAAAAAACTTCCCAAAGCGGCCACTCTGTATTGGATTGTTTATTACTCATAAATTCTTTCTGAATTCAGTATAGTCAGCTATTTTAATATGAAATTCTCTTTGAAAAATCAGCCAATCAGGATGCTTTTTCGTCTTTTAGCTTCTTTTTTCGGGCATATTCCATGGCGGCTTCCCGAACCCATTCGCCTTCTTCATAGGCTTTTTTTCGGGCTTTTATGCGCTCACGGTTCATCGGGCCGTCACCTTTTACCACGCTCCAGAACTCGTCCCATGGAATTTCCCCAAACTCCCAGTGACCGGTTTCTTCATTATAAGTAAGATCCGGATCCGGCAGTTTAAGGCCAATCGCTTCTGCTTCCATAACTGAGCGGTCTACAAAACTCTGGCGAAGTTCATCATTTGTCTTGGTTTTTACACCCCACTTGATCAATTCGGCACTGTTTGGGGAGTCGGTGTCGTGCGGGCCGAACATCATCAGCGTAGGCCACCACCATCGGTTGACAGCGTCCTGGGCCATTTTCCTTTGTTCTGCTGAACCGTCCGCCATTTTCGCCAGCATTTCGTACCCTTGTTTCTTGTGAAAACTTTCTTCTTTACAAATCCTCAGGTTTGCCCGGGCATAAGGTCCGTAAGAACTTTTAGCCAGCATGGTTTGATTGATAATTGCGGCGCCGTCCACCAGCCACCCGATCACACAAATATCAGCATAGGTAAGGGTAGGGTAATTGAAAATGCTTGAATATTTTGCATTTCCGTAGATGTAATCTTCAATTAACTCCTGCCGCTTAACTCCAAGTGTTTCCGTTCCACTGTAAAGGTAGAGCCCATGACCAGCTTCATCCTGTACTTTTGCTAAAAGAACCATTTTTCTTTTTAGGGAAGGGGCCCGTGTAATCCAGTTGCCCTCGGGAAGCATACCTACAATTTCGGAATGGCCGTGCTGGCTCATCATACGGATCAGCTGTTTTCGATACCGTTCAGGCATCCAGTCTTTCGGTTCAATCGTTTCACCATTATCGATACGTTGCTGAAATTTATCGAGCTTTTCCTGAGTTTCCATAAAAGCGCTTTTTTATTTAAATAACGTCAGTGTACACTGTTTAATATAACTTGAATATAACGATTTCAGTTCGGAAAAAATGTTACGATTTCAGGTGGTGATCATGAAGACATCAGCCTTCTGTTTCCCTTTACAATTATTCTCTTATTTTAATGTAATCCTTATCAACCCTTTAAAGACACAACATTATGAACCGTAAAACATTTCTTTCTCGAATGGGATATTCCGCACTGGGCGGTGCAGCCCTTTTTTCAGCTCCATTAGGATTTACCGGTTGTGCATCAAGCCAATCAAATGAACTTTTCTTTGATATCTCACTTGCCCAGTGGTCACTTCACAGAACATTTTTTGGAGATGCGCTGGAGCAGGGCTGGGAGTTTTTTGGCAATGCTTTACAAAACAACCCGGAAGATGTTCTTCGTGGTGATGCAGATCCGCTTAATTTTGCAAAAATGGCCCGTCAGCAATTTGATATAGGTGCGGTAGAATATGTGAACACCTTCTATTTTGATAAAGCCGAAAATGAATCCTATCTGAATGAACTCAAAAACGTGGCAGATAATGAAGGTGTTGAAAGCGTGCTGATTATGGTGGATGCAGAGGGAAATCTTGGTGATCCTGATGAAAGTGCCAGACAGCAGGCTGTTGAAAACCACTATAAATGGGTACATATGGCCAAGTTTTTGGGATGTCACACCATTCGTGTAAACGCCGCGAGTTCAGGAAGCTATGAAGAACAGATGCAGCGCAGTGCTGATGGACTTCGAAATCTGAGTGAGTATGCAGCAGGAGAGGAGATCAATGTGGTAGTTGAAAACCATGGTGGGCTTTCCAGCAATGGCGAATGGCTCGCAAATACTATTGAAATGGTGGATATGTCTAACTGTGGTACGCTTCCCGATTTCGGTAATTTTACAATAGGTAACGGTGAAACATATGACAATTATAAAGGTGTTGAAGAACTGATGCCGTATGCGAAAGGAGTGAGTGCCAAAACACACGCTTTCGATGATAGCGGACGCGAATCTAATCTCGACTATACTCGATTACTTCAAATTGTAAAGGATGCCGGATACACCGGCCATGTTGGGATTGAATATGAAGGGTCGGGGTTAAGCGAAACTGAAGGCATCATTGCCACCAAAGAGTTGCTGTTAAAAGTTGGTAGAGAGCTTACTTGATTTAGAGGATATCGTATTCAATTAATAGCGCAATGTTGCCGGAAGCTTTTTGTAAGAGCTAAGAAATCAGACAACTGCAGCTATTTATGAAAGTCTGTAAACAGAGCGTTGGGATTAATCGATTTCCTGACACCCTTCAATCTGTTCAAAAAAGCAGATGAGGCTTATCTGCATTGATCCGGGCAAAGTTTGGCGACTTAAAGAAGGCTTTGTTTCGAAGGCATGCCGTTGGCGAAAGCTGAAATGGCCTGCTCAAGGTCCGTCAGCCGCCGGACGTTTTTGCGGCCATGTTACTTTGCTTTCCGAAGAAAAAATTCCTTGGTGAAAAATTCAGGTTGGCTAACTTAGTTTTTCCAGATCCCTTGAACATTAATATAGATTGCTCAAAATGGATGAGCAATTAGACAAATCGAATCAAATAATCTCAATAATATTTGGTAGCTATATAGCACCAAACAGGAAGAGAGCTGATTTTTTAACTTTTTCAGCTATGAACTCTGAACGATCTTCTGTTGAGATTTATTTTTTTAGTGAGAGAGGATAGAGATAAGAATAATTCAGCACAGAATTTTCTTCAATATCCAATCAAGAAAAGGAGAATAGAATAACAATTCAAAAGAGGAACTTATGCCAACATCAAGAATTAATCCAACAGCAACAGCAGAAATCGAAACAAGAAGATCAACTCGGGCAGATGCTCTGATCAGGGAAGATATAGAAAACCAGCTAAGAGCAGATACCAGGGTTTCCAACTACGATGTTAACGTGATTGTGGATGATGGAGTTGTAACATTGACAGGAGATGTAACTTCATATCGCGCAAAAAACGCTGCAAGTGGTAATGCCTGGACAGTACCGGGAGTCGTTCATGTGATTAATAATCTATCCGTTCGCTATGAGCCTGTAGAAGAAATAGTGCCATCGGATGTGGATATCGCTGCAAATATTGAAAGTTCTCTGTCGTGGGATCCGGATGTGGATGCAGCAGACGTCAACGTAACAGTTGACAAGGGGAGCGTTACACTAGAGGGAACGGTAGATTCTCTTTGGAAAAAACAGATGGCTGAAGATAAGTCCTGGAGCCAGACGGGAGTCGTTGATGTGAAAAACAAGCTGGCGGTCACTCCAACAGAAGACATTTCCGATGAAGCCGCCGCCCGAAATATTGTTGAAAGCATAGATCGGAACAGAAATGTGGATATCGGTAATATTGACGTTGAAGTAACTAACGGAGTTGCGACACTAACCGGCAGTGTATTTGATGTTGACGCATGGCGTTTTGCGTATGATGCAGCTTTTTATACCAGTGGTATAAAGAGTATTGAAGACAATCTGTCAATTGAAACGGCTACAGAGGAATTAGAACCCGAAACAGGAGCTACAACCTCCACTATTCCTGAATCGGAAACAGAGACAAGAACAGATGCTCTTATCAGGGAAGATGTTGAAAATGAATTAATTTCCGATAGCCGAGTCTCCAGTTATGATATAAGCGTTGCGGTTAACGATGGAGTGGTAACCTTGACAGGGGAAGTACCTTCCCGGCGGGCAAAAAATGCCGCAAGTGACAATGCATGGAACGTACCGGGAGTTATGGATGTGGTTAACAGCCTCTCCATTCGCCATAAAACAGCGGAAGCAACGGTACCTTCTGACCTCGATATTACTTCTAATGTTGAAAACTCACTTTCTTGGGATCCGGACGTGGATGAGTCGGAAATTAACGTTTCCGTTGAAAATGGGGTCGTTAGCCTTGAAGGTACTGTAGACTCGCTATGGAAGAAACATATTGCTGAGGAAATTGCATGGAATCACCTGGGGGTAGTGGATGTGATTAGCAAACTTGCTGTTGCATCACCGGAAGACATTACTGATCAGGCAGTTGCACAAAACATTATTGACAGCATTGACCGGAATGTGAATGTAGATGTGAATGATGTAGATGTTGAAGTGCACGATGGGGAAGCCGTATTGAACGGTGTTGTAAGTAATATGAGAGCCTGGCGAGCTGCCTATGATGCCGCATTATACACAAGCGGGGTCATACGGGTAAAAGACAATCTCTCGATTGTTTAATAATACTTACCCTTAGAGGCACATTATTACGATTCTTAAAAAACCGTCGGTAAACCGGCGGTTTTTTTATTACTAAACTAAAATTCGGGTTAACAACAGTACTGTATTGCGGAAATCGGAATGTGACCGTTAAATGTTGAAGTGAGTTTAGTGACGAAGAGAACAGGATATTAAATTTACGCCCAGTCGCCGAGCTTTTCTTTAGCCTGCTCCACCGGAAGCGCCTCCGCCAGCAGTTCCTACCGTAGCCCCGGTGCCACCTGCCGTGGACCCTGTAAAAGAAGAGGTTCCACTTGCAGCAAGAGTTGAAATTGATGAAGCGACCGATGCAGCATTTGCGGTAGATCCATGCGTGAGAATAATCCACGGGATTACCATGTTGGCAGGCTCAGTGGTGGAATCGAGCAGCGTTTCGATCTGATTTTTACTAAGATGGAGTGCCGTGGCATAGATAAAATGCCTGTCGAGCATCTCCATTCTGATGGTGCGTTTGTCTGCATTCTTCAAGCCATCGGCATAAGCCTTCCATTTGGAATAAATTTCTTCACCTTCACGCGTCCGCCGGATGATGAATAATGAGCTGATGTTTGCAAGTACCGTGAAGGACAATGCAATGAGTGCTACGGGTGACCCATTCACCAGGAGTACAACGGATGCGATAAGGAGAATGCATTGGAATAAAAAGTTAATTATCACACCGGTATAGCTGCTCTTGTCGATCCAGTTCTTATCTTCAAACTCCTGTTTTACCTGTTTTACCCATTTTCTATACCACTTTGAAACGTCGCTATCAGTCCCTTTAAATAGCTCATCAAATGTATCGTTGCCTTCAGATATTCGCTGTTTTGAAAAATCAATTACCATCTCTTCATGTTTTTTCAAGGTGTCACCAGGTTCTTTTTCCCGATCCGGCATCTCCACTCTGTATTTGGTTTCTTCAGATGAAAACCAACCTTCCTTATCTGACTTTTCTTCTGTGATCGTGAACCATCCCCGGCGTGATAAGTTGAACAAAGTTGCTATCAGATGATTAGATGATGTTTGCCGGGCTGTCATCAGGCGGCCGATTATAGCCGGAGGCTGCTGACCCGGAATGACGAGGGTTTCCCTTGTAGAGAGTGAAGAGGTGGAATATCTCTTACCAAATTTTCGATATAAGGTTACAAAGACGAGCAGGCTAAGCAGGCATAAAATTATCGTGGCAGCCGGTGTGATGGATTCGGCATAGGCATCCCACTCTGCCTGTTTTCTTCAAGCTTCACGATAGGCTTCTTCATCTGCTAGAACCGATTCGAGCTGAAGATTAGGGTGGGTTATGCTAACGCTCTCTGCATCAAACAAAGAAGTGGGAAACAGAGTGCGTATACGGGCTGATTGACGTCTTGAAATGGACTCACCTGATATATCATACCCGTTTGAGATGTAGGTAAAGTCAAAATTGTCTGCCTCACTTCGGGTAAAAGTATATAGAGAGTCCTGTGAAAGAGTTCCTGGAAGGCGAAAGGCCAGGTTAAATGTGTCGGTTGATTTTTCCCTGCTCGCTGAAAGGTAATTCCAGAAAAACTCACTCCAATCCGGCCCTATCGCAACCGCCCCGTTTAATGTGTAAGAAAGAGTGAATGTGCGGGTTGTATCAGACGCGTCATAGTTCCATTTAATGATAAACGCATTATCACTTTCAGAAACCGAAAAGGTGCCGGTTTCGTCTGTATTTTGGTTGATGTAGGCAGTGCCATTTTCAGAAACTGATATCGATTCTATCTCTGTAAACCCATCTTTTGGAAGACTGTAATCTGCCCAGCTAAAGTCTCCGTTAAATACATATGTGCGATGCTCTGTGATCTGTACACGTCCGTCGTCAGTGACCCTGACGTCTACATCGATTGTGGGAATTGTGTACTCATTCGCAAACAGCAGGGAGGGCAGGGCAAATATAATGAGCAAGAATATGCCGGTTCGTATCGCAGATGTCATGTCTAAATATTTTAAGTTATTCATCCTGACACAGTACGTATAATATTGAAATATGTTAAGATAAAGCTTGCAGGCTGCAGGAATATTGGGAGTGATCAATGATTAATAAACCAAATTGAATAAATGATCCATCAGGCCTATACTATCTTAACTTTCATGGTAATGATTGAGTAACAACCGAATAACATATGAAATTAAAATTATTCAGGCAGAAAACGATGAGAACAGCCGCAGCTTTTTTAATTGTACTACTTGGCATTTCCAATGGACTCAGTCAGCATTTATCGGAATCCATTCATTTGAACCAGGTTGGTTATTATCCACACAGCCCGAAACAAGCTGTTGTGACGGAAGGAGAGCCGGATCTGTTTTATGTACTCACTCCCGATTTTTCAGACACGCTATACTCCGGCCAGCTGAGTCCGATTCGTGATTCTCCAAACTCAGGTGAGCGTGTTCGTATTGCCGATTTTTCAGATTTCAGTGAAACGGGAACATATATTGTCTGGATTACGAAACTGGGCTACTCTTATCAATTTACAGTTTCGCCAAATATTTACGAAGATGCTGCCAAAGCCGGGCTGAAGGGATATTATCATCAGCGTGCATCAACTGGGATTCCTTACGAGTTCGGTGGTAAGTGGGCGAGGCCGGCAGGTCATCCGGATAGGCTGGTTGTTGTTCATCCGTCTGCGGCTACATCAGAACGGCCAGCAAATTCTGTGATATCTGCTCCAAGAGGCTGGTATGATGCGGGCGACTATAATAAGTATTCGGTGAATTCGGGAATTTCTATGGCAACTCTTTTTTCCCTTTATGAAGATTATCCGGAATATATATCAGGGTTTAATGTCAATATCCCGGAATCGGGCAATGGGCTACCTGATGTGCTGAATGAAAACCTTTGGAATCTAAGGTGGTTTCTCAATATGCAGGATCCGGCTGACGGCGGTGTCTATCACAAACTGACAACGGCTAATTTCTCAGGCAAAATCATGCCGGTTGAGGCAAAAGAAACACGCTATGTTATTCAAAAAAGCGTAACAGCCACAGTGAATTTTGCGGCGGTCATGGCACAGGCATCCAGGATTTTATCTGAGTTTGATGATGTAGTACCCGGGCTAGCAGATTCCACACTGGTAGCATCAAAAATGGCGTGGCAATGGGCGCTTGAGAATCCTGATCAGCTATACGATCAAAACGCTATGAACGAGCGGTTCGATCCTGATATTCTAACGGGTGCCTATGGAGATGGCGATGCCTCCGATGAATTTATCTGGGCGGCGGCGGAGCTTTATGCCACCACAAAAGATCGTCAGTATTTGGATCAGGTAGATCTGTTTCCTTCGGACGAAACCTCCGTTCCAAACTGGGGAAATGTTCAAACCCTGGCTTACTATACACTGAGTCGTTTGGGGGAATCATTGCCGGAAGATGCGTCAGATAATGTAGAAAAGGCAAACCAGTTGATTTTAGATATGGCTGACAGATTGATAGAGAATGTTTCTGAGACGGGCTATGGAACCGTGATGGACCGCGATGCAGGCAACTATCACTGGGGAAGTTCGGGCCATGCAGGTAACCAGGCGATCGCGCTTTTGTACGCCTATCAATTGACCGGTGACACACAACACCTTCATTATGCACATACAAATCTCGATTATCTGCTGGGGCGCAATGCCACCGGCTATTCGTTTTTGACTGGTTACGGATCAAAACCACCGCTCAATATTCACCATCGGCCGTCGGAGGGGGGGACTTCGCGAACCTGTTCCCGGTTTGATTGCAGGTGGCCCGAACCGAGGGCAACAAGACGAGTGCATCTATCCATCAGACCAGCCGGCGCTTTCCTATATTGACGACTGGTGTTCCTACGCTTCAAATGAAATCACCATCAACTGGAATGCGCCGTTTGTGTACCTCGCGGCCGCGATGGAGGCACTGCAGGATGAGGCGGGTTATGTGGGTGAATAATTAGACCTAACGACGGATGATCACAGATATTAAGGCTGGCTTTGGAGTGCGCGTACGGGGTAGATGTGTAGTTTGATGAGAGTTAAAAAAGAATAAAAAATACTATGACAAACAGAGTCTGATCATGTATTTTCAGAGGAGTCATGAAAAGTCCTGGTGTATAAATAGCTTGAGATCAGTGATTTACTGTGAGTTAAATTCCGGGAAATATTTTAATTATTTACTCTTTCATTGCCAAAAATGCACAAAAAACATTTTCTCTTCTTAGCTGCCCTATTCATCGTACTGCTGATTTTATTTACAGGCTGCGAAGAACGCACGCCATCAGCAGTAGACTATGCCATTCCACAACAACCGGAACTTTCGACAGGCTATACCGAAAAGCCTGGATGGCAAACATCGGAATTCGCGGTGGCGGCCGCGAATCCGCTCGCCACAGATGCAGGGTATCAAATTATAAAAGCTGGTGGCTCAGCTGTTGATGCGGCTATTGCCGTGCAGATGGTCCTGACGCTGGTGGAGCCGCAGTCGAGCGGCATCGGTGGCGGCGCATTTTTACTCACATATGATGACGGTGAGAAATTTGCCTACAACGGTCGCGAGCAGGCACCAGCCGGAGCTGATGGAAAAATGTTTTTTAGAGAAGATGGTGAGCTTCTATCGTTCGCTGAATCTGTAAGAAGCGGAATGGCGGTGGGCATTCCGGGAACAATTGCCATGCTTGACGAGGCACATAAAAATCATGGACGCCTTGATTGGAGTGATCTTTTTACGCCGGCGATCACCCTGGCAGAGGAGGGTTTTAACATCAGCCCGAGACTTCACGGACTACTGGAGGCCGACCAATCGCTGCGTGACGACCCTATCGCACGAGATATTTATTATGATGAAAATGGCGACGCGCTTTCTGTCGGAACAACACTGCGAAACCCTGCTTTGGCTGAGATCCTTAGAAATGTTGCAGATCAGGGGGCGGATGGATTTTATAACAGTAATGTTGCTCAGGATATAGCCAATAGAGTACAATCTCATGAGCGTCCGGGAACGATGACTGTCGAAGATATCATGAACTACCCAGATCAATCTTTTACGGTTCAGATGATGTGTAATGATTGGAAATCGTACACAATTTGCGGAATGCCGCCGCCATCATCAGGCCATATCGCCGTGATGCAAATTCTGGGAATTATAGAGCAATATGAGGTCGACCATAACTTCATGGCTTTCAGCGATTCGCTGCCCACAACTGACTGGATGCACACCTATTTTGAGTCATCAAAACTGACCTTTGCCGACAGGGCACTCTACATCGGCGATCCTGAATTTGTGGATCCGCCCGCAAACAGCTGGCAAAGTCTGCTGGACTCAAGTTACCTTGCAAAACGGTCGGAGCTGATAACCGATATGAGTATGGGAGAAGCAACTGCCGGTGATCCGGGTGAAGGAACAGCTTTTTGGGGAATTCATCCCGAGCAGCCCGAAAAAGGAACATCGCATATTAGTATTGTTGATCCATACGGCCAGGCAGTTTCCATGACCACAACTATTGAACAGGGATTTGGCAGCCGGATCATGTCAGACGGGGGCACCGGGCTGCCAGGTGGTTTTCATTTAAACAATGAACTGACCGATTTCTCTCGTACACCGTTGGATGATGAAGGGCGCCCGATTGCCAACAGGGTAGAACCTAATAAACAACCACGATCAAGCATGAGTCCATCACTTATTTTTGATGCTGAAACCGGCGATTTTGTGGCCAGTGTTGGGTCTCCCGGTGGGGCGGCAATCATTCACTACACAGCCAAGGCAATTACAGGAATGCTGGACTGGAATTTAAATGCACAGGAGGCAATAAATTTACCCAATTTTGCTGCTTACAACGGCCCGGTGATTATTGAAGACAATCGTTTTCCGCAAGAGTTGATCGAAGCTCTCAAGGCAATGGGGCACGACATAACGGTTAGTGAACTTACAAGTGGTTTACAGGCCATCCAAAAAATCGAAAACGGCTACTTTGGCGGAGCAGATCCGCGAAGAGAAGGTGTGGTGATGGGAGATTAAATACGTAAGTGACTCAAAAATTAATTATTCACATATAAATTGTTAGAGATATGACATTACTTGAATTTCTTTTATTGCTTTTTATCGCTGGAATATGCGGCTCTATCGGACAATCAATTGCAGGATACAGTCGAGGCGGCTGTATTGTATCAATCGTTTTAGGATTTGTGGGTGCGATGTTTGGGTCATGGATTAGTGTACAGCTGAACATGCCGGAGCTGTTTAGCGTAGAGATTGGAGGAAGTGAATTTCCGGTCATCTGGTCGATCATTGGATCTGTAATTTTTGTCACGATTGTTGGACTGCTTACACCAAAAAGGAAAAATATCTGAAAAATTATTAAATATCATTTTATGATGGTGTACTTCAATGAATGATTATAAATCTCATGATGGATTTGACCGGAATTTTTTAATTCAGATGGTACAGTTCAAAATGCCGTTCGGACAGTACGTAGGACGGTATGTTACTGACCTTCCGGTGCACTACCTTGAGTGGTTTCAGCGGCAAGGCTTTCCATCCGGTAAACTGGGGCAGTATCTCGCAACAATGTACGAGATTAAAACAAATGGCCTGGACGATGTTTTGAAACCAATAAAATACAAATACCAGCGCCGTTTTTGATACTACCGGCGTTACCCCATTATAACTATGAATAAAAATCAATCGTGGGTTGCTACATACACCTATATTTTAGCAGCAATAATGTTGACGGTGTATGCAATGATCGTGGCAAAATCATTGATTCAGCCGCTGCTCTTTTCACTATTTTTCTCAATTCTTCTCTCGCCGTTTTGCGGCTTAATGGAGCGGTATAAAATCCCGCGATATTTATCGGTACCGATTGCTATCATCAGCGGCCTACTGGTTCTATTTGGGATCGGCTTCTTTTTCTACTCGCAGCTTACAGATTTTGCAGGTGACACAGACATTTTTCGAGAACGGTTTGAAGAGATTGCCGGCAATGTTCAGGCATTCCTTGAATCCTGGTTTGGTATAGAGCAAATCATAGATTTTCAAATGATTCTCGATTCTATTCAGAACATCATTAGAGAGAATACCTCAACGCTGACCAGCGGTTTAGCCGGTGCTGCTTCGGCGTTAACATCTATCTTTCTTGTACCCGTATTAATGTTTTTTATGCTACTTTACAGAGATTTTCTGAAGCAGTTTTTTATGAGATTATTTGGGAGCAGAGGTGAAGTTGAATCCGGTACAACAAAACTAATCATTGATAAAGTAAAAATAGTTGTTCAGGGATATCTGACCGGAATTATTGCCGTAATTTTTATTCTTGCCGTTCTAAACTCAACTATGCTTTTGATAATCGGTATTGAACATGCGGTCTTTTTTGGAACGTTTGCTGCAATGCTCAATGTCATCCCGTTTGTGGGCCCGCTGTTTGGAGCTGTTTTGCCAGTGCTGTACTCACTGTTTACGATGGATTCTCTGCTCATTCCGGTCATAATTATGGCAGGCTTTTATGTGATCCAAATGATGGAAGGGAATATCTTTACACCGATTATTGTAGGTAATAAGGTGAGTATCAATGCATTTATTGCACTATTGTTGCTATTTATAGGGGCTCAAATCTGGGGAATTATTGGTATGATTTTGATCATACCAATGGGGGCCATTTTAAAAGTGATTTTTGATGAGGTGGACTCATTGAAACCTATTGGCTTTCTGATGGGAACTGTACCAGATGAATATAAATCGAGGAAAAGCGTTCTTGCTGAAAAAATGAGTGATTTTTCCGAACGGGTGGGTAATGAGAAGGACGGTAAAAAGAAAAAAGCAGATGGTATTAACTCTGAAGATACTGGTGAAGATACATGACAAACATAAAAAAACCTTTGGCTGCACCGCAGCCAAAGGCTTATTGAGACAATAAAGTATATTTATGCTTATTTTTTACCTAACTCATTCATTTTTGTCTCAAGGCGTTTAATAATGCGCTCAACATCTTTGTCATGGCCCATTTCTTTGAGTTTAAAAAGAATGGTGGCAAGAGCGAAAAATGTCTGTGGCCAGAGACCGATAAAAATACCGGTTCTCTCAGCATGAGCATTTTCTTCCTCATCTTCAGTTTTTTCTGTATACCACGCAGCAATGCTGGCTGCAATTGATGTAAATCCAAGCCCTGCCGCTAAATAACCTAATTTGTCAAGCATCGTTATCCTCTTTATATTAATTGAAGTTCAGTTATACAACTGTTTTGCAGGTGGATGCGTTTCGACTGATACAGCTTGTTATTGCGACGAGTTTACGACCATAGAAATGAATAGTTTGCCTACATATCTGTAGGTTTAATCTTTTACACGAATATTTTTTTCAGCAATTTCGGCATTACGTGTAAACCATTTATGCGTGGCACGGCGAACCGCAGAACCTTCAAAGAGATCATCAAACAGATCCTGGTCAATATTACTCCATGATTTTTGATCTGGCGGTGAAATTATTTGAGGGCGTGGTTTAAAATCCTCAATTGAGCTATAGGCGGCTTTGCGGTTCCAAGGGCACACATCCTGGCATATATCACAGCCAAATGCCCACTCCCCGAGATCCTTTTTCAATTCGTCAGGTATTCTGTCTTTCAGCTCTATGGTAAGGTAGGAGATGCACTTTTCAGCGTCAATTTTATAGGGCTCGTAAATTGCATTCGTAGGGCATGCATCCAGGCAGCGCGTGCAGGACCCGCAATGATCACTCACCGGTGTATCGTATACAAACGGGATATCCACAATCATTTCGCCGATTAAGAACCACGAGCCAAGCTCCTTGTTCAGCATGTTTCCGTTCTTTCCCATCCAGCCCAAGCCCGACCGCTCCACCCAGGCTTTATCCATTACCGGTGCAGAGTCAACGAAAAACCGTCCGTTGATGCCGCCGTTGATCTCTTTCGTGAAGTTGAAAAGTTTTTTTAGCATCCCCTTAAACGTTTTATGGTAATCGCGTCCGCGGGCATACTTAGCAATTTTTGGATGATCAGCTTTTCTGTCTGCCAATTCGTTTTCTTCATAACGATAGCTTGCAATTACGCTAACCACACTTTTTGAACCGGGGACTAACTTGGTGGGATCGATTCGTTTGTCAAAATTTCTCTCCATCCAGCCCATAGTTCCGTGGCGCCCTTCATTCAGCCACTGCTCAAGCCGGCGCGCTTCAGCATCCAGCTGTTGGGCACGTGAAAAGCCACAGGCGTAAAACCCAAGTTCCCTGGCTTTCTGCCGAACTTTCATTGTGAGGGCAAGTGTATCCATATCGGTTTAACATAAAAAAATCGCCCGGCAATCTCTCGCAGGGCGATTTATAAATTTCAAAAGGTATAAATAAAATCAAAAATCACTCATCAAATATGTGATGCAGGTGACCTTGAGCTTTTACTCTTTAACGTCTATGAGTTCAACTTCAAAAATAAGCACAGCTCCGGGCTCAATAATACTTCCCGGTGGCGGGTTATTTCCATAAGCAAGATCCGCAGGAACATAAAATTCATATGTTGCCCCTTCGCTCATTAGCTGAAGACCTTCTGTCCAGCCCGGAATTACCCGATTCAGAGGAAACGTTGCTGTTTCGCCTCTGCTGTAAGAACTATCGAATTCCTCTCCGGATATAAGCGTGCCGCGATAGTGTACTTCAACTTCATCTTCTGCCGTTGGACTTTCGCCGGTGCCTTCTTCAATGACGCGATACTGCAGACCGGATTCTGTTACCATTACATCTTCCTTTTGAGCATTCTCTTCAAGAAACTCTTGACCTTCCGCAATATTCTCACTGGCTGCTTCTTGTTGACGTGCCTGTTGGCTTTGTCTGATATCCTGCTGAAATTGCTGCATCAGGGCCTGCATGGCTACTTGGTCAATGATAGAACTATCTTCTTCCAAAGCTTGGTTTAAACCGGCAATGAATTGACCATTCTGTAAAGAATCAACGCCTTCCGAAGCAAGGCTTTGGCCGTAGAAAAATCCGAGACTATAGCTAACAGAATCCATTCTGGATTCAAGCGATGCATCCGCGGTTCCCCGGGGAGATTCGCAGCCATTAATAATAAGAATAAAAAGTAGTGCAGTTAACACCGAATAAATTGATACTTTCATATTGGTAATAAGGGATTGATTTTTTTCGTATTTCAATTGAGCAAGTTATATAGCGAAACATGCCAGTCGCTTCATCTGTTTGCTAACGTTCGATTGGTTAAGAGCCCAAAGGGCTCAGAAACGCAGAGAACACAGCCTTAAAAGGTACCGTTTTTTGCCAGCGAACCAAAGAAGAGTGAACAGATTTCTAACTATTCATACTTTGCGGTTAAAATGATATATTTAGCGGTGTTGCAGAAACATATACGTGAATACTTGCCGTTGTGTATAATATCTGCGAATACCTTTCGGTTGATGGCACATAAAAGATTGCCGCCCGTTAAGTTTACTTTTACGAATATACCTGCAGTTTATTACCATTAAATTTTATTGAAAAAAGGAATCATTTGAAGTTTACCGATTTTAATTTATCCGACGAGATAATCGCCGGCCTAAACGACCTTCAGTTTAAAGAGCCAACTCCTGTACAAGAACAAGCCATTCCAATCGTAGCTGAAGGGAAAGACCTGATTGCTGCTGCCCAAACCGGTACTGGGAAGACCGGAGCGTTTGTTATTCCAATCATGGAGCGTGTTCTAAAGAGTGATAGAAAAGGAATTAAAGCTCTTATTCTTAGCCCCACGCGTGAGCTTGCAACGCAAATTGACGAACAGATTTTTGCAATAGGTTATCACGCCGGAATCACCTCTGCCACCGTTATTGGCGGCAGCGATTTTTCCCAGCAGGCGAAAGCGCTAAAAGCCGGTGTGGATATTATTGTAGCTACGCCCGGTCGATTAATCGATCAAACCAAAGTATTAGGGGTGGATTTTTCCTCTCTTGAATACTTTGTACTGGACGAGGCAGACAGAATGCTGGATATGGGATTCCTGCCGGATATGAAGAAAATAATATCATGGATTCCGGAGAAACGGCAAACTCTTCTGTTCTCAGCAACAATGCCGAACGAAATTAAAAAACTGGCCGGGTCTATCATGAATAATCCGGAGCTTGTGGAGATTGAGAGATCCAAACCGAGCCAGTCTGTTGAACAACGGGCGTACAAGCTTCGAAGTAAGCAAAAGGTAGATCTCGTCAAAAAGATTTTTGATGACATTAAATGGG
This sequence comes from Rhodohalobacter sp. 8-1, assembly GCF_038150125.1. Classification (NCBI taxonomy): domain Bacteria; kingdom Pseudomonadati; phylum Balneolota; class Balneolia; order Balneolales; family Balneolaceae; genus Rhodohalobacter; species Rhodohalobacter sp. 8-1. The sequence continues at coordinate 14,912 of NZ_JBBVMF010000024.1, read as the reverse complement.
ACTCCTGCATTATATTTACCTCTACTAAGAAAGGGACTGATGAACTCCAGCGTCTATTAAAGCGAGAGGGGATAAAAGCTGTAAGTATTCATGGAGACAGGACACAGGATGAGCGAAATAAAGCTCTCCAAGCGTTTAAAAACGGCCAGGTACCGGTTATTGTGGCAACTGACGTCCTGGCCAGGGGGATCGATATTAAGGAAGTATCAATGATTATCAACTATGATGTACCCAATAACACCGATGATTATGTACACCGAATAGGCCGAACGGGACGGTACGACAAATCAGGAATTGCCGTTACGTTCGTGAGTAAGCGAGACAGCCGCACATTCTCACAGATTGAGCGAATAAAAGGAAACAAGATCAAGACATTAGAACTGCCTCAAAATTTCGGTGAATCTTCTGACTTTTCCTGGGACGACGACTTTAAAAAAAGCAAACAGAGCAAGAAAAGTAAAACCAGCAGTTCTGATCAATCAGATCAGAAAAGACAGCGCCCGTCATCAACCAATGGCCAGGAAGAGGCCACCAAACAGAGTGAAGATGACTCAGGTAAAAAGAGTAAAAAATCGACTGCAAAATCAAACGGTCAACCAACTACCTCTTCAGACAAAAAAGATCGGTCTGGGAAAGGAAAAGATAACCGGCATAAAAAAGATACTCCCAGTAAACCAGATAAAGCTCAAGAAGATCGGTTACGAAAAGAGCAGGCTCAAAAAGAGAAAATTGCCGAACTTGAAAAAGTTGCTATTCCACCTTCCATTTCAAAAGCAGCCGAACGGAATAAAAACAGCTTAAAGCCCGCGAAGGGAGTATGGGGAATCATCAAAAGTTTTATTCCGAAACTATAGTATTGCGTTATGCGTGAAAAACTTTTTTCCGTGCTTATATGGACGGGAATATCCCTGCTGGTGATCGTTTGGCTGCCGATGGTTGCGGCTGTTCGATTGTTTGACCGAGACCCGGCGCGCTACCGCACCGGACGTTTTTTTCGAAAACTTGGCAATGCTATTTCCCGCATCAACCCAAACTGGAAGATTACCATAGAAGGGTGGAAACAGATTGATGATCGTAATCCCTACATTATTGTTTGTAATCACCTGTCTAATGCGGACATACCGCTGATATCGAATTTGCCGTGGGAAATGAAATGGGTGGCAAAAAAAGAATTGTTCGATGTTCCGCTGCTGGGATGGATGATGAAAATGGCCCAGGACATTTCAGTTGACAGATCATCCAGTACGAAACGTATCGGTGTTTTTAAACAGTGTACATACTATTTGAAACATAATTGTTCAGTTATGTTCTTTCCTGAAGGCACAAGGTCTCGGGATGGCCGCATGAAAAAATTCTCACTGGGTGCGTTTGACCTGGCCATCAAGAAAAATATCCCGATTCTTCCCCTCGTCATTGACGGCACCCAGGACTGCCTTCCCAAAAAAACCTGGGTGTTCACATCGGAAGCTTATGTAAACTTGAAGGTCATGAAACCTATCCCCACTGATAATCTCAGCCAGGATGACAGCATTGAACTGATGAAACGGGTGCGCAGCGATATGTTGGCTCAGCTTTCTGAGTGGAGAAATCAGCCGGTAACTTCTATCGACGCCACTATTCGTTAGCGTTAGGTGAATGATGTTTTTTATGCTGAGAGTGAGGTTCTGTATCAGCTACGGGACCGGATGGTTCAGCTATGGGTGTAGTTTTCTTTTTTGACAGGAAGAATCGCCATACCAGGACAACTGCCAATAATGAAAATACCAGGGCAACTATTGGAAGCAGCAGCTCAACATCCATCGCGTAGTGAATTTGACCATAGCGAAGGGCCATCAGCCAGACGCCATACATTATCAGTGCCGGTCGTTTCTTTATGTCGGCATAGGTAACCGAAAAAAAGCCCCCAAGAAAGCTGGTGACCAGTGTGAGAGCGCATATAAGCAGACTCCAGGTAAATCCATAATTTTCATAAAGGAAAAGATCGACCGGTATGTTCAGACTTATGGAAACAATAACCCTGATAATTGTATCTGCCGCTACAACAATGGCAACTCCGATAAGACTACCTATAAAACCTTTTTTCATGATACAGTTGGTTTGAACTTTTATAAATCAAAAAAACTAGTGCAAAACAGGTAAACAAACAGATTTGATGCTCAAATAATTGAGCAACACCCATGTAGATAATATAAGAAATTTCCCCCTTCGTGCTACAGATTTAACTCTTCAAAAGATGCAAAGATTCTTTAATGCCGGGTTTAACTTTGTTATCTTAGACATCACAAATTTTTCATAATATTTGAATTGAGAAGGAATGCCAGAAAACGATTATTTGAAGCCGGAAGGCGAAATAAAATTATCTGATAAACAGCTGATGGAATCTCCGGAAATGGAGAAAATCGCGGCTGATGTCATCAAGCAAAATAAAATTGAGCTGGGGCCTGCTGAGGTAGGATACCTGCTCATTTACCCGAATATTTCCAAGCAGAGAGCCGCGAAATGCATGAAAGCTACTCGTGAAGTGAAACACTATTCAGGAAATGATTACCTGGTTGAAATATCCGGGGAGCTGTGGGATATGCTGGATACTGATACCAAGAAAATGCTGTTGTATCATCAGCTTCTGCATATCGACCCGGTGTTCAAAGCGAAAAACCAGGAGTGGAAAATGAAAATAAGAAAACCGGATTTTTCTGATTTCTACGAAATTAACGACAACTTCGGTAATGAATGGTACAAAACCATTCAGGCAACGGTATCGTCGCTCTATGATCTGGATCCCCGCCAGGAGAGTAAGGTTACCATGTAGCCACGTTTACAAATCGGTAGAAGATGGGGTTACGGCTTGACGGTTGCTTGAAAATGAGCTGCCGTTGAGTGTAATCTGTTTGAGCCTGCCTAAGAGTGACTCAGGGTAGTCGAAAGTAATGAGTGTTTGAGTATGACGGCGAAGGAAGTTCGTAACGGTGTGCCGGTCTTGCAGTGAAAGGAAATAAATTTTTTCTGTAGATGTGATATGCCTGATAAGGTATTTTTCCTGTGGTGTTGCGTATCGTCGCACAGATGACGAGAAACCTGTGTAAACACCATCCAGTTCATCTCCATGATTTATCCACACATACTTTTTCTCGCCAAGGTTGGCGATCATTTCGTCAATTTTTTTATAGCTTTCCTCTTCGACTGTGCTAACGACCGTGCGTAAATCAATGACCTTAAGCTGGTCGCCAAATTTCTGCTTCACTTTTTTGAAGAATGAGTCTTTGGCCGACTGGTTTTCTCCTGCCAGAACTGTTAAATAGTAGCTTGAATCTACATTCAGCTTTTCAACATTTTGTAAAAACGTATCGGTTTCTTTATCAGAATGCTTGAATGTTTGAGGAGATTCGTCGGAGGCCATGTGAGTTATTTATTTGAAATTAATACTATTCTTAAAGTTACACAGAGCTGATGAATTAAAACAGTTTTCTTTTACAGCTATTGGGCTGACTGGTTTTTGTTTGAAGCAGTTATCCCCGGGCATATGGGTGCTGGATTATTGCAATACTGCATTTATGTTTTGCAATAATTGGTACGATAATACAGGTTGAAGAATCCTCATTTCGTAAATAAACCGATGTGTTATGCCCAAATTTCGACTTAAAGCTACATCTAAGGCCGGTAAATCCATTAAAACCGAGTTTGAGGCGGGGACCAAAAAAGACGCTAAGTCTAAAGTTGATAAGCTCGTTCAGAAAAACGGGATCAGCGTTCAGGCACTTGAAAAAAAAGAAATTTACGAATACAAGGTCCAGAAACCCGGTAAAAAGAAGATTGTAGGGGAAAAGGAGGCCTATAACAAGGAAGAGCTCGAACGGGCACTTACAAAGCTTGGCTATAAAGTTCACCGCATCAATAAGAAGTGGTTTGATTTTAAAGGCGGTGTGCCCACTAATGAAATTGTAACTTTTGTCAGCCTGTCTGCCGATCTTCTGCGTCAGCAGCTGTCATACGACGAGATTCTTGACCTTCTGTATGAGGATACAGAAAACAAGAAAATGAAGGATGTCATCAAAGAGATTCAGAAGGATCTTAAGGATGGTAAAGAGGGCAGTGAGGTGTATGGCAAGCACGAAGACGTGTTTGGAAAGTTTGCCGCCTACATGCTTAGTGTGGCGTCTACCTCAGGTAACATGGCACTTGTATTTGAGAGTACTGCCAAATTTCTTGAACGGGATGCGGAATTTAAAAAGAACCTTCGGCGCTCACTGTTAATGCCAACCGTAACCGTGCTGGCAGTTGTTGCGACGGTCCTGTTCTATGTAGGATACATTTTTCCGGCAACGGCAGAACTGTTTCTCGAGTTTGATATTGCCCTGCCGCCCATGACCGCGGCTACACTTGAAATAAGTTACTGGCTTCAGGACAATTGGATATTGCTGACACTTGCGCACATTGTACCCATCTCTGTATTTATCTGGTGGGTGAAAACACCAAAAGGGAAGCTCATGCTGGATCAGTATATCATCAAAATACCGGTGATAGGGGATTTACTGCACAAAACAAGCATCGAAATATTTTCACGCGTATTCTATACGCTGTATAGCGGTTCGGGGCAAAATATTGATGTGATTCGAGTGGCAGCCGAGGCGTGCCGGAATACATACATGGAGAAGCGAATTAAAGAAGTTGCCATCAAAATGATGCTGAAAGATGGTGCCGGACTTGTAGAGTCGATGGAGGCCACCGGTGTGTTTTCCAATACGGCAATCAGCCGGTTCCGGCTTGGTGCCGAATCAGGAGCTCTCCGTGAAAATGCGAAACAGCTGGCTGAATACTACGAAATACAGACCACTTACAAGATGGAATCGGTCATTGATACGATAAACCTATTTATTAATCTCTTTATAATGATTGCCCTGATTGCAATAACGGTAGTTTCATCTGAGGCAGCTATTATTCAGCCTAACTAAAGCCAAGTAGCAGAATTTTATGAGTTGCCGGCATCTTGATAACATCATGATCACTATTCAAATAGAATAGTCGACAGGTGCAAACCATCTTGAGGGATGCATCTGGCCGAATGAACAAGGTTGGAAATAAGTTGTCGTAGTATGACTAACTACGCAATATTCGAACTTGTAGCGGTTATTTTGGCTGTACCATTCAGCTACTTGATGGCAAAGCTTGTAAAATATTACTCGCGTCCAAACTATCGTAATGAGGTTGATACCGATTTTCAAAAAGAATGGAACGGCAAACCTGAAGATGAGTATGAGGCGTGGCTTCGACTGCGGCGAAAGTATTTACGCCAGGATGTGCCGGGCAAATACCTGGACCATATCCGAATGAGAATGTCATCTTTGAATAAAAGAGAGCACCTGTCAAATTTGTCGGTCAGTGAAAATGGTGAGTTGTATACTGGCGGCGATAAAGACTCACCTAAGAGTTCTGAAACCGGTTTAAGTTAAATTCACTGTCAATTGGGCTCCCATTAAGAATTGAATTGGCGAGCTGTTTTGCCAGGTACCTTCCATGTATCATGCCTTTTGATCCCAGCGCACCAAACAAATGAAAATTCTTTTTTTCAGGGTGTTCACCTATAGCCGGTTTATGATCTTTCATACTGACTCGCTCACCGCTCCACATTACAAAAGTATGGGGTAAATCGGACAGGCCGGGTAATGTCCGGTCTAGTTTATCATACAGATACTCCCTGCCGGAGTCGTCGGTTTGCAGATTATCGTACGAATGTTCATAGGTACTTCCTACGACCAGGCGATTTGGAGTGGATGGTAAGAAAGCAAAATACCCCATACTTGAGATAGATTCACGCAGAGGGAGTGGCGATTTGAACGTTAAATCAAGAAGCTGGCCTTTTGTTGTTTTAAACGGCAGAAATTGCCAAGAGGGATTATGTTTGATAGATGACCCCGCAGCATGAATCACATGTTCAGTGTGGAATGAACCTCCATCGGCAAGATTAACGAAGTACCTGTTATCCTCGGTTTTGCTTATTGCTGCTTCCGTTTCAAACCGGGTATGCAATCCTTTTGATTTTAGATACCCTGTTAATAACTCTAAATAAAGCGGAGCGTTTACCGTGTAACCCGGCTCTAAGACCAGGCCGCCAAAGTTTTCACCGAAATAGTTGTAGGTTGATGAAAACTCTTCCTTATCCAGCCACTGAATCCACGAGGAATCCGGCCAGTCGTATTTTTTTGGTGAACGATGAAAATCTTTCGCGAGATCTTCATCAAGGGCAGGACGCAATACTCCATTCTGTTCATAAAATTGTTGCCCGCTAAATGCTTTAACCCTCGACAGTAGATCTGATATGGACTCAAGACTCTCTTTTGCCCGGTGAACCTTTTTTGCACGTCTGCCGGTGGCCGGATTGATGAGCACTAGCGGAGCTCCGGATGACCCGCTCCCGGGACGCGCTTTATCAATAATTGTAACGGATTTATTGCGCTGCAGAAGTTCATCTGCAACAGATAACCCCGCGATTCCGGCGCCCAATATCGTAAAGTCTATAGATTCGGGATCTTGTTGGCTCACTTCAGTATGGAATCTGATTGAAGGACATCGACTCCTTTTGACTTCATTTCATCCCAGGCGGCGTCGAGCGAACCTTCGAGATCAATACCTTTAACGGCATCTTCAATAATGTGCATTTTAAAGCCTTCGTCAATACCGTCAACGACCGACCACTTCACGCAAAAATCTGTTGCAAGGCCTACCGTGTAGAGATCGGTAATACCGCGGGTCTTTAGATAGCCGGTAAGCCCGGTTTTGGTTTGATGGTCGTTCTCATAAAAAGCTGAGTAGGAGTCGATTTCCGGACGAAACCCTTTACGAATAATAACCTGGCTCTTTTTTGTTCTCAGATCGGGATGGAATTCTGCTCCCTCAGATCCCTGAACGCAATGATCGGGCCAAAGAACTTGTGTTCCATAATCCATTTCAATCGTATCATTAGGTTCTTTATCATCATGTGAGGATGCAAACGAAGCATGCCCCGAGGGGTGCCAGTCTTGTGTTTGTATGATGGCGTCAAAAGAATCAATGAGCTTATTTACGACCGGAACGATTGAACTCCCATTCGGGACTTCAAGTGCTCCGCCTTCACAAAAGTCATTTTGGAGATCTACAATTAGCAGTGCTTTCATAATTGTCTGTCATTTAATGTTGTCTGCAATTTTATCACACGCTCTTTTAAAAATTATTGATCAAACATATCGCATGCGGTTACCGTCAAAACATTTATGCTTGTCGAAGAGTTTAATGAATCTCCGGCTGTGATACTCACAAAGATCAGTCGCGGCGTAAACAGTTTTACTTGCGTCGCTATCATCCAAAAGACAGCAAAGAAGGGCGATTAAGTTTTCGAATAACATTTGTATCTTGATTGACATATAGATTTGAGACGTTCAAACCGGCAAATGAGATTAGATCAAAAATATTTTATACCTTTTTTACTGATCTGTGCAGCTCTTACAGCTATTGTCATTTTTTTGAGCTCTCTGAACTACGCTTCAAACCAGCGGGAGACGTTCAGGGAGGAGATTGAAGAGGCGAGCATAAGCGAATGGAAGCTGTATCACTACGCATCCGGAGATTCACTGTCATTTTCACAGTTTAAAGGATCTACTGTAATTGTCCACTTTTGGTCTACCTGGTCTGATTTGTCACTTGAGCTTAACAGCGTCATGAGCCAGCTTCAGTCGGAGTTTTCGGGTATTGTAATTGTAGCTGCCGCTGCCAGAGATGCAGAAAATCTTGTTGAAGAACACATTCAAACCACAGATTTCGATTTTGTATACGTTGATGGTACGCCACTGTACCAGGAATTAATGGTACCGGGACTCCCCTCGCAGCTGTTCATTAATCGACAAGGAACCATTGTTGACCAGAATGTGGGTAAAGATGTTGAGGCGATACGACAAAAGGCAAGAGAATTGGTAAACCGGTGACATTCTATGAAAGTATCATTAAATGGTTCCATCATTGAAAATGAAGAAGCCGCAATTCGCGCAGAAACCGACGGACTATTTTATGGTGCCGGATGTTTTGAAACGTTCAAAAGTTACAGAGGCAAATTTCTTCATCTTGATCGCCATCTGCATCGTCTTAACGATGCGGTGAGTTATCTGACAGGCCAGAAAGCAGGCTTTTTCACTGAAGAGCAGGTAAGATTGGAGATAACTGAACTACTGAAAGCGAACCAGTTGTCAGAGGACCATGCCAGGATCCGTATCCAGGTATCGCTTGGTGAACGCGGTGGTTATTCACTGCCAGATGCTAATGAACCGTCATTTATTACGCTTATCACTTCTGATGAAGTAGCTCTGAAAGCAGCCGGACCGCTGCGCCTTGTTTCAGTTAATACAACGGTAGTTCCATCGTCCTGCCGGCCAACCCAACTGAAGCTAAGCAACATGATGCACTACCGGCAAGCCGCCATCGAGGCGAAAGCAAAAGGAGCCGATGACGCACTTATGCTAACTGTGCGCGATGAAGTGGCTGAAACGTCTATCGCTAATATATTTTGGGAGAAGAACGGAACAATATTTACACCCTCGGCTACTTGCGACATCCTGCCGGGCATCACCCGGTCCATACTTATACAGATGGGTAGCGAAAGCGGGAATAGAATCAAAGAAGGAGCATTTTCAGGATCTGACATTGAACAGGCATCTCAGATTTGGATCTGCAACAGTTTGAAAGAACTGGTTTGGGTGTCATCACTGAACGGCCGACCGTATCCTACAGATACTCCGCTAAGGCATGACCTATTGCAGAAGTTTGAGGGATATAAAAAGGAGAAAATGGCTTGATGACTCGTTATAAAACGATTGAGGCTGTTTATGAGACGCTGAACACCATTCCAATGTTTGGTGATAGAGGGCGGTCAGCCGCAAATTTTTCACTGGACACGATCCGTGAGTTTTGTGGTGAGATAGGTAATCCTCAGGCCGATTTTAGATCCATTCATGTCGCCGGAACAAATGGTAAAGGGACCACCTGCCGGATGCTTGCATCTGTGTATCAGTCGGCCGGCTATAAAACCGGCCTTTTTACGTCGCCGCACCTGATAGATTTCAGAGAACGGATAACAATTGACAGTGAATGGATAACCGAACAGCACCTTCTGACATTTTTTCAAAAATATGAGCGGTTAATTGAGAAATTCTCCCTTACCTATTTTGAATTGGCTACTGCTATAGGGTTTTGGTATTTCAGTGAAAAGAGTATAGACGTTGCAATTATTGAAACCGGTTTGGGGGGAAGGCTCGACGCAACGAACATCATTCTGCCGGAAGCTGCTGCCATCACGTCTGTCGGAATGGATCATACCGATATACTTGGAAATACAATTGAGGAGATTGCGCGCGAAAAAGCGGGAATTATCAAGCCAAATACACCGGTGGTGGTAGGTGATCTTCCAAATGCTGCTATGTCAGAAATAGAAAACCATGCAGATTCACTTAACGCACCCGTCATAAACTCGGCTGCCCCGGATTATTCTTTGGACCCGGTAATGGAAGATAATTCTGAAGCCAAACAGCTCACGCTGGCAGCCCGGTTAAACGCACAAATAGTACGTTGTATATTGGATTGTGTAACTGAGCAAATCCCCGTATCATCCTATGCTGTTGCTGACGGACTTTTAAAGTGGAGTGAACGATATCCTGCCGGGGCATCATTTCGGCGGATTCATCCGGACTATCAATGGTATTTTGATGGTGCACACAATCCTGAAGCAGTAAAACTGATGAAACGGCAGCTTACTGAATTATCACCCCTCAGCGACTGGAGACTGGTATTTAGCATAATGAGGGATAAATTAACTCCCGGACTAATTTCTGAACTATTGGAAATCGGTACCGTGTATTACCATCCGCTTAAGTTAGGCAGGGCGGCTACCGAAAAGGAAGTAAAAGAGCTGGTGCCTGATATTGAGATACTAAACGCTGATGATTCTCTGCCTGAATCGTGGGTTCAAAAGAATAAATCAGAATTAGTAATTTTTGGAGGAAGTTTTTACTTTTACAAAACATTGAAGCAATGGATGGGAAACATTGCTGATCACTAAGAGGTTACACTCTTTTCTATACCATTCAGAATAGTTCTTATCTCAAGCGCACTTCTGCATAAGGTTGCGCGCTTTTCTACATGAACATATTTCAAGAACAAAACAAACCATATGTCGGAGAATCACACCGATACACCATCATCTACTGATTTGGAATCACTACGCAAAAAATCCGTTAAAGAGTTAAAAGAGATCGCTAAATCCATTGGATTGAAAGGCGTCTCTGCATTACGTAAAGAGAGCCTTATTGAAAGGATTTCAAATCACAGGGGAAGCGGTCCGCGAGATACAGGCGTCCCTAATATTGAATACGGACAGGAATCCCACATACAATCATACGATTCTAAAAAAGAACGCGGCGGAAATGACCGCCAGAAAGATCGCGGCAAAAAACGCGGACAGTACAAGAAAAATAAAAAGCATGTAAGCAATGTACTGCCTGAATCTGATGCTCCAACTCTTGACGAACGACTTGAAGAAATAATTCCGAAGCTTGGAAAATTTCTGATTAACGAAGGTACGCTGGAGATTTTACCCGATGGCTACGGATTCCTTCGCTCTGTAAATTATAACTACAAGGCGAGCCCGGACGATATATACGTTTCTCCTTCCCAGATCAAACGGTTCAGGCTGCGACAGGGTGATTGCGTGATTGGAATCATTCGTCCGCCCAAAGTTGGCGAGCGATATTTTGCGCTTCTCAGGGTAGAGGGAGTCAACGGTCAGATTCCAACCGATATGGATAACCGGGGCGATTTTGAAGATCTGATGCCTGTATATCCAGATATGCGCTACAAGCTGGAAAACCATTTTTCTGAATATACGACTCGCTTGATTGACCTTTTCTCACCGATAGGAAAGGGGCAGCGCGGTTTGATAGTCGCTCAGCCAAAGACCGGCAAGACGACCATCATGCGTAACATTGCAAATGCCGTCAACAAAAATAACCCGGAAACCAAGGTTATTATTCTGCTTGTTGATGAGCGGCCTGAGGAGGTTACTGAGATGCAGCGATCAGTGAAAGATGCTGAAGTGGTGGCATCCACATTTGATGAGAAGCCCGAAAATCATATTGGGCTATCGGAAATAGTTTTTGAAAAAGCGAAACGCCTGGTTGAAAGCGGCCATGATGTATTATTGTTGATGGATTCTATTACCCGGCTTGGGCGCGCTTATAACGTCGCTGGCAGCAATTCAGGACGAACAATGTCAGGTGGTATTGACTCTGAGGCACTAAAAGCCCCACGACAACTGTTTAGCTCCGCCAGGAATATAGAAGATGGCGGCAGCCTCACTATCATTGCGACCGCACTGGTTGACACCGGCTCGCGAATGGATGATGTGATTTTTGAGGAATTTAAGGGCACCGGTAATATGGAGCTTGTGCTTGATCGCCGGCTGGCTGAACGACGAATATTCCCGGCAATTGACGTATTTAAGAGCGGCACACGTCGCGAAGAGCTCATTGTACCGGACGATGAAAGAGAGAAAGTTGTGCTATTGCGTCGCTATCTGAACCAGCATAATGCATTTGAAGCAATGGAATTCCTTCTTGAGAAGATGAAGGGAACACGATCCAATGAAGAGTTTCTTATCTCAATGAATAAGTAAGTTAGGTATCATTTAGGTGTCATGCCGCACCGCGATGCGGCATCTCCCATTCTCGTTCAGACTGTAAGTTCCCCCGCAACTCATGTTCTCATTTGCAAAGATGGGAGATCGCGGATCGAAGTCCGCGATGACTGTTGTAATAAGAACCTAAGTTTATAAAGAGCGTCATGCCGCACCGCGATGCGGCATCTCCCATTCTCGTTCAGACTGTAATTTCCCTGCAACCCATTTTCTCATTTGCAAAGATGGGAGATCGCGGATCAAGTCAGCGTTGATGATTTTTTATCATCATGAGTTTATTAAAAGCGTCATGCCGCACATCGATGCGGCATCTCAAAACCTCGTTCAGACGACAACTCTTCCTAAGCAGTTCACTTTCTCACTTGCAATGATGGGAGATCGCGGATCGCAGTCCGCGATGATTTAAGGAAATTTATATAATCAGTATCTAGCCGGTGTTTCTCCATCGGTGAGGGAGTTGCGAATAAATTCTCTGATATGTTCGTTGCTTGTGGCCAAATCTTCCTGCCGAAGATACATCATATGGCCGCTTTCATATCCTTCAAACCGAAGCCTGTCGCTTACCTTACCGCTTCTGTCCATGTTCCACATCACATATTTGGCAGAGAAATAATCTGTAGCACCATCATAATAGCCCGATTGTACCATCACATGCAGGAACGGATTTTCGCCCATGGCACGGCGCAAGTCCTCGGCCGTTGAGTTGCCACTGCGATCCCATGGATGAACGGGTCCGAAAATGTTGTACTTAAGATCGGTTTCAAAACCAAGATCTTCCCGCAGGTAGTGGTTGATGGCGGGTGTAAATGCATGATTCCATGCTGTAAGAGCCGGGTCATGGTCATAGCTGTCACCTGCATCCATTCGATCAATTCCCCGGTAGCGGGAGTCGAGCCGGCCGATTGTCATCCCTTGATCCCGCATCAGCTCTTTCCAGTAGAATGAGGTGGGGAATGTTAGATTGTAGTTGAGTACATGTTGCTTGTCAATTCCGGAATATTCAGAGACTTGAGTGGCAATCTCATCCCGCCGTGACTCGCTGATTGTGCTGCCCAGTGCAATGGCCGGCAAATACGATTCTATGGTAAACTCTTCCACTTCAGATAGCAGATCCTGAAGCTCCATCTGCTGAAGATCACTCCTAAGTGCGTCATGATACCATGCCGTGGCGGCATAATATGGAAGTTTCAGGATTTCAGACCGTGGTGTCATCGCCGGTGGTTCCAGGCCCATTCCTGTAGGAGATACTAAAATGACGCCGTTCAAAAATACCCAGTTCCTGTTTTGAAGGCTGCGGGCTAGACCGGCTACGCGGGTAGTGCCATAACTTTCTCCGATTAAATATTTTGGAGACGCCCACCGACCTGTTCGCGAAATAAATGTATTGATCCAATCAGAGAGGTAGGCGATGTCTTCATTCACTCCAAAAAAATTGGATCGTTCGACGTCTTCATTCAAAATCCGCGAAAAGCCGGTATTTACAGGGTCAATATAAACGATATCGGCTACATCCAGTATGGAATGATCATTTTCGATGACGCCATACGGCTGGACCGGATATCCCTCGTCATCAATTCGCAGGAAACGCGGGCCGGTGTATCCAATATGCATCCAGACAGATGCAGAGCCCGGGCCGCCGTTGAACGAAATAACGAGCGGACGAGTGGATTTGTCATCTACATCACTTCGTTCGTAATACACATAAAACAGGGATGCATCCACGTTGCCATCATCATTCCAGACCGGCTGGGTTCCAGTAGTGGCTGTATAGGGGATTGATCTGCCATTAATTGTTACAGATGATTCCGTCGTAACAGTAGTGTCTGCAGGAAGCTGCCGCTGCTGCGCCTCTGATGAAACTGTAATAGTGAAAGAAATCAGAAACAGAAGGAGTAAAGTGCCGGGTATTTTTTGATCTGAGCTTGATGGATTCATAAAACGAGTGAGATGTAAGGAGAATTAAAATTGTATGATTTTATCACTGGTAAAAGAATTAATATAGGCTGACACGAATATGGTAGCAACTGACCGTGCGAAAAAATTGAGTGACTAATTATGGGAATTAACGGATAGGTTTTTTGTAAAATGTCCCTCACTCAAGTATGGCAATGGAAGCCCCTTCATTAATATCGTGCTCGAGCGTGTAGCCGGCATTTACCTCTACGACATACTTCGCAGGTTCTTCAGAAGAAATACTGTCTTGTGAGTAGGGAGATGCATTTCTATGAATGCGAACGATTTCAAAATCTTCATTCGCAAAAATAAGATCTAGTGAAAGTGGCGTGCTGGCCATCCAGAAACTTCTGGGCTGATTTTCTTCAAAAATAAATAACATCCCGGCATTTTCAGGCATTGAATTCACGTTCATTAAACCTTGTGTTCTGGATTCCTGGTCATCAGCCACAGCAACTTCAATGGTGGATAAGGTATCGCCAGCATTGGAAATAAAAGCAACCTTGGCTTCATAGTTAAGAGTCCGCTGGTCTTGCGGGGCCTGTTGCTGTGCCTGCCGATCTGCCCCGGAACAGTTCATCAAAATAACTGATGTTATAAACATGAACAGGCAGCCTATCTTGGATTTAAGATAATTTTTAGAAATCATAAAAAGCTTAGGATTGGGATGGTTGAAAAATTTCTTCAATATAATCAAACATATTTAATTTGATATACAGCCTTAGTCCAGTGCAATAGACTAGTGTCGTGTCAGTGATGAAATACGGTATAGTCAACGGATGCAACTGAACGTCATTCTCAGTTATTCATTACTTTTATTGCGAAGTCTGTGCTGTAAAGTTATTGGACCGCACACCGTACTTAGTGATGTAAAATTATATTAATCATCTAAGAATGTGAACAGGTCGACCCCCTTTATGCGGGATAGATTTTTTCATTTTAATACATCGATTATAAGATGCCGGTTGAGTATGAATGGATACTAAGCTGTGCATTGATTTTAAAGTTTGCCAAATTGGAAATCATTATCAGTGAATTAGATCCATCTATTTATTTTCGAATGCTTTACCCGGATTTATCACCAAGAGATTTTTCTCTCAGCAAGGCGAAGGTGAAATGGCGACGGAAACGTACTTAATTACGTTGAGTAAGCCATTTTTGCTTCCGCCGAAGGCATGCCCTGGGCAAACGAAGCCAAGGAAAAAATATCGCCGAAAAACACCCTGTTATTCTTTACAACCTCTAAATATTG